>JANYJG010000211.1 GCA_025358515.1 Chloroflexota bacterium
GGCTCTTGGCTCGCGGAGCCGATAGATGCGCAGGCTGTCCCGCGAAGGATCAATTAGCCTGCCCAACCTCCCTTCGAGCCTGGCCAACTCCATTTCGGAGAGGACACACTCGAACACCGATTTCTGGACTCGCTGGCCGGATCCCTCGCACGCCTTGGCGACCCGGTGAAGTCGTCGCCGGCCCGCTGCGTCATCTGTGGCCACATCGTATGCGACGAGTACCTCCATCGGTCACCTTCCCACGTACGGCGGGTACTCCGCCAGATCACGACGGAGATGTCGCGCAAGGAGTCGGGCCTGTATATGCGGGAGCAGGCCAACTTGGATGCTGCGCTGCAGCAACCTGTGGGGCAGCATCTCCTCTTTCCGACGCTGAAATGCCACGATAACTGCCCGCCTGCCATCGTCGCTTAGGTGGTAAGCGCCGCCCGGCAGCTCGTCGAACGACTGGGCGGTCACCTGCCGGCGGTTAATCAGGCGGAGGGCAAGTCTGTCGGCGAGAGCCGGCCGAAGTTCCTCCATCAGATCCAGGGCGAGGGCCGGTCTGCCCGGCCGGAGAACGTGGAGAAAGCCAACCTGCGGGTCCAGGCCGACTCCTTCGAGCGCTGCCGTACATTCGGCGAGAACCAGTGCGTAGAGGAAGGAGATCAATGCATTCGTTCGGTCCCGAGGCGGTCGGCGTGACCGGCGGTCGAATGGGAAGTCCGAACGGTCAACTCGAACCATGGATCCGAATGCCTCGAAGTAGGCTCGAGCCGCTTCGCCCTCGATCCCTCGAACTTCAGCCATCGATCCGGCGCCATGTATGCGAGCGAGTGCGGCGGCCAAGCGTTCACCTGACTTGCGCAGAACGCCCTCATCGGACTCGGTGGCGGCCTCTCGGGCAGCACGTAGAAGCATCGTACGGCTGTTCTGGATCTTGCCGACGACCATCCGCGTCGCGATGGCTCGAGTCTTGGCCTCGTCGTCGAGAGTGAGGTGCTGGGCCCTCCGCAGAAGAACGTTCCCACGGGTCGGGCCTTCTATACGGGCTCGAAATCGTCCACGGTTGTCAAGCCAAACGATGCTCTTGCCATCCTGGGCGAAGCGCTCAATGACGTACGGCGTGATGGTGACCCGGCCGATGGCGACAAGGGCCGACAGACGTAAGACGGGGACTCGAAGTCGCGTCTCGTGCTCGACCTCGATGCGAACTGCGTCGTGGTCCATCGCCACGACTGCTCCCTGAGTCTGTATGTACAGCACGTTTAGCAATTCAATCATTGTGTCGCCGACGCCTCGGCCGCAAGCTCGAACGCCTGCCCATCCACTTGTTCCAGGCGGAGGCGATCGGACACCACATCCGGAAGGCACGATTCCACCAGCGAGCAGTGGCCACAGCGGGCGTCGTTCACCGGTGGCGGCAGTACTTGGGTAACGAGCATCTGCCGCGTAGCCTCAACGAGGCCCGTGGTCCGGTCTCGCAACAACTCCGAAAACTCAACCTCTCGCCGCCGACGAGTTGCGACATGGAAGATCGCACCACGCGCCACAGAGACTCCCAGCATCTCCTCGAGGCACAAGGCCTGGGCGCACAGCTGAACGTCCGCGTGCTTGCCGCGCGGTGGTCCAACCTTGTACTCAATCGGGTACGGGCCATCTGGTCGGAACTCGACGACATCGGCCTTGCCTCGAAGACCCAACCGGTCCGACCACAGCGGGATGGCACGCTCGACTCGGATACCTTCCGTCAGCTCCACTTCTCCGGCGTCTACGCGCTCGTGGGCGAGTTGGCCACGGATCGTGTAGATGTTCTGGTCGAAGGTCTGTTCGAGGTGGATCAGGCCGTACTGGCGCGGACAGTAGCTGAAGTGCTCCAGGGCGGAGATGAGGACCTCAACGAGATCGAGGTCCTCATCAGCGTTTGCGCCATCCACGGGTCAGGCCAGTCTCCGCAGGTCAACGTTCGGGCCCGCCTGGACCTTGTCGCCAATACGAAGAGCGGCGCCGTCGAAATTCACCTCATAGTCGGCGAATTGGCGGGCAGCATCGTTCTCTGCGTGGCGGGGCTCGACCGTGAGACGCTCGAAGAGCGTGTAGGCCTGTGCGTTGCCAAGCTCGCTCTGGTGATCGAACACGTACAGTCCGCGAGTCGACATCTCACCTCGCGCCGCCGATCGGTCGTGATCGAACATCTGGATGAGTGACTGCCAGAACAGTTCTAGATCCTCTTCGGAGAAGCCCGTCTGCTTGGCGAGGAATGCCGAGACGAAGCCGTGCGAGCGGTAGAGGCCGTACGGAACCGTGGCCTTACGGCCCATTGTCCGGTTGTCGCCCTGCTGATCCTCGGCCTCCTTGTGGGTCGCGACCGCCATCCTGGTAATCGCGTACTCAAGGCTTGTGATGGGCTCGATCGACCGCCCAAATGTGAGCTGGATCGGACCTCGCACCTGGCCGCAGTTGACACCCGTAGACATGACGGCGCCGAAGGTGCGGACGTCGTAGTAGTTGGCGCACATCCAGGCCCGTGCCTCGCCAACGGCCTCGCCACCGGTTCGCTTCTTGTCTCCTTTGTTGAGCTGGTCTTCGTGGCCCGTGGCCACGTAGGCC
>JANYJG010000224.1 GCA_025358515.1 Chloroflexota bacterium
GTGGTCAGAGGCAGCTGCGCCGGGCAATCAGCCGTCGTTCTGTCACTTCCTCCGCAGCGTCAGCGCCGACGGGCGGCTCGCCGAACCCGGTCGCAGCGCCGTTCCCACGCACCGCTGCGCAGCCTTCGGGGACCCGCTTCCGCTGTCCTTACGACAGCAGGAACTGGTTTGTTTGCAGCGTGTTCACGTCAGCTGCCCGCGCTACCTCCGGGGCACTTTGCTCGCCTCAGAGGCGCCCGCCGCGACCGCCGGCGCGCAGGCCATCAAGGAGTCGCCCAGCTTCCCCGCCATGACGGTTGCAGTCGCGGCGGTCGTGGTCCTGGCGCTCCTCCTACTGGTAAGCGGCGTATTAGGGCGCTTCCCGTTCTTCGGCGAGACGGGTTCCTCTCCGACGCCGACATTCATTGCGAGCAATTCCTCGCCTACGCCGACCGCTTCCGGCCAGCTCACCCCCCAGCCCAGCGGCGCGCCATCGCCTTCGCCTTCCTCCGTGGCTCCGCCAAGCGCTACTCCGACCGCGGCGCCGAGCGCCACGCCGACGGCGACGCCAACCGCCGTCCGATCGTGGCCTCCCGGTGCCACCGCGTCGCGCATGTCCCTGGTGGTTCCGTGCGGCACTCAGGCCGACTGCTATATCTACACAGTCCGGTACACGGCTCGAGGTCCAGATCGCCTCGCGAATATCGCCAACTTCTTCGGGGTCGATATCAAGAAGATATGGCAGCTGAATCCGTCACTGAATGGCGGTACCGCGATCCATACGGGCCAGAAGTTGCGCATCCCATCGCCGACCAAATAGCCGCCGACTCGCCCCGCCGACTCGAGTCTCCGCCGCGACCGAGGAGATGTCGGTTCAGGCTCGCCCAGACGTCCGACGGCCGAAGTTGTTTCGGCGCGGGTTTGGTGGAGCTATTTCCCGACTTGCGATCGGATCGATGACCTCGTCGGGCCGCGTAGGCGGCGGACCTACCCAGTAGGAGCTATCCGCGAGCGGTCCGGTCATGGTTCGGCGGGCCCAATGGCACTGGGCTGGGAATGGTGCGTGAGGCCTCATAAGAGGCAAGGCCGTAACCCGGCCGCGGAGTCAGCACGAAGGCGCCATCCCGACTGGTACGCGCCTGCCAATGGAGTTCACGATGACGATCGGCTGGCAGTCGAGCATGGAAACGGGCGCGCCAATCGTCGATGCCGGGCACCGCGCCCTCATCGAGCGAGCCCAGACGCTGGTCGCCTCCATCAGCGCCGGTAGCGGGTTGCCGGTCGTGGAGCGGGCCCTCCGCGATTTCGGCAATTACGCGGTGCGACATTTCTCCCAGGATGAGGATTGCGCACAGCGAGGAGCGTGCCCCGCCCTGGAGTGGAACGCTGCCGCCAGAGCCGAGCTCATGGGGATAATGGCCGCGTTCCGCAAGTCGTACGAGCGAACCGGCTCCGTTCCAGCCGTCGCCGAGGACCTGGATTGCCAGCTCTCGTCCTGGGTGAGCCGTTACATCCCAGGCCCGGAGTCGGCTCTGAGACCCTGCGTCACTCGCGGTCGCCAGGGCTGAAGAGCCTGGCAACGCTCTAAGGCCCGGAGCGGGATAAGGTCGAAGTCCCTCCACCCGGCCTTTACGAGCGGAAGCGTTTCCGAAACGGATCGCGCCTCAGCTGATCCGCGCACTCCGAGAATGAGTACCGCCGCTGCCTCGTCCGCGCCGAGATCGTCTCCCGGATCTTGTCGGATTGCCGCAGGTCCCAAGTCCGGGGGCGCCTCCACGGCCCTGAGTTCGCTGGCGAAGCTGTCGCCCGAAACGCCCGGAATCGATCGCTCGATGGCCAGAATGCCCATCCATGTTCTCCTGCGTTCGATTGCTGCGACCCACCCAAAAGCAGGGCGTTGACGCGTCGCCAAGTGGGTGTATCATCGCCGGCAGTGGTGAGAAGTGGCTTGAAGTGGGGTTTTGCGGAGGGCGTTCCCTCCACACGGTAAGGCCAGGTGGGGAATCTGGTCCAGCCGGGTCCGTGGACCCACACAGAGTCACCTCGTGGAGCGCGGCCGCAGCCGCACGTAGCAACGGACAGGCGAACGCCAGATGTTCACCGGCGAATACAGACATTCGGTGGACTCGAAGGGTCGGGTGGCAATCCCGGCCCGGTTCCGCCTGCAACTCGAAGAGGGCGCAGTCGTCGTCCGCTGGGTGGACGGTTGCGCGGCGGTCTTCCCGAAGGCCGCTTTCGAGACTCTCGCCTCCAAGGTTTCCGTTCTCCCCCTGGGTGATGAGAAGGCCAGGTCCGTATCGCGGTTCCTCTCCTCCAGCGCATTCGAGGTAGAGCGCGATGGCCAGGGCCGAATCGTTCTGCCCGGAGCGATTCGCGAATGGGCCGCCCTGACCTCCGAAGCAGTGGTGGTGGGCGCCTGGGATCACGTCGAGATCTGGGCCCCCGATCGATGGGCCGCCATCCAGAAGGGCATGGATTCCGCCGATGCGCTGGCCAGCCAGCTCACCGGTCTGGGTCTTTAGGTGAAGCACATGAACTCCAACGACCCGCTCGACATGGCTAACGGCGGAAACGTCGCCGGCTCTCTCGAGGGGGGCGCCGAACCGGAGGCAGGGCACCTGCCGGTGATGGCCGACGAGGTTATCGATAGCCTCGCACCGCATCCCGGCAGCCTCCAGATCGACGCCACCCTCGGTGGAGCCGGCCATGCAGAGCGGATCCTGGAAGCATGCAGTCCTGATGGCCGCCTCCTCGGACTGGACGCCGATGGGGCGGCCATCGCCAGAGGCGCTCGCCGACTCGCTCGTTTTGGCGAGCGGGCGGTCCTGCGCCAGGCCAATTTCCGCGAACTTGAGGGTGTCGCCCCGGAAGCCGGCTTCGGCCTCGTGGACGGGCTCTTCCTGGACCTTGGACTCTCCAGCTTCCAGCTCGTGGACGTGAAGCGCGGCTTCGGGTTTCGGGCCGGCGGTCGTCTGGACATGCGATTCGATACCAGCCGCGGTCGTTCCGCCGCGGATCTCCTGGCAACCCTGGACGCGGTCGAACTGACGGCCTTGTTCGGACGCTACGGCGAGGAGCCCTACTCGGGGCGCATCTCACGGACGATCGTCGAAACGAGGCGCAGCACGCCGGTCGAAACGGCCGAGCAGCTGGCGGCGCTCGTTGTGCGAGCAGTACCTGGCAAGCGCGGCGGACACCGGATCCATCCCGCGACGCGCGTCTTCCAGGCCCTGCGGATCGCCGTCAATGACGAGCTCGGCGCGCTGCAGGCGGGCCTCGCGGCCTCGCTTATCCTGCTTCGGCCGGGCGGTCGGCTGGTGGTTTTGAGCTATCACTCTCTGGAGGACCGCATCGTGAAGCGCTTCATCGCCGGCGAGCAGCGCGGCTGCGTTTGCCCGCCCGATCTGCCAGTGTGCGTCTGCGGACAAAGCCCGCGGCTTCGGTCGCTCGGCAAGTCCCGAACTCCGGGCCAGGCGGAACTCACCGCCAATCCACGCTCACGCAGCGCCCGACTGCGCGCGGCAGAGAGGCTGGCCGCGTGAGCAAGCGTCACCAAAGCAGCCGGCGCCATAGCTACGGCCGGCGGCAGCACGAATCGAACGAGCGGCCCGAGCGGAGCGGCCACGCCACGGACCTGATCGAGTCCGGTGTGAACGAAACGGTCGGACGCTGGACGTCGGAGTCGCTCACCAGCGGGGCCGCGCCCGCGTGGCTCCAGACTAGACGTATCGACTGATGGCCGTTTACGAGGGCGCTCGCCCTCGATCCTCTCTGTTTCCGCGTCGGCGCCTCGAGACACCTCTGGTACGCCACCAAGCGCCGGCGCTTGCGCGTCGCCGCACCCGAATCGCTATCCGCTCCGCCAGACGGCCCCGAATCGTCGGCTTCGCCATCGGGTTGATCGTGGTGGCCTTCCTGCTGAGCTTCTTCTCCCTCGTTCAGACAGTGCGAGTCTCGGCTTCCGGCTGGGATATGGGCCAGCTGAACCAGGAGTATCAACAACTCCAGAACCAGCAAGTGCAGGTCACTTCGGACATTGGGCGGCTCGGCCGTGAGTCGGCAATCCGCCGCGAGGCCATCGCCGAGGGCCTCACCCAGCTGCCCGCCCCGGTCGTCTTGCCGGCCCGCTGAGCGCTACGCACATGCTGGGCCGGACGGACTCCCGAGGACGCCTCCTGTTGCTCCTGGCCGCCTTGATCGTCGTCTCGTGCGGCATGACGGCACGCCTGGCCTACTGGCAGCTCAACCAGCACCCGCAGATCAATGCCTTCGCGGCTCAGACGGCCGACGAACTGCAGCGCACGCCGGCCAAGCGAGGCACCATTTACGACCGGACCGGCACCATTGTGCTGGCTGAGACGATCAATCGGTATCGAGTCATTGCCGCTCCGGCGGTGCTGACAGCGACCCAGCAGAAGCGCGTCGCCAGCGCTTTGGTCGACTATCTTGGAGTGACCGGCGACGCTGAGGCGGCCCTCCGCACGGCGATGTCCGGGACGACCTACTACGTCGTGCTCGCGTCCAACGTCGACGCCGGCACCGCCGCGGACATCAGCAAGGGGATCGACCTTGGCGGACTGCCCGGGATCCGCCTGGATACTACGCCCGTGCGGGTCTATCCCCAGGCCGGAGGTGCCCCCCAAACGTCGCTGGCAGCCCAGCTTCTGGGATTCGTGAACGCCGCGGGCAAGGGCCAGTACGGCATCGAACAGGCCCACGACGCGGAGCTCGCCGGCAAGCCCGAGACTCTACAGATCGACCCCACCGTTCAAGGGCCGGCGGGCAGCAAAGTCATCGACCCCGGAACGGCCGGGGAGGATATCCGAACCACCATCGACGTGGGCCTCCAGCTCAAGGTCGAGCAGGAGGTCTTCTCAACGTGGGTCGCCGACATGGCAAAGTCCGTTTCGGCGGTGGTTATGGATCCCAAGACCGGCGAGCTGCTGGCGGAGGCAACCTACCCTTCGTATGACGCCAACCTTTACCAGCAGGCCGCCGATCGTCGTCCGGGACTGTTCCTGGATCCGATCATCAGCGCCGTCTACGAGCCTGGATCGGTGTTCAAGATGCTGACCGCTTCCGCCGCGCTGAAGACCAAGACCACCTCGCTGATGACCAGCATCAACGACTTCGGCGTGTACAAGCTGCCGGGCAATCAGGAGATCGCCGACGCGGACCGCAAATCCATGGGCTGGCGGACTTTCCAGGACATCGTGGCCTACTCCCGCAACGTCGGCGTCGCGCAGGCGGCGTTTCGGCTCGGAAAGAGCACAGCTGCGGCCTCCCAGGTTCTCTATGACACCTGGCAGCAATACGGCATCGGGCATCCGACGGGCGTGGATCTGGCCGGCGAAGTCGGCGGCATCGTCCGCGATCCCAGGGTTGACAAATGGCAACAGATCGACCTTGCCAACGCATCTTTCGGTCAGGGCGTGGCGGTCACCCCACTGCAGATTCTGCGGGCATATGCGGCCATGGCAAACGGTGGGACGTTAATCATTCCCAGTGCGGTCTTGCCTGCAGGCGGCAGCAAGCCGACGGGCAACGGCCAGCAAATCATCAACGCCAGCCTCGCCACGAGCCTGACCGGTTTGATGAAGCATGTCCTCACAACCGTCCCCACTTACGACGTCAGGACTTACATCCCCGGCTACTTCGTGGGCGGCAAGACGGGCACGGCCCAAATCTGGGATCCGAACCTGGAGGGAGGCAGAGGCGGCTGGAAGGTTGACGTCTACAACTACAGCTTCTACGGCTGGGTAGGCCACAGCAACCCGGACCTCATGATCGGTACGGTCATCTCCGAAGGAACGCCGACGAGGGTGAAGCAGGGCGTCCTTGATATGCCCGTTCAGTCCTACGAGTTGTTCCGCCGCATCGCGACCGATGCCGTGACGACACAGCACATCGCGTCAAACCCGAATGGGCCAACTGGGCCGGGTAAGAAGAAAACGACGCCACAGGGGTGATGGCCGAGGCCCGTACCAGGCTTCCTTGGCTGTGCGACACTGAGGGCGTGACCGACACTCGCCCGCCGGAGCATCGGCCTGCTGCGGGGCCGA
Organism: Chloroflexota bacterium; assembly: GCA_025358515.1. Classification (GTDB taxonomy): domain Bacteria; phylum Chloroflexota; class Limnocylindria; order Limnocylindrales; family CSP1-4; genus Fen-1039. Next base: position 6,042 of record JANYJG010000224.1, read on the forward strand.
GACCCCTAACCGCCGCGGAGATAGCCGTCGTGACCGGCGGCAGACTCGTCCGCTCGACCGAGCGATCGATCGTCGGAGCCGCGGTCGATTCACGTCAGGTTCGCCCCGGATGCCTCTTCGTGGCGCTATCGGGCGAGCGCACGGACGGCCACCGCTTCCTTGGGGCGGCGGCTGCGGCCGGAGCCGCGGCGCTGCTGGTCAAAGATGTGCCCGCAGATCTGGCTCTGCTCGCCGACGGTTTGGCCGACACTGAGGGCGGCCCGGCCGTGATCCAGGTGCGCGATGTACTGCCCGCGTTTCACCTCGTTGCCGCTGCCTGGCGGGACCGTTTCTCGCCCCTGACCGTTGGTGTGACCGGCAGTATCGCCAAAACCTCCACAAAAGAGGCCATCGCCGCGGTCCTGAGTCAAGGCTTCGTGACCCTCAAGAACGAGGGCAACCAGAACAACGAAGTGGGCCTCCCTCTGACGCTGCTACGCCTCGGCCCTGAGCATGAGGCGGCGGTGCTGGAGATGGGCATGTACGTCGGCGGCGAGATCGCCGAGTTGGCCGCCATTGCCAGGCCGCACATTGGGGTCGTGACCGCGGTTCGCGAGGTCCATCTGTCGCGCATCGGGTCCATCGAGGCGGTCGCACGGGCCAAAGCGGAGTTGATCGAGGCCCTGCCGGCCGACGGTGTGGCCGTCCTCAACGCCGACGACTTTCGCGTCGTTGAGATGCGCAACCACACCCAAGCGCGGTGCCTGACCTACGGTTTCGACGCGGCTGCGGACGTCCGTGCCGAAGACATCGTCTCGGCCGGCCTCGACGGAATGGGCTTCACATTGGTCACCCCGGCCGGCCGGATCCGAGCATCGACGCCCGCCCTTGGCCGCCACGGAATTCACAATGGTCTGGCAGCCGCGGCCGTGGGCCTTGCCGCCGGGCTGGACCTGGAACTCATCGCCGCGGGCCTGGCGCAGGGCTGGCAGGCCGATCATCGTGACCAGGTCGTGCGCGCGGGCGGGCTGACGATCCTCGACGACTCGTACAATGCCTCACCGGCCTCGATGGTCGCCGCGTTGGAGTTGCTGGCGTCATTGCCCGGCCGCCACGTCGCGGTCCTGGGTGAGATGCTTGAGCTCGGCGAAGCGCACGAACGCGGCCATCGTGACGTAGGGGTGGCGGCGGCGCGGCTCGTCGACCGCCTTGTCGTGGTCGGGGACGGCGCTTCGGAAATGGTCACTGGGGCATCTCCGCTGGGCGTGTCGGTGGTGCAGGTTTCTGACAAGGAGGCGGCCCTGGCCGAATTGCGTCGCACCCTGCGTCCGGGTGACGCGGTTCTCGTCAAGGCGTCGCGTGGGGTCGCGCTGGAATCACTCGTTGAATCGTTGGCAGACAGCTTTAGGGGTTTGGCCACCGGCACCGGCACGGGCGACTCGTCGCCGCTCGCACGATCGGCCAGGGAGGAGACTTGAACCGCGGAGTCGAGCTAATCCAGGGGTTGCTGCTCGCCTTTGCGTGCGTTGTGATTCTGATGCCGCCCTACATCCGTTTGCTGCGCTGGTTCGGCCTTGGCAAGCAGATCCGCGAGGAAGGGCCGGACTCGCATCAGATCAAGCAGGGAACGCCGACCATGGGCGGCGTCCTGATCGTGGTCGTGGTTTTGGCTCTCGCGGTTGTCTTCAACGCCCTGGATGTCTCGACCTACTCGCCGTTGGTGGTGCTGGCCCTGGTTGGCGCCCTCGGCGCCGTCGACGACATTCTCAATGCCAAGACCGGCATCGGCATCCGAGGCCGCCACAAGCTGGTGTGGCAGACGATTGTCGCAATCGGCGTGGCGATCTACGTGCAGAACCACTTTGGTTTCAACGGCGTCCGCGTCCCGTTCATCGGCGATGTCGTGAACACGTCCACGATCTGGCTGCCCGGCATCGGCCGCAATGTGGAGATCGGGGCGATCTTGTTCATCATCGTGGCGGTGATCGCGATCGTCGGTGCCAGCAACGGCGTGAATCTGACCGATGGCCTCGATGGGCTGGCCGGCGGCACCCTCGTGTTCGCTTTCATCAGCTTCCTGATCATCGCTCTGCTCAATGAGCCTCGCGTTCAGCCCCAGCTGGCCCTGGTGTGCGCCATCGTCATCGGCTCGATCTTGGGATTCCTGTGGTTCAACGTCCATCCAGCCCAGGTATTCATGGGCGATTCCGGGGCGTTGTCGTTGGGCGGAATGCTGGCCGTCGTAGCCCTGATTACGGGCCAGATCCTCATCCTGCCCCTTATCGGCATCATCTTTGTCCTGGAGACCGCGTCGGACATCATCCAGGTCGTCAGCTACAAGACGCGCGGCAAACGGGTCTTCCGCATGGCGCCGCTCCACCACCACTTCGAGTTAGGTGGTTGGGACGAGGAAAAGGTGACGATGCGCTTCTGGATCGTGGGCGCGCTTGCCGGCATGCTCGGGGTGACTCTGTTCGTCGCCTCGATCCCCAAGTAGGTCTGGCATGGCCGGCAAAATCGTCGATCTCGAGGGGCTGACCGCCGCCGGAATCCGCGATGGTTCGTTGCGCGCGCGGTCGGTGACCGTTCTGGGCCTGGCCCGCAGTGGCCTTGCTATGGCCCGCTTCTTCGCCGCCGCGGGCGCCGTGGTGACCGTCTACGACGGCCGGCCGGCGAATGAGCTGGCGGGGGCGATCGAATCGCTGGGCGACCGATCGATTCGACTTGCGCTTGGGCCCGAAGTAGATCCGGCGTCGGCCTGGTCCGATGCCGACCTGATCGCCACGTCCCCGAGTATCAACCCCGATTTCCCCACGGCAGAGCCACGGTTGCGGGCGGCCCTGCGCGTCGTCGTCGATGCCCACCGGTTGGACCCGAGGGGCGCGCCGGCGCTCGTCAGCGAGCCCGACCTGGTCCTGCGGCTGTGCCCTTGCCCGACCATCGGGGTAACCGGCACGAAGGGCAAGACCACGGCCTCGTCGCTGATCGCGGCCCTGCTGGCAACGGATACAAGCCATCCCGTGATCCTGGGTGGCAACATCGGCCTGCCGCTCATCGAGCGAGTGACCCAACTCACGCCCGAGCACCGTGTAGTAATCGAGCTTTCCGAGCTGCAGCTGCCGACGCTGTCGCGAGGCACGACCATTGCGGTCTACACAAACGTGACCTCGGACCACCTGGATCGACACGGATCGCTGGCGGCCTACCGAGCCGTCAAGCGGCGGCTGGCCGAGTTGGTCGATCCCAATGGCGTGCTCGTCCTCAATGGCGACGACCCGATCGTCGCGACCTACGCCGATTCGGCCACGGTTGCGGTGGTCACGTACCGGCGCGGTGAGCCCTCGGCCGGCGGACTGGGCGTCGATGATGGCTGGATCGTGGCACGGGCGCCGCATCCTACGGACGTGCCGCAGGTCGTGCGGATCATGCCGATCGCGGAGCTGGCGATCCCCGGCGACCATAACGTCTCGAACGCCATGGCGGCGATGGCCGTCGCCGGCTTGTTCCGAATACCGCCGCACGCGATCCGCCGCGCCGCATCCGAATTCCGGGGCGTGGAACACCGCCTGGAGCAGGTCGCGCTGGTCGACGGAGTGCGCTTCATCAATGACTCGCAGGGGACGCAACCGGACGCGGTCATCGCGGCGTTGCGCTCGTTCCCACGACCGCTGGTCCTCATCGCCGGCGGTCGGGACAAGGGCGTGGATCTCTCCGGCCTGGGTCCTGTGGCGGCGGAGCGGGCCGACGCCGCGGTCCTGATCGGCGAGTCAGGGCCCGCCCTCGCGGAGCTCTTCCGCGCCAGCGGTGTGGCCCACGTAGAGCTGGCCCGGACCCTGGAAGCGGCAGTGGATCGGGCCGACGCGATCGCGCGCGAGATCCTCGCCCGCGAAACGAGCGCGGGAGGAGCCGCCAGGCCGGCCACTGTTCTCATGAGCCCCGCCGCAGCCAGCTTCGACATGTTCGTCGACTACGCTGCCCGAGGTCACGCCTTCCGGGCGGCGGCGGCCGCAATCGCCGCTGAGCACGCCTCCCAAGGAGACGCCGCATGACGCGCTCGCCGCTCATGCCCGATGGCGTCTACGCGCTACAAGACAACGGATACGTCGAGCGGGAGCGCGTGAGTCGCATAAGCGATGCGTCGAAGTCAGCGCCGGTTCGGCCGGCCGGCGCGTACCTGGCCAATCCCGGCCATCTCAAGAGCGATGCCCACGATCCGGATTACATCATCATCGTGTCCGTGGTGGCCCTCGCGGCCATCGGTATCCTGATGGTCTACTCAGCGTCCGCCATCCCCTCGTACAGGCTCAGCCAAAACACGTTCCAGATGGTCGCGCCGCAGATCGCTTCAGGTCTGGCCGGGCTGGCGGCGATGCTGATCCTGATGCGCATCGACTATCGCTACCTGCGGGTCGCGAGCGTGCCTCTGGCCGTCGTCGCCTTATTCATGTTGGTCGTGGTGCTGCTGCCGCAGTTCGGTACGTCCGTCAACGGCTCCTCGCGCTGGCTCAAGCTCGGTCCGTTACCGGAGATACACCCTGCCGAGGTCGCCAAGCTGGCCCTGGTCGTTTACCTGTCGCACTGGCTGGCAACGCGCGGTCGTCGAATTCGAAGCTTCTTCCACGGTGCCATGCCACTGGCCTTCATCGTGGTGCCGTTCCTGTTGCTGGTTGTGCGTGAGCCGGACCTGGGAACGGCCAGCGTCATAGTCCTGCTGGCTTTCGCCTTGTACTTCGTGGCCGGGGCGAACCTGCTCCACATTCTCATGGCAGTCATCGCCGGTGCGGCCGGCGGTCTCGTCGCGATCCTGGCGGTGGGCACCTACCCTCTGGAACGGATCAACACCCTCTTCAATCCCTGGGAGGATCCGCTGAACCACGGCTACCACACCCTCAAGGGCTTGGAGGCGATCAGCGCCGGCGGTCTGTTTGGGACCGGCCTTGGCAACGACAAGGTGATCGTCCCCAATGATTTCAACGACTTCATCTTCTCCGTCATCGCCCAGGAGTTCGGCCTGATTGGAGGAGCGCTAGTGATCGGGCTCTTCGTCGCCTTTGCCTACGCCGGTATCAGGACCGCAATTCGGGCTCCGGACACATTTGGTGGTCTGATGGCGGCAGGCGTGACGTCCTGGATCTGTTTCCAGGCCTTGATCAACATCGGTGTCGTCGTCGCGCTCGTGCCGGTGACGGGCATTACGCTGCCGTTCGTGTCCGCAGGCGGGACGTCGCTCGTCGTCAGTTTTGCGGCCGTCGGAATTCTCCTTTCAGTCTCCAGGGAAACCGTTGAGCGAGGTTGGGTTAGTGCGTCTGCTGATAGCGGCCGGGGGTACGGGGGGACATATCTACCCGGCTCTCGCCGTGGCTCGATCCCTGCAGGACCGACCGGTCGCGCCTGAGCTGCACTGGGTCGGAGGCCACCGCGGCCTCGAGGCACAGGTCGTTCCGGCATCCGGGATCCCGCTGCGGCGCCTGGCGCTGCGCAGCCTCCGCACGGTCGATCTGAACGTGCACGCCATCCTCGATCCGATCCGCCTCGTGCTGTCCGTTCCTCAGGCAGGAGCGATGCTGCTGTGGCGCCGCCCGGCGGCCATATTCACGACCGGCGGGTTCGTGGCCATTCCGGTGCTGCTGGCTGCGGCCGTTCTGCGTGTTCCGGTGGTCATGTGGGACGGCAACGTCGTGCCTGGCCGAAGTGTTCGTTGGACGGCACGGCTGGCCCACGCTCTGGCGGTCTCTTTCGTCGCCACCTGCCAGATGCTGGGATCGCGCCGGCCGTGCTACGTGACCGGCACGCCCATCCGCGATCCGCGGGCCGTCGACCGCTCCGCGGCTCGGGCCGCCCTGGGCGTGGGGCCGGATGAGCGGCTGCTGCTGATATTCGGTGGCTCCCAGGCGGTGCGGCGCTTCAATGAGGCCGTGACTGAAGCCCTGCCCGAGTTGGTCCGGCGAGTGCGCGTCCTGCACGTCACGGGTGATGACGGCTACGACTCGGCCGTTGCCGCCCGGGACGCGCTGCCGGACGAACTGCGGGACCGCTACCGCCCGGCGCGATTCCTTCGCGACGAGATGGCCCTGGCTCTGGCGGCGGCCGACTTGGTCGTTGGCCGGGCCGGCTCGTCCACGCTGGCCGAGGTGGCGGCATTCGGCCTGCCGATGGTCGTGGTGCCGTATCCGCACGCCGCGGGTCATCAGCGCCGCAACGCGGAGGCGATGGTCCGGGCCGGCGCGGCGCGACTGGTTGACGACGACGCCTTCGACGCACTCGCCCTCCTGGCGTCCGCCGCCATCCTCGACAACCCGGCGGAGCACGCCGCGATGGCGGCGGCCGCGCGCTCGCTAGCCCGGCCCGGTGCCGCGGACGCGGTCGCGGAGCTGGTGATGGCGGCCGCCGAGCGGCGGCCAAACCCGGACCCGCTGCGCCTCGACGCGATTTCCCGGGGTGTCGCGTCGTGACGGAGTCGCGCCCCGACCGGGACCAAGGCAGCGGCGCCACTCGCGACGCGGGCATAGCTCGCGACTGGCAGGCGATTGCCGCAGAGATGCGGCGCCAGACCGGCGTCCCGGTGCGCCTCGACGAGCCCCTGGCTCTGCACACGACGATGCGCGTCGGCGGCCCGTCCGACCTGCTGGCCGTTGCCGAATCCGTCGGCCAACTCGTGGCCCTGGTCCAATTCGCCCGAACCGGGGCACTCCCGTACGTGGTGCTGGGGCGCGGCAGCGACTTGGTCGTCTCGGACCGCGGGTTTTGCGGCCTGACGATCCTGTGCCGGGCCGAGGGTCACCGCTTCGAAGGCGAGCGTCTGATCGCCGAATCGGGCCTGCCCATGGCGCGAGCGGCCACGCTGGCCCAGAAGGCTGGGCTGTCCGGTCTGGAGTTCGGGCTGGCGATCCCAGGGACAGTCGGCGGGGCCGTCTGGGGCAACGCCGGGGCTCATGGCGGGGACGTGGCTTCGGTCCTGGAGTCGGTTACGATCCTGACCGTCGACGGCGTCCAAATCGCCGAGCCTGCCGAGAGGCTGGGGTTTGCATATAGGGAGAGCCGTTTCAAGGCGCCCTCGGCCGCAGCGGCAGACCTCATCCTGACCGCGACCTTCCGCCTCGCGCCGGCCGACCCGGCCGTCTTAAAGACGCGCCTGGACGAGATTCGGACTTGGCGCCGGGAGCATCAGCCAATCGAATCCCCCAGTGCGGGCAGCGTCTTCCGCAATCCACCCGGCGACTCGGCCGGCCGTCTCATTGAAGCCTGCGGCCTAAAGCGGACCAGGGTCGGCGGCGCCGTCATCAGCGACAAGCACGCCAACTTCATCGTCAACGAGGGCTCGGCCACGGCGGCCGACGTCCGCCGACTGGCCGAGCAGGCTCGGGCGGAAGTCCGCACCCGGTTCGGGGTCGATCTGGTATACGAAGTCCAGTTCCTTGGCGACTGGACCGAATCTGAAGTGGAGGAACGATGAGCAGCGGCACATCTGGCCCGAAAACGACCGGCGGTTCCGCGCGGCGCATTGTGGTGCTGCTCGGTGGACCTTCGGCGGAGCACGATGTCTCGGTCGTATCGGGCTGGGCGATCGCAGATGCGCTGGCCGGTGCAGGCCGCGAGGTCGACCGTGTCTTCATCGACCTGGAAGGCGAGTGGTGGCGCATGCCGGCTTCCGCGGCGCAGGGACGTCCGCGCCCCGGCAGCTTCGATGATCCCCGCGTGGTCGGTGCGGTTGGCCCCATGACTCCCGGCCAGGCCCTGGGCGCGATCGCCGCCCAGGATCCCAAGCCCCTGGTGTTTCCTGCTCTCCACGGGCCCTTCGGTGAGGACGGGACGGTCCAGGCGCTGCTGGAGGCATATGAGCTGCCCTATGCGGGTGCCGGGGTGGCGGCTTCCGCCGTGGGTATGGACAAGGCCCTGTACAAACGTCTTGCGAGTGGGCTGGGGATCCCCGTGGTGGAGTGGCTGGAAGTCACCGCCACGGCCTGGGCCGCGGATCGCCGACACGTCCTCGATGAGTTGGAGGCATTCGCGGAGCGTTGTAACGAGCCGCGCCTGATGGTCAAGCCGGCCCGTATGGGTTCGTCCGTCGGCATGAGCATCGCCCACACGGCGGGCGAGCGCGGAGCCGCGCTGGATGAGGCCTTCCGCTTCGACAACCTGCTCGTCGTGGAGCGCTACCTGGATCATCCGCGGGAACTGGAGGTTGCAGTTCTGGGCAACGATCCGGACACGCTCCAGGTGTTTGGGCCCGGTGAGATCTTCCCCGGACACGAGTTCTACGATTACGTCGCCAAGTACAGCGACGGCATGTCCGAGACCACGCCGACCGCACAGGTCGACGAGGCGCTGCGTAGGCAGATACGCGAGATGGCCCGGAACGCCTATCGAGCCTGCGGCTGCGAGGGCATGGCCCGAGTCGACTTCCTGGCCGTCGACGGCAAGGTTTACCTCAACGAGATCAACACCATGCCCGGATTCACGCCGATCAGTCTCTTCCCGCAGATGGCGGCCACGGGACTGGGCAGCTTTGAGGCGGTCTGCCTGCGGATCGTGGAGCTGGCCGAGCAACGCCACGACGGTCGAGCGAGACGGCGCCTCACGACGGCTGACCTGCCGCGCTGAGGCTGTCGAATGAAGCGCCGCCAGCCAGTCCGCCGCTTGATACCGCAGATCCGCGCGGTTCAGGTTCGTCGCCCTCGTGTGCGGCGGACGGCGCCTCGCCTGCGGTCCGTGCAGCTGGCGGCTGCCATCGCTCTGGCGATCTTCGGCCTGGGCATCGTCAGTGTGGCGGCTACGCCTATCTTCGACGCTCACATGATCGAGATTCGCGGCGCCACGTTCACCAGTGATGCCGCCATCCGCAAGATCGTGGGCATAGATGGCTCGCCGAACATCTTCCGATTCCGCTCCGACCACGCGGCACAGGAACTGGTCCGACTGCCGGCCGTAGCCTCCGCCCACGTGGAGGTCAGGCTGCCGGGCACGATCGTGGTGGAGCTGCGAGAGCGGCTGCCCAAGATCGAATGGGTCATCGGCGACACGCGCTACGTGGCCGATGAGAACGGCTATCTATTCGGTGAGATCGATTCTGCGGGCAATCCCGTGCCATCGGACACAGGGCCGCTGCCAACGCTCGATCCCAATGCCATCCCCACGGACACGCCGTCGGACACGGCCACGCCGGCGCCGCGCACCAGTCTGGCCAAGACGCCCAGACCAACGGCCACGCCCAGACCAACTGCCAGCCCCAGGAAGGGGGCGAAGTCCTCGCCATCGGCATCCCAGGGAGGTTCCGTGGAGCCCACACAGACGCCCACGCCGTTGCCTCCCGTCGCCGCGTCGCTCATTCCATCGCTCCTGCCCGCCCCGACCGACGATCCCGCCGCAACCGCCGGTCCCGGGCACCTAACTCTGCCAGTGGTCTTCGATCGGCGCGCCTCCGACGCGGGCCTCGGCCTGGGATCGACGGTAGACCCGCTCGCCCTGGACGTCGGCTACCGCCTGGCCAACCTCACCCCCGCGGACGTCGGTAGCGCGGCCGTCGGACTGGCCGTCGTACTCGACGATCAGCACGGCTTCACCGTTGCTCCAGTTCCGATGCGCTGGGTCGCCCAATTCGGCTTCTATACACCTACGCTGCGCAAGGTCACAGTCATACCGGGGCAGGTTCGAGACCTGAGGTCCCTGCTGGCGAAACAAGGTGAGAACGGCTGCGCCTGGGTCTCGCTCGTCGCCGACATCAGTGAGGATCGCGTCATCATCTGTTTGCCGCGATGACCGGACAGGCTGCCGCCATACTTCCAGATGCGACCGGAGAGCCGGTCGACATGGCGGGTTGCCGCTTGTCCCTTGCGTCGAGTAGCCTACTCGCACCTGCTGCGCGTGCCTCGGAGGGAGCGTCTCGGTGTTCTTGCCCCTGGCTGGACTCCTCGTCGGCGTCCTGCTCGGTCTCGCTCTCGGCGTCAAGGTTGACGTTGAGGTGGCTCGCTATTCGGCCGTCGCCATCCTGGCGGCGCTGGATTCCGTGCTTGGTGCAGTGCGTGCGGAATTGGACGGGGGTTACGACAACCGGGTCTTCATCAGCGGTTTCGTCACCAATACCGTGGTCGCCGTCTTGCTGGTCTTCATCGGCGATCGGCTCGGGTTGGACCTGTACCTGGTGGCATTGATTACATTCGGACTACGTATCTTCCAGAACGTGGCGATCATCCGCCGGCACTTTATCTAGACGGCGACTCAGGGAGAAGCGAGTGGAACGCGAAGCAGTGCTAGTCGGCATCGATGTCGGTACGAGCAAGGTCTGCGTGCTTATCGGCGAAGTTGGCCGGGATGGCAGCCTGACCATTGTCGGCAAGGGCTCTGTGCCCGCCAGCGGCCTGAAGAAGGCCGTCGTCGTCAACATCGACCAGACCGTTCGCTCTATTTCGGGCGCCGTCGACCACTCTGAGCGACTGTCCGGCTGGGCGATCGACCGCGCCTTCGTCGGCGTTGGTGGCCAACATGTCGAGAGCCAGAACTCGCGCGGCGCCGTCGCCGTCAGCGGCCACCAGCGCGAAGTTACGCGCGAGGACATCAACCGGGCCATGGAAGTCGCTCGGGCCGTCTCTATCCCGTCGAACCGAGAGGTCCTGCACGTTCTGCCGCGTGGGTTCATCGTCGACGGGCAGGAGGGCGTGAAGGATCCGCTCGGCATGAGCGCCGTCCGCCTGGAGATCGAGACGCACATCGTCACGGCCTCCGCCACGGCCGTTCGAAACCTCGCCAAATGCGTCCAGGCCGCCAACGTCAAGATCGACGAGTTGGTGGCGAGTTCCCTCGCCTCGGCCGAGGCGGTGCTGTCCGAAACAGAACGTGATCTGGGCGTGGCCGTGGCCGACATCGGCGCCGGCACCATAGACCTGGCTCTGTTTCTGGACGGTTCGCCGTTCAAGACATCGGTCCTGCCGGTCGGTGGCAACAACGTCACCAACGACGTGGCCATCGGCCTCAAGACAAGCCTGCAGGTCGCGGAGGACCTCAAGATCCAGCACGGCAGCTGCGACCTATCGACGGTTGCGGGCGACGAGCAAATCAGCGTGGCGATGCTGGGCGAGGCGGCCGGTCGAACGGTCAGCCGGCTGGAAGTCTGCCGGATCATCGAAGCCCGAATGCGCGAGACGTTCGAGATGCTGCGAGCCGAGATTCGATCGGCTGGGGACGGCATCCTCCCGGCTGGGCTGGTGCTGACCGGGGGAGCAAGCCAGCTGGCGGGCGCCGCCGCTCTCGGTCGCGAGATCTTGGACATGCCGGTCCGCGTGGCCGGCCCCACGGGCATCGTCGGCCTGACCGACAACATCATGAACCCGGCCTATAGCACCGCCATCGGGTTGCTCTTCTGGGGAGCCAAGGGCCTCGAGTCCGGGGAGGCGTCGCACTTCGAGTCGGCCCCGGCACACGGGCTGCCAGCGCGTGTCAGGGACGCGCTCCGGAACCTCTTCCCGTAGAGCGAGTTCTGGCGCGATGCATAGAGGCGCGTCCATGAAGAACCTGATGCTGACAGTCCAAACAAAGCGCCGCGGGCTGTACGACCTGACGGGCGCGTGCGAAGAGTTTGTGGCGGGCGAGGGTGACGGGTTGCTGGTGGTCTTCGTCCCACATGCAACCGCCGGCATCGTCGTCGTGGAGTTGGGCGCCGGGTCCGATGTTGACTTGATGGCAGCCCTGGATCGACTGCTTCCCCGCGACGATCGGTGGGTCCACCGCCACGGGTCGCCCGGACATGGGGCAGACCACCTGGTCTCGGTTATCGCCCCGCCGTCCCTCAGCGTGCCGGTCGTGGCCGGCAGGATGACCCTGGGGACCTGGCAATCCATCGCTCTGCTGGACCCGAACCAGGACAACCCGGCGCGGTCCGTGGTGCTGAGTTTTCTGGCCGGCTGAGCCGCAAATCACCCCGTTGGCCGTGCCCAGCTGCTAAATCCATTATTCGGCCATTTTATCGAACGCTTGTTCGCAGACGCTTCGCGGGGCGCCCTGTTTCGACCTGCGGTTTCCCCAACCGCAATCCTGCGTTCGGGGTATACTGGCGCCCATCCGAGCCGACCGTCACCTCGCTCAGCCTCTACCCAAATCGGGCGGCCGGACCGAACGACCTACATCTGCCGGAGAACCACCGGAGGAAGTGGAATGCCGCTACGGTCCGATTCCGAGAACTTCGCCCTAATCAGAGTCATTGGTGTCGGCGGGGGTGGCAGCAATGCCGTCAACCGCATGATCCGGGCCGAGATGATGGGCGTGGAGTTCATTGCCTGCAACACTGACGCGCAGGCGCTGCTTCAGTCTGATGCCCCCCATAAGATCCGCATCGGCGACAAGATCACGCGTGGTCTTGGCGCAGGCGGAGATGCCTCAATCGGCCAGAGAGCTGCCGAAGAGGATTCTGAAAAGATCACCGAAGCGTTGCGCGATTCGGACATGGTGTTCATCACAGCCGGACTCGGTGGTGGCACTGGCTCCGGGGCAGCTCCGATCGTTGCCGAGATCGCCAAGGATTTGGGCGCGCTGACAATCGGCGTCGTGACCAAGCCATTCGCCTTCGAGGGCACGCGCCGCAAGATGGTCGCGGAGCGCGCCGCCGAGGAGCTGCGGGCCAAGGTGGACACCCTCATTACCATCCCCAACGACAGGCTGCGGGACGTGGTCCAGAAGAACACTTCCTTGGTCGAGTCGTTCCGTTTCGTTGACGACATTCTGCGCCAGGGAGTTCAGGGCATCTCGGACATCATTACGGTGCCCGGCCTCATCAACCTGGACTTTGCCGACGTGCGAGCCATCATGAGAGACGCCGGTTCCGCTCTTATGGGCATCGGCCGCGCCGGCGGCGAAAACCGAGCCATCGATGCAACGCGCCAGGCGATTGCCAGCCCGCTGCTCGAAATCAACATCAACGGCGCCCAGGGCATTCTGTTCAACATTGCCGGTTCGTCCAACCTGAGCCTCTTCGAGGTCACGGAAGCCGCGGAAGAGATCCGCTCGGTAGCAGACCCGGAAGCTAACATCATCTTCGGCACCAGCTTCGACGACCGCCTGGGCGACGAGGTGATGATCACCGTCATCGCCACGGGATTCGACTCCAGCCGGAAGCGAGACACGGTCTGGCGCGAGGCCGGCCAGTCCGTGCCGGTTGCCGTCCACGCCGGGCGCTTCGACTCTGCGGATTTCCTTGAGGAACTGGAGCGTCAGCGCGCTCAATCCATCGATGGCGCCGTGCCGCATTCTCGTGGCGGGTCGTACGGGATCAACTTATCGGCTGATCGGACGCCGGTCGGAGTTCCGGTTACGTCGGCGTCTGCACCCGCGCGGCCGCGTCCGCAGATGGATTCCCAGGCTGCCCGCCGCACCTACGACGACGCGGATCTGGAGATCCCGAGCTTCCTCCGTCGCCCGCCGCAGGAGGAGAAGGGCTAGGGCTTTCGCCTTGGCTACCGTCTCCGCTCTTCCGAGTCCATCGGTCGTCGCCGCATTCGCTGCGGCACGTCGCCGCGTCCTTGACTCGATCGCCGATGCCTGCGCGCGCGCGGGACGCGACCCGAGCGAGGTGACGATGGTTGCCGTCTCCAAGACCGTCCCGGCGGACCGGCTGGTTGCTGCGGTGGCGGCCGGGCTCACGATCCTGGGCGAGAACCGCGTCCAGGAAGGCGAGGCCAAGGGGCCTCTTGTGCCGGGGGCGCGATGGCACCTGATCGGGCCGCTTCAATCGAACAAGGCCCGACGGGCGATCGAAATATTCGAGACGATTCAATCGGTCGACTCGGTCGACCTGGCGCGCCGGCTTGATCGCTTGACCGGCGAGGCGCGTATCGCGAGTTCCGTGGATTTGGTCGGACGGGCCGGTGGCGGGCCACTCACCATTTACTTGCAGGTCAATGTCGATCTGGATGAGGCCAAGGCGGGTTTCCTGCCGGCTGCGCTGGAGGCGGCCTTGCCGGAGCTGGCCGAGCTCACGAACCTGCGGCTACTAGGCCTCATGACAGTGGGGCGGTCAATGGGCGGTCCAGAGGCCGCGCGGCCCACTTTCATTCGGCTGCGCAACCTGTCCGAGCGGCTGCGGGATGCGGTGCCGGCCCTGGGCCTCGGGCTTTCCATGGGTATGTCGGGGGATTTTGCGGTGGCCGTGGAGGAAGGCGCGACGGTCGTGCGGGTTGGTCGCGCCATCTTTGGGGAACGGCCCGGCGGGGAACGGCCCGGCCCCGGCCAGGGCGGCGATGCCACCGGAATGGTTCGGTAGGCGGGATTGCGGCGCCGGATAGTGGCGCTACCACCCGCCATCGTCATAATCGAGACACCTCACTGAGGTCCGCATGAATTCCAGTCGCCGCCCCCCGGATCCTTCACGCCGCTCCGACATCCGCTTCGCCGTGCGGTTGATGCCCCGTGGCGGGGACGATCGCATCGACGGGGTCTCGGACGACGGTGTCCTGCAAGCCCGGGTTACCGCGCCCGCTGTCGCCGGGGCGGCCAACGCGGCCATGATCAGGCTCCTCGCCGACGAGTTGGACGTCTCGCGCAGCTCCGTTCGCTTGGTCGCTGGGGCCACGGGTCGCCATAAGCTGGTGGTGGTCGAGGGTGTCATACCGGACGAAGTGGTCGGGCGCTGGCCGGGCCTCAGGCTGTAGCGGGGCAGGGGAGCGGCGGCCGACTCGCCCCATGGGTGCGCCAGGATCGCCGCACCGTAGCCTGCTCGCGGCGGCCCCGCCCGCCCTCTGTCGCCCGCCCGTATAATCTCCCTCCGACGCCAGGGTGTCGTCTGGGGCGATTAGCTCAGTTGGTTAGAGCGCGCGGTTCACATCCGCGAGGTCACTGGTTCGAGTCCAGTATCGCCCACCATTCCTCTCCATCGCCTCGAGCGGTTTAGGTGTCGAGAGGGCCCGCCGCAATCGCAAGATCCCAGTCGATGGGGGGCAGGCCGCGCTTCGCCAGCTCGGCGTTGGCTCGGCGGAACGGGCCGCTGCCGATGAAACCTCGCGCGGACAGCGGCGATGGATGGGCAGACTTAACCACGATGTGCCGGGTGCGGTCGATCTTCTGGCCGGCGGCCTTTGCCGGTTCGCCCCACAGCAGGAAGACGACCGGATCCGGGCGGGCTGCCAGAAGGGCCACGATGGCGGCGGTGAACGTCTTCCACTGCTTTCGATGACTGTTGGGCTTGCCCTCTTGCACCGTCAGGGCCGTATTGAGGAGCAGGACGCCGTGGCGCGCCCAGGGCTCCAAGGTGGCGTCCGGTGGAACCGCGTGGCCCAGGTCCGTCTCGAGTTCCTTGAAAATGTTGACGAGCGACGGCGGACGTGGCGCACCGGCCCGAACGGAGAATGCCAGCCCCTGCGCCTGGCCGACCCGGTAGTACGGATCCTGGCCGAGAATCACGGCCTTGACCTCCCGCACCGGCGTCAGCTCCAGAGCGGCAAAGATCTCATCATCCGGCGGGAAGACTTCGTGCTGGGCGCGCTCCACGAACACGAATTCGTCGAGCTTCTTGAGGTCGGCGTCCGTAATGCGATCGCCCAGGGCGGATCGCCAGTCGTTGGGGAGCGATTGAATCATGGGGCGAGTGTACGCGAGCCGGCGGCCGACGCTCGATTTACTGCAGGCAGGCTGAACCAGAACCTGGCTGCGGTTCAGTCCTGCCCAGCCACGGCCGATGACGGCGCGCCGATCAGGGAGAAGGCCGTTCGCCAATCGCCCTTGGCGCTCATCTGGAGCTGGATGTTCAGGAAGGCCATCGCCTCCAACTCGCGCGCCCGAGCGAGGGGGCCGACGTAGATCGGACGGAAACCGAGCGAGCCCAACAATGCGCCGATCTCGGTCCTGGCCTCTTCGTCGTCCGTGGCGAATAGGGCGTCGATCTCCACGCCGTGGGCCTTGGGATCGGCCTGGAGGGCGGCGAACACCGTGTTCAGAGCCTTAACGACTCGCGCGCCGGGCATCCACGCGGCGAAGTTCTCCGCGCCGGACGGGCCGCCCTCTGTCGCCAGGCCGCTGTAGTCGGTCTTAAGGGGGTTAGTCGCATCGATGACGACCTTGCCGCCAACGACAGGCGCGATTTCAGTCGCAACCTCGCGCGCCGCGGAGACATACGGAACGGCGATCACAATGACTTCGGCGCTTTCAGCTGCTTGCCGCACTCCGGCGGCGGAGGTGCCGCCAACGCCCTCGGCTGCATGGCGGGCGCTGTCAACGCTGTTTGCCGCGTATATGACGGAGTGGCCGGCCCGAACAAACGACGAGCCAATAGCCTTGCCGACGTTTCCCGTTCCGATGATCGCAATCTTCATGACCGTGAGCCTCCACCAGGTTGGCGTCGTGGCAGATCAGCCGCGTCCGAGGCCTTCTCGGAAACCCATGGTAGCCCGCCACAAAACGTTGCGCCGTCAACCGTCGCGGGGGCGGCGCGAGGCGGGCGTCGGGCGAGGGGCTCCGTTAACGGGCGTCTGTCATCCTGGGGCTGGCAGGCGGCAAGACTGAGCCGCCACCCCCAAAGGATTTGCCGAATGCTGAATCTGGATTTGGCGCCTCGAAAGCGCATCGGGCTCGTCGCCCACGACAACAAGAAGCAGGATCTTATCGAGTGGGCGCGGTACAACCGCGGCATGCTCGAAGAGCACGACCTGGTCGCCACGGGGACCACGGGCCTGATGCTGAAAAGGGAGCTAGACCTTCCGGTTACGTTGCTCCAGTCGGGCCCGCTGGGTGGCGACCTCCAGGTCGGAGCGATGATCGCCGACGGTAGCATCGACTTCCTGGTCTTCTTTTGGGACCCGCTCGAGCCCCAGCCGCACGACACGGATGTCAAGTCGTTGCTGAGGATCGCGGTGGTCTGGAACATCCCGGTGGCCTGCGACCGGGCCTCGGCGGACTTCATGATTTCGTCGCCCCTCATGACGGGCTCTTATGAACGCCGTGTGCCCGACTACACGGCTCACAACGAACGCGACGTCCCAAGCGACTGACGGCTCGCATCGGCCGCCCGGCGCGGTCCCTCGGCCGCCCGGCGCGGTCCCTCGGCCGGGTATGATCCTGGCCGAGGGGTGGTCTGCCGTCCCGAGCAGTCCGAACGTGAGGATGACGCGCATGGAACGGCAGCTACTTTCCGGTGATGAGGCGGTGGCTCTTGCGGCACTCCACAGCGGCGTCGCCCTTGGCACGGGCTACCCCGGAACCCCGTCCACGGAAATCCTGGAGAACTTCTCCGAGTTGGGCGGCCGGGCCCAGTGGGCGCCGAACGAGAAGGTCGCCCTGGAGGTAGGCCTCGGAGCAGCCTTCGCCAATGCCCGAACCCTCGTGACCATGAAGCACGTGGGCCTCAACGTCGCGGCCGACCCGCTCTTCACCGCCGCCTACACGGGCGTCAGCGGCGCCCTGATCGTGGTCACGGCCGACGATCCGGGCATGTCCTCCTCGCAAAACGAACAGGACAACCGCCGCTACGCCATCGCCGCCGGGCTGCCGATGTTGGAGCCTTCCGACTCGCAGGAGGCCTACGACTTCTTCTTGACGGCGATCGAAATGTCCGAGCGGTGGCATCTGCCGGTTCTGTTCCGCATGACCACGCGCGTCTGCCACTCCAAGTCGGTGGTGGTGCCCGAGTCCGACGGCCGTGCCGCGGCCGGCGCCGCTGCCTCCTTCCCCGTCCCACATTTCGAGCACGACATGGCGGGTCGAGTGATGATCCCCGCCCACGCCCGCCCGGCCCATCGCAGATTGCGCGCCAAGCTGGCCGAGATCGCGGGCTGGGCCGAAAGCCCCGAAGCTGCTCAGTTGAACCGGGTCGTCCCCGGCGATCCGGAGCTCGGCATCGTGGCCAGTGGCATCTCCTTTATGCATGCCCTGGAAGCGGCGCCGAACGCGAGCTTCCTGCGGATCGGCCTCGTCAACCCGCTGCCGCTGAACCTCGCCCGGGCCTTCGCCGCGAGCGTCGCCCGTACCGTGGTAATCGAGGAAGGGGATCCGGTTATCGCCGACGCACTACGCGCCGCCGGCATCTCGGTGGAGTCGAAGGCGGAGATGTACCGCTTCGGCGAGTTGGACGTACGGCGTGTCCGCCGCATCCTCGCCCGCGACGAGAGCCCGGAGCCGGCCCCGGCCCGCGGCAAGCCGCCGGAACTGTGCCCGGCTTGCCCGTACCACACCGTCTACGCCACCCTCAAGAAGCACGATTGCATCGTCGCCGGCGACATCGGCTGCTACACCCTGGGCGTTCTGCCGCCGTACCAGGCCATGGACACGTGCGTAGCCATGGGCGCATCAATCGGCGTGGGTTTGGGTCTGCGCCACGTCTTGCCGCCGGCTGAGGCTCGCCGGGTGGTCTCGATTATCGGCGACTCCACGTTCGTCCACTCCGGCATCTCCGGCCTCGTAGAAATGTCATACAACCCGCCGGCAACGGGCCACGTGGTCATCGTCCTGGACAACGGCACGACGGCCATGACTGGCCAGCAGGAGCATCCGGGCACTGGTCGCACTCTGGACCACGGTCCAACCGGCAAGTTATCCATCGAAGATGTGGCGAGCGCCGTGGGAATCGGCAGCGTGACGGTGATCGACCCGTATGCCGATCCGGACGGCTTCGAGCGGCTGCTGGTCGAACGCCTGGCTGCATCAGAGCTTTCGGTCATCGTGGCTCGCCGGCCGTGCATCCTGGCGGCGGCCGACATTAGAAAGTGGGAGCGGCAGGCGGCCGAGTTCCGCGCCGCCGCGGCGGAACAAGCCCTCTTCGACGCCCCGGCAGAGGAGCAGGCATGAGCGCGCTGCCGGCCGGGAAAGTAACCAACGTGGTGCTGGCCGGCCTGGGTGGTCAGGGTGTGATAAAGGCCTCGGACATCCTGGCGGACGCGGCCTTGCGTGCGGGCCTTGACGTCAAGAAGGCCGAGGTCCACGGCATGAGCCAGCGCGGCGGTTCCGTCACCTCCGACGTTCGTTTCGGCGAGCGCGTCCTCTCGCCTATGGTGCCGCACGGCGAGGCGGATTTCCTGGTGGTCCTAGCCCCCTCGGAGGTCGAGGTGAACCGCGACCTGCTTCGGCCGGGAGGCGTGCTGATCGCTCCGGATCTTGTCCCAGAAGGCGAGCTTGCCAACCAGCGCAGTCTTAACGTTGCCCTGCTGGGCGCCCTGTGCACCTACCTGGACCTTCCGCAAGACGCTTTCCTTGCCGCGATGAAGGCGGCGTTTCCGGAGAAGCTGCATGCCGTGAACGAGCAGGCCTTCGAATTGGGCCGGACGCTGGCCGCGGGCGCGGAGCCGACACGGCGCCTGAGGAGTCCGCAATGAGTACTTGGAATGATCCCTCGGGCGGGTTCCACCCGGTCAGTGCGCCGGACTACCTACCGCGTCCTCAGCTGGCGACCATCCAGCTGCAGCGACTCCAGTCCGTGGTTTCCCGTGCCTATGACAAGGTGGCGTTGTTCCGCTCCCGATTGGAGGAGCGCGGATTGACGCCGGCGTCCATCGCCACCCTCGCGCACATAGCCGAGTTGCCGTTCACGATAAAGGCAGACCTGCGTGACACGTACCCGTTCGGTCTTTTCGCCAGTCCGATGGAGGAGATTGTTCGCCTCCACGCCTCCTCGGGCACCACCGGCAAGCCGATCGTGGTGGCCTACACCCAGGCCGACCTGGACGTTTGGAGCGAGGTCATGGTCCGGGCCTTCGTGGCTTGCGGGCTGCATCGCGGGGACGTCATTCAGAACGCCTACGGCTACGGCCTCTTCACCGGAGGGCTTGGCGCGCACTACGGCGCGGAGGCTCTGGGTGCCACGGTCATCCCGATCAGCGGCGGCAACACCGAACGCCAGCTCATGGTGATGGCTGACTTCGGTGTCACGGCGTTGTGTTGCACCCCGAGCTACTTCCTGCATCTCCTGGAATCCGCCAAGGAGATGAAGACCGACTTCTCCAAGCTGCGTGTCGGCGTCTTCGGCGCAGAACCATGGAGCGAGGCGATGCGCGATCGTATCCAGGACGAGAGCGGTATTCGAGCCCACGACATCTACGGCCTGTCGGAAATAATCGGGCCCGGAGTGGGTATCGAGTGCCGCGAGCAGCGAGGGCTGCACATCTTCGAGGACCATTTCTATCCGGAAATCATCGACCCGGAGACGGGCGCGGTCCTGCCGGAGGGCGCCGAGGGCGAATTGGTACTGACGACGTTGTCAAAGCAGGCGATGCCGATGATCAGATACCGCACCCGCGACATCACAGCGTTGGTCTCGGAGCCGTGCGGCTGCGGCCGGACGCTGCGCCGCATCCGCCGCATCGGCCGTCGGTCGGACGACATGTTCATCATCCGGGGCGTGAACGTCTTCCCGTCTCAGGTGGAGACGGCGCTGCTGCGCGTGGAAGGCACGCTGCCGCACTATCAGATCGTGCTGACGCGGGACAAGGGCCTCGATCAGATGGAGGTCAAGGTCGAAGTCACGCCCGAGGTCTTCTCCGACGAAATCCGCAAGCTCGAAGCGCTGCAGAAACAACTCGAGGCCTCGATCGAGAACATCCTGGGTCTGCGCGTCAAGGTGACCCTGGTTCAGCCACGCTCCATCGCCCGATCCGAGGGCAAGGCCAAGCGTGTTACGGACCTGCGCACAGACTGAGCGAATCCCCACAAGCTCGGCGCTGCGGCGCCCCCAACATGGCGCGGCCCGCACGCCGCCACGGGAGACCGAAAATGAAGCTCCAGCAGCTCTCGCTCTTCCTGGAGAACCGCCCCGGGCAGCTCCGCGCCCCCTGCGACGCCTTGGCCGCGGCCGGGATCGATCTCCTGACGATGTCGCTGGCCGACACCGCCCAGTTCGGCATCCTGCGCTTCATCGTCCGCGACCCCGAGGCCGCCAAGAAGGTCCTCGAGGAGATCGGCATGGTCGCCAAGGTCACGGAAGTCGTGCCGGTCGAGGTCGAGAATCGGCCCGGCGGCCTGGCTGCCGTTCTCGCCGCGATCGAGGATGCGGGATTGGGCGTCGAGTACATGTACGACTTCGGGGCGGCCTCCGGCGGCGGCAAGGCGGCGATCATCTTCCGCTTCGACGATCCGGATGCCGCCTTGATGGCTCTTGAGGCCGCGGGCGTGCGCGTCCTGGACAGCGAGGAACTGCTCGGAAAGTAGTCGGGGCAAGTCCCGGCTGCGCGCCCCTTGGGTCGAGTCGCGAGCCGACCTACTCGAAGGGCTCGTCCGGGCCGCGGAAGACATCCGGGCCGTCGTAGGCTTCCGGCCCGTCGTAACCCGAATCGCCATCGTCCGAGGACCCGACGAGCGGTCGATCGACTCCCGGTGTCGATGCCCGCACGGCCGGAACTGGCGCCGGCCCGGCCGCCATCCCAGCCGTCCCGTAGGCCGGTGGTGGCACAGGCGGCTTGTCGAAGGACAGGCACAAATCGCGCCCCACGACCAGGTCCGGGCCGTAGGGGATGGCCACGATGAATCGCATCGCGCCGCGGTACCAGCCGTGCGGCAGGTCCATGTCGGCAATAGGGCGGCTTATGCACGGCAGGTCGTACTGAAGCTGGGTTACGCCTAGCGGCAGGGGTGAGATCTGTCGCGTCTGGGCCCACAGGATCCACTCGCGGGCGTCGCCATGAAACGAGCGGCCCCGAACGTAGACCTCAAGACGCACGCCGTTGCCGGAAATCGGAACACCGCCGTTGCGGATCGACAGCTCAACGTGGGCCGGCGCGGCCAGATCGAGCGGCGTTGGGCGAACAACGAAGCCGACCGCCAGGGATGCGCTCGAGGAGGTCGACTCCTGAGCCCGGCTGAACTCGGACTCCTCGATGACGCCGGCGTTCAGCCGCGCAGTCGGTTGAGCCACGATCACCGGCTGCACGAACACAGCGTCGAAGCGCAGCCGGCGCGCAACCGTGAATTCCAGGAGCCACTCGCAGGACAGGAAATCGGGGTCGCCTCCGCTGCAGGGCGCGTTGCCGTCCAGGGCAAAGACCAGGTCCCACGTTTCGGTCTTCCCGGCCTCGAACGAAAGCGGCCCGTCAAGGTGGGCCGGCAGTTCGGCCAAGACAGAGACACGGCGTGTTCGCTGGGAGGGTGCTTGCCCCATGTCGTTGACGTTCCGTTCCTCCCACCATGTCTCAGTGGCCCGCAATACGGCCCGGAGCGACGTGGCGATGAACGTCTCATCGGGCTGGAAGGTCACGCGTATCTCGTGCCGGGTCTGCGGAGCGGCGATTAGCTGGTGCGGGTCGACCACTTCCCAGACGCCACCGGAGGCCGTGCGAGCCGTTCCGGGAAAGGGCAGGATCGCGGCGTGGCGCGGCGCTGGACGTTCCCTGAGCAAGGCATATCCGCCGCCGGCGGCGAGAGCGCCCACGGCCAGCACCGGCAGCAGCACCGGCACGCCCGAGACGAACGAGAGCAGCGTCAGCCCGAGCAGGACAATGGCAACGCCGAGCAGGATCTTCTGGCCTGTCTGGCTGATCTGGAATCGCGAGTTCATCTACCCTCCGGTCGTGGGCGGTCAATGCTCATTCTGTACGGCGCAGCGCATCGGTGCGGCCTATTTCTGCGCGGACTCCCGTGCAATTCGGCGCAGCACGGCCGGCAGGATCCCGCCCTGGCGGTAGTACTCAACTTCGATCGGGCCATCCAGCCGAACGATGGCCTCGAAAATGCGCTCGACGCCGTCATCCGCTCGAGCGGCCACGCTTACCTTCTGACGGGGCGCAAAGCCAGCCGCCGGGAAGGCGACGAAGTATGCTTCCCGGCCGGTCAGGCCGAGTGCGGCGGCATTCTGGCCGGGCAGGAACTGTAGCGGCAGGATTCCCATGCCGACCAGGTTGGAGCGGTGAATTCTCTCGAAGCTCTCGACGATGACGGCCCGAACGCCCAGCAGACGCGGCCCCTTGGCAGCCCAGTCGCGCGACGAACCCGATCCGTATTCCTTGCCGGCGAGGATCACGACTGGAACGCCATCCGCCTCGTAGCGCATGGCGGCGTCGAAGATGGTCATCGCCTCGCCGGACGGTAGATGCACCGTGAACGGGCCCTCCTTATCGGCCAGCGCGTTGCGGAGTCTGATGTTGGCGAAGGTGCCGCGCATCATCACTTCGTGGTGACCGCGGCGCGCACCGTAAGAGTTGAATTCCGTGGGCGGAACGCCTTGGGCCTGGAGCCACTGGCCGGCGGGCGACCAGGCCGCGATGGACCCGGCGGGGGAAATGTGGTCCGTGGTCACCGAGTCGCCCAGCATCGCCAGGACTCGGGCCCCGGAGATCTCCGCGATCGGCGCCGGCTCGGGGCTGAGATCGACGAAGAAGGGTGGTTTGGCCACATACGTGGACGCCTCGTCCCAGTGGTAGCGGTCGCCGGTCGCGGCATCCAGAGAGCGCCAACGCGAGTCACCTTCGAACACGGAGGCATATGCCGCTTTGAATAGATCTCCACTCACCGCGGATCCCACGGTCCGGCGGACCTCGTCGCCCGACGGCCAGATGTCCGCCAGGAACACCGGGGCGCCTTCGCTGCCGACGCCCAGCGGATCGGTGGTCATGTCGATGTCCACCCGGCCGGCCAGGGCGAAGGCCACGACGAGAGGCGGCGACGCCAGGTAGCTGGCCCGGACCAGGGGGTGGATGCGGCCCTCGAAGTTGCGATTGCCCGAGAGGACGGCCGCCACGACCAGGTCGTTCTCCGCGATGGCTTGGGCCAACGGAGCGTCGAGCGGGCCGCTATTGCCGATGCAGGTCGTACAGCCGTAACCGGCCAGGGCGAAGCCCAGGCTCGCCAGAGGGTCCAGCAGGTTGGCCGCGCGAAGATATTCGGTGACCGCCTTCGACCCGGGGGCGAGGCTCGTCTTGACGGTCGGGCCGACGGTCAGCCCGCGAGCAACGGCGTTGCGGGCCAGTAGTCCTGCGGCAACCATGACCGTGGGGTTGGAGGTGTTGGTGCAACTCGTGATCGCGGCGATCGCGACCGATCCATTGCCCACCTCGGCGAAGGTGACCGGTTTGGCGAGCGTGCCCCCGGCTTCCACGCGTATGGTCGGCTGTTCCTGCGGATAAGCGGCATGGAAGTTGGAGCTCATGTCCCGCAACGCCACGCGGTCCTGCGGCCGGCGCGGGCCGGCCAGAGACGGCTCCACCGTCCCGAGGTCAAGGTCCAGCAGGGCGTCGAACTCGAGTGTCTGGCCGGGCACGCGCCACAGGCCCTGCTCCTTGGCGTAGCGCTCCACGAGCGCCACGTGATCGGCCGCTCGGCCGGTCAGTCGCAGGTATGCCAGGGTCTCGTCGTCGATCGGGAAGAGTGTCGCGGTGGGCCCGAATTCGGGCGACATGTTGGAGATCGTGGCCCGGTCGGCTAGGGCCAGGCCCGCCAGACCGTCCCCGGTGAACTCGATGAACGCCCCGACCACGCCGTAGGCGCGCAGCATCTGCGTCACAACTAGGACCAGGTCAGTGGCCGTGGAACCCTCCGGCAGCTCGCCGCTGAGGCGCACGCCGACGACGCGGGGCATGGGCAGGTAGAGCGGTTGGCCCAGCAGCACGGCTTCGGCTTCGATGCCGCCCACGCCGTAGCCCAAGACGCCAAGCCCGTTGATCATCGTGGTGTGGGAATCCGTACCGACCAGGGTGTCCGGAAAGGCGACGTTACGGCCACTGGCCTCATCGCGGCGCTGCGCTACGACCGTCGCCAGATACTCGAGGTTCACCTGATGGACGATGCCCGTGCCGGGCGGAACGACGCGGAGGTCGCCGAACGCGGTTTGGGCCCAGCGCAGCAGCTTGTATCGCTCGCCGTTCCGTTCGTACTCGCGCTCCACGTTAAAGGCGAAGGCGCCGGGTGTGCCGTAGTGATCGACCTGTACCGAATGGTCGATGACCAAGTCCGCCGGCACGAGGGGGTTGACTCGGGCTGGGTCGCCGCCCAGCCCCGCCAGGGCATCGCGCATGGCCGCCAGGTCGACCACCGCCGGCACGCCGGTGAAGTCCTGGAGGATGACGCGCGCCGGCATGAACGGAATCTCGATCTCAGAAGCGGCAGCGACTCCGGGTCGCCAAGCGGCCAGGGCCGCGACGTCCCACTCGCGAACGATGCCACCCCCGGCGTGACGCAGCACGTTCTCGAGAAGAATCTTGACCGTCACCGGCAAACTGCCAAGGTCCAGGCTCGTCGTGGGAATCGCCGAAAGACGGTAGTAATCCGGCAAACCGGAGCCGAGAGGAGCCCGGGCGCCGAATGGATCGCAGCTGGTCACGACAGCTCCTTCGAAGTCCACTGCACAATGGCCGAACCGGGCATCCACCCAACCGGCGACCTGCGTCAGCGGCCTGACTGCTGGCTCGCTCGCGGGTCCGAAAGGACACGATTAGCGGCGCGGCGGTATCGCCAGACCCCGGCGGGGGTGCGCCTCTGCCGCCGGGGACACGCTACACTCGGGCCGGCGGTCACCGGCGTTGTGCAGGTCCGCCCCTAGGATAGCGCGACATTGAAGGTGGGGAGGAGAGTCGCGTGAAGGTCTGGCCTGACGATGCAACGCGCGGGTCACGACGGCCCGGGAGTGACGCCGCGCCGCTGGCCGCCGGCCCGATGGGCAACGGAAACACGGGCCGGCCTCGCCACGGTGACGATATCCAGGCCATCATCGATGCCCACCCCCAAAATCGCGCCTTGGGTGGAGCGCCCAGCGTCGGCATCGTGGGTGCCGGGCCGGTGGGCCTGGCACTGGGCCTGGCGATAAGCCGCGCCGGCTGGCCCGTGACCGCGGTAGCGTCCCGCGACGAGGGTCGGCGGGAGAAGTTCCGTGCCTCGATCCCCGGCGTCCGCGCCTTCATCGACCCGATCTCCGTCGTCGACGAGGTCGAACTCACGATCCTGACCATCCCGGACGACGCGATATCCGATGTGGTCGCGTCGCTGCGGCTCTACAGCGGTCAGCTGTTGGTCCACACCAGCGGCTTGCTCGGCGCAGAGGTGTTGGAGCCCGCAAGGGCGGCCGGGAGCCAGATTGGTGCGTTCCACCCCCTTGTCTCGTTCACGTTGGACACGGAACTTGCGGTCGCGGCGATCTCCGGGGCGACGATCGCCATCGAGGGCGATGACCGGGCTATTGAGCTGCTGGCTGATCTGGCGGAGGCGATCGGCGGCATACCCGTCCGTTTGCCCCCCGGCACCAAGCCTGCGTATCACGCCGCGGCGGTGCTGGCTTCGGGCGGGTTGGTTGCGCTTCTGGACGCCATCGTCGCCCTTGGCGCCGTCGCCGGCATGAACGAGGCAGGCGCACTGGCCGTCTATGGGCGTCTGATCGAGCAGACGATGGCCAACGCTCGCGCCTTGGGCGTGAGAGCGGCGCTGACCGGGCCGATCAGCCGCGGCGACTCGGACACGCTCAAAGCTCATGTCGCGGCTCTGCAGCGCTTCGCCCCCGACGTGGTGGAGTTGTACCTGGCCGTAGCCCGGCGCGAACTGAGACTGGTCGACGAGCGGGGCGTGCTGTCACCGATCCAACTCGAACGCGTGCTGGCCGCGCTTGCAAAGCCTGCCTGACCGGGTACGATTGGGACATGCAGCACAGCATCGCGGCGAAGTACGCGGCTTGGCCCGCTGCCCGCTTCGTCCGGCCTGTCGGCCGCGAGCGGGAGCGTCGTCTTGGGCTGCATTCCGGCCTGGGCTTCCAAAGGGCCACGACCCGCACCACGATCCTGCGCCCTTCCCACGCCGGCCTGCCGGTCACGGGCTGGCGTCCGGTAACCACATCCCGCACCAGTGCGCCCCGCAGCGGCGTCGTCCGTCCGGCCGTCACGATTCGATGGGCCGGTCTCGGTCGCCCGCAAGCGGATCCCCGCTCAAGCCTCGCCCCGGCGCCGTGGCGCGGCTGACGCCCGCCACCGCGACATCCGCCGGCGGCATCGTCATCCGGTTCGTGGACTCGGTGCCCCAGTTCGTTGTGGGCCGCCGCCGGCGCGAGCGGGACATCCACACTTGGACTCTGCCCAAGGGGACGCCGGAGATAGGCGAGACTCTTGAGGAGACCGCCCTCCGTGAGGTCCGCGAGGAAACTGGCCTGAAGGTCAAGATCACCTCGTCGCTGGACGCCATCCGCTACACGTTCGTTCAGCGCGGAACCCGAATCAACAAGACTGTTCACTACTTCCTGATGGAGCCGGCCGGCGGCGACTTGCAGGATCACGACCATGAGTTTGAAGAGGTACGCTGGATCTCGTTCGATGAGGCGCCCGATCTGCTCTCATTCGAGTCCGAGCGCTCGCTCGTTGCCCTGGCGGCAAGCCGTCTGCCAGAGCTTCGAAGCACGCCCACCTGATCGCCCGACCGGAGGTGGCCCGATATGGCTCAGGCTAACGCGGCGCCGCTGGCAACCCCGCTCGCCGATCGTCATCTGGCCCTCGGCGCCAAGATGGTCGAGTTCGGCGGCTGGCTCATGCCGCTCCAGTATTCCGGCATCCTCGATGAACATCGGGCTGTTCGCTCGCGGGCCGGCATCTTCGATCTGTCGCACATGGGCGAGCTGTTCGTGGACGGGAAGGACGCTGCCGCCGCCCTCGCCTACGCCCTCACGACCGACCCGGGCTCCCTCGCCGTGGGCCGGGCCCATTACTCGATGATCTGCTTCCCCGAGGGCGGCATCCTGGACGATTTGATCGTGTATCGCCTTGCGGCGGAGCGGTTCATGGTCGTCGCCAACGCAGCCAACGCCGGCGCGGTCAGCGACGCCCTGGCGGAACGGATTTCCGGCTTCTCGGTGGTCCTCGACGATGGGTCTCTGGCGACGGCGTTGGTGGCAATCCAGGGTCCGCTCGCTGCCGGCGTCCTCGCCCCGTTGACGGACATCGCCGTGGACGAGTTGCGCTACTACTCTGCGATGGAGGGCACGGTTGCGGGCGTCCCAGCCCTTATCGGTCGGACCGGCTATACCGGCGAGGATGGATTCGAGATATTCGTGGAAGTGGCCGCAGCGACGCGGATCTGGGATGCCCTGATGGTCGCGGGCACTCCAAAGGGGGTCGTGCCGGTTGGCCTCGGTGCCCGCGACACGCTGCGCCTGGAGGCGGGCATGCCGCTGTACGGCAACGAGTTGGGGCGCGACACCACTCCCTATGAAGCCGGTCTGGGTCGGGTCGTGAAGCTGGCTAAGGAAGGCGATTTCGTAGGCCGTGAGGCGCTGAACCGAGCCCACGAAATCGGGCCGCGCCGCAAGCTCGTGGGGTTGATCATTCGAGGCCGGGGAATCGCCCGGCACGGCTATGAGGTCTTCGTGGATGACCGTCGCAGCGGCACCGTAACCAGCGGCACGCAGTCCCCGACGCTTAATCAGCCGATTGCGATGGCTTACGTGGCACCCTCCGACGCGGAGCCCGGTACGATAGTCAGCGTCGGCATTCGCGACCAGCGCGTGCCGGCGGAAGTGGTGCCGCTGCCGTTCTATCGTCGAGCGACGTAAAGCGGCTTGATCACGGGAGGAGTTGATGGCGATGGTTCCCCAGGAGTTGCGCTACACCAAAGAGCACGAGTGGCTTCGTGTCGAGGGCGGAGTAGCCACCATTGGCATCACCGGCTTTGCCACCGAACAGCTCGGCGACATCGTGTTCCTGGAGCTCCCGGAGACGGGTCGGGTCCTGTCGCAGTCGAGCGCGGTGGGCGTCATCGAGTCGGTCAAGGCGGTGAGCGACCTGTTCGCGCCGATCGGGGGCGATGTCGTGGAGACGAACGGCGCTCTGGCCGATCGCCCCGAGCTTGTCAACAGCGACCCGTACGGCGAGGGCTGGATGATCCGCGTCCGTGTGACCGACGCGAGCCAACTGGACGGCTTGCTGACCGCGGCCGAATACGACGAGCTGACCAAGGACGCCTGAGGTTGAGCGGGCGGTACTCGGCTCAGTCGAACGTGGAGCGAAGCTAACGTGGAGCGAAGCTGATGGCGTACGGCCCCCACACTGCCAGGGACCGCGCCCAGATGCTCGCCGCAATCGGTGTCGCCAGCGTCGACGAACTCTTCGCCGACATTCCGCCGGCACTCCGGGCCAGTGGCCTGAACCTGCCGCCGCCCGAGTCGGAATCGGAGTTGACCCACCGCCTGAGCAAGCTCGCCAAACGCAATCGCGTGGACCTGGTGAGTTTCCTGGGAGCCGGGGCTTACCGGCATTTCGTGCCGGCCGTGGTGGATCAGCTGCTGCTGCGGGGCGAGTTCTACACCGCCTACACGCCCTACCAGCCCGAAATCAGCCAGGGCACGCTGCAGACGATCTATGAGTACCAGTCGCTCCTGGCCGAGCTGACCGGCATGGACGTCGTTTCCGCGTCGCATTACGACGGCGCAACCGCGACAGCCGAAGCGGCGCTCATGGCCTGCCGGGCCACTCGGCGTGAGCGTGTCCTGGTAAGCAGCGGCGTTCATCCCCACTACCGCAAGACCTTGTGCACGTACTTCGTCGGGGCCTCGCTCATAGCCGACGAAATCCCGCTTGTCGCCGATGGGCCCCTGGCCGGGAGCACCGATCTTGCGGCCCTGGAGCGCCTGCTGGCCGACACCGCTCATCCGATTGGGGGCGTCGTGATCGCCAACCCCAGCTTCCTGGGACTACTCGAACCGATGGCGGAGGCCGGCCGCCTGGCCCACGCCGCGGGTGCGCTGTTCGTCGCGGTCGTGGAGCCGGTATCGCTGGCCGTTCTCGCGCCACCGAGCGCATACGGCGCGGACATCGCGGCCGGCGACGGTCAGCCGTTGGGGATCCCGCTCTCGTACGGCGGGCCGTACCTGGGCATCCTGGCCTGTCGCGATGCCCTGGTGCGCCAAATTCCCGGCCGGTTGGTGGGCCTGACCAATGACGTGGACGGCAAGCGGGCGTTCGTTATGACTCTGCGGGCCCGCGAGCAGGACATCCGCCGTGAGAAGGCCGCGAGCAACATCTGCACGAACCAGGCCCTGTGCGCTCTCGCCGCGGCGATCTACCTGGCAGCCATCGGGCCCCACGGCCTGCGGGACGTGGCCGCCATGGGAGCGGCTCGAGCAGCGGAACTGGAGCGTGCCCTCGCCGAGGCCGGAGCCCCACGCTTACATCCAGGCCCGTACCTCAACGAGTTCGCGGTCCACGTCCCCAACGCCCCGGAGATCCATCGCCGACTCCTGGGGCGCGGGGTTCTGGCGGGCCTGGTTTTGCGGGAAGTGTTGCCGAACGACCCGGACCTGACCGACGCGCTGCTGGTCTGCGCCACCGAAGTGACAACTCCCGACGAGATCGCGGCCTTCGCTGCTGTTTTGCGCGATGAGATCGAGCGCGGCCGCCAACTCAGCCTGCCGGGCCTGGTGGCGCCGCCCGACGAGGTCCCGGGCGCCGGCCCGGAGGGTCGCCCGGGCGCCGGTTCGGTCGCCGGTTCGGAGGCTCGCCAATGACCGCCGCCGGAGATCGCCTCCGTCCCACGCTGTTCGAGCGGTCGCGGCCGGGTCGGGGCGGCGACAAGGTTCCGCATCCGCCCAAGGATGCCCTGGCTCGAATCCCGGCCGACCAGCTCCGCGCCGAAGGACCCAACCTGCCCGAATTGGACGAGCCGGAGTTGACCCGCCACTACGTCAACCTCTCGCAGCTCAACTACGCCGTGGACACGGGCTTCTATCCGCTGGGCTCGTGCACCATGAAGTTCAACCCCAAGGTGAACGAGTGGGCAGCTCGCCTCAACGGCTTCGCTGCTCTACATCCGCTGGCCCCCGATGAACTGGCTCAAGGCACGCTGCAGTTGCTCTGGGAGCTGGAGCAGGCGCTCGCGGAGATTGGCGGCATGCAGGCCGTCACCCTGCAGCCCGCGGCCGGAGCTCAAGGCGAGTTGACCGGCATCCTCATGATCCGGGCCTACCACCGCAGCCGGGGCGACCTGGCTCGCCAGGACGTCCTGGTGCCGGACTCATCCCACGGCACCAATCCCGCGACGGCGTCGATGGCCGGGTTCCGAACCGTCACCATTCCATCCGCCCCAGACGGCGGCGTGGACCTGGCCGCCTTCCGGGCCGCGCTCGGGCCCACGACGGCGGCGGTGATGATCACTAACCCGTCCACACTGGGCCTATTCGAGTCACGCATCGGCGAGCTGCTTGAGGCCGTTCACGCCGCCGGCGCGCTGGCCTATATGGACGGGGCCAACCTCAACGCCATCATGGGTCGCTTCAAGCCTGGCGCGGCGGGTTTCGATGTTATGCACATCAACGTCCACAAGACCTTCTCCACGCCGCACGGCGGCGGCGGCCCGGGGGCCGGGCCAGTGGGAGTAGGGGAGAAGCTGCTGCCGTTCCTGCCCGAGCCGCGGGTGCTGCGCCAGCCGGACGGTCGGTTCCGACTGGAGCGACCCGGCGAGCGAACGGACAGCATCGGTCGCGTCCGCGCCTTCGTTGGCAACACCGGAGTCCTCGTGCGTGCGTACGCGTACATTTCAACGCACGGCGGCACAGGCCTGTGCCAGGTTTCGGACGATGCGGTCCTGGCGGCCAACTACCTGAAGGCCCGCCTGGCCGGCGTCTTGGACATTCCGTTCCAACGGCCCTGCATGCATGAGTTTGTCGCTTCGGCCGCCGGCCTAAAGGCCGAGACCGGCATCCGAACGCTCGATGTGGCTAAGCGGCTGATCGATTACGGCTTCCACCCGCCGACGATCTACTTCCCGCTCAACGTGCAAGAAGCGCTCCTCATCGAGCCGACGGAGACCGAGTCGGTCGAAACTTTGGACGCCTTTGCGGACGCGCTGCGGGCAATCGTGGCGGAGGCCCATGCGGATCCGGAGACTCTGCATTCGGCCCCCCACAACTCGCCTGTGCGCCGCTTGGACGAGACTGCAGCCGCCCGCCAGCCCAATTTGAGGTGGCGCGGGATGACGGGCGACCAGTCGCCTTGTCCAGACTGACCACTCAGCCGCCCACATGGCCCAATTAAGGTCAGCCACGATATTATGCAAGGTGTATGGTACGCAAAAGGGCACTGGAGTAGCGACTACGAAAGCTCTCGCCACTGGTGCAGAAACGACCTCGTGGACCAGGCCGCTTACGGCCCAGATCCAGGATCGTCGCTCGTCCTTGCCAGGGTCGGTCGGTTCTGGCGGCACTCCGTACATGTGCCTGCTCAGTGCTGGCATCCGAGCCGTCCTTCGAGGTGGCTTGTGCCTCGGGAGGAAGGCGGCTGTCGACCTACTGGCTCCTTTTCGCCACCATGAAGTTCGAGGAGGTGCCGGTAGGACTACACACTGTTGAGATTGGGTGGCGAACGTCGGCGGTCGATTGACACCCCGGAAACGCCCCCCATAGTAAGGGCGGGTATCGCCGTCCAAGCACCAGGAGAAGGGCCCACTTCTTGCCGCTCTGTCATGAGGCGGTGGTGCGACGGCTTATTCGGGGATTACCTGGGCACTTGCAGCAGTGAGTTGGAGGCGGACGGATGTACAAACGTTTGTTGATCGTTCTTTCGGTGGCTACGCTCGTGGCCAGCGCTTGCTCGCCTAGTTCCACTGGCAAAAAGATCGTCCTTGCCGAATGGCAGTATCCGGACACGGTCAATCCATACTATGCCCAGGGAGAAACCGACATCGAAGTCGCGGGCAGCATGTTCCTCAACTTGGTAGACGTGACACCGGACCTGCGCACCGTTCCGACTCTGGTCACCGAAGTGCCAACGCTGGCCAACGGTGACGTGAAGATGAACGGTGCTGGCATGGATGTGACTTGGAAGCTCAAGTCGGGCATGCAGTGGTCCGATGGCAACCCCATAAACTGCGATGACATTAAGGGCACCTGGCAGTGGGTCATGAGCCCAGATAACACCGGACTTGCGGGCGGTACGACGGGCTGGGAGGATATCTCCGGCATCGACGGCGGTACGGACACTACTTGCGTAATGCACTTCAGCAAGGTGTACGAGGGATACCAGTACCTCGTCGCTCCCCTGCTTCCTGCCAAGTACCTCCAGAGCGTCCCGACCAAGGACGCCCCGAAGAAGCTGTATCCGTTGGGCGATCTCAAGTCCGGCGTGTACGACGGTCCCTACATCCCGACCGAAGCTCAGGCCGACGCGCAGATCACGACGGTCGCGAATCCCAAGTGGTCCACCATCAGCGGCCATGCTCCGAACGTGGATCAGGTTATCTGGAAGTACTACGCCGACGCGGCGACGATGCTCCAGGGCTTCAAGGCCGGCGAATACGACGTCGCCCAGGACCTCAATGACTCGGACATCCCGCTTCTCGCTGGCATCGATCAGAACCAGCAGGTCATTCACGATTCACTAACCTACGAACTGCACGCCTTCAACAACAAGGCTTTGCAGACCAAGTTCGGCAGCGACTACACCACGATCATCAAAGCCATCAAGCTCGCTGTTGATCGCCAGGCCATTGCGGCCGGCCCACTAGGTGGCAACGTGTCGGTTAGCAACAACTTCATCTCACCGCTTACCTGGTACTACAAGAACGAGGGTGGTTCCGTTGCTGCCAATCCGGCAGCCGCGACCTCACTCCTTACTGGTGCCGGTTGGGCCATGGGGTCCGACGGCTATCTGGCCAAGAGTGGTAAGACTCTGGAGCTCACCTACTGCACCACTACCCGCCAGGTCCGCCAGGACACCCTGAAGCTCGTTGCCTCACAATTGAAGGCCATTGGAATCAAGGCCAGCATCAATCCTGTTCCGTCCGGCGACCTCTTCGGCGGATGGAACGACGTCAAGGCCGACACCAAGTGCAACCTCCAGCACGGCAACTACGACGTGGCTGAATTCGCCTACGTGTCGCCGCTCGACCCCCTTGGTAGCTACAACGTCTACACCACTCAGGGCATTCCGGATAACGCCCCGCATAACGGCCAGAACATCAGCAGGATCAGCCTGCCGGCGATCGACGCCGCATTCAATGCCGTCAAGGCGTCCGTGGATCCGACCGTGGTGAAGACGAACATGGCGACGATCCAAGACATCTACACTTCCGACCAGAACACCTACGAGCTGCCGCTCTACCAGCGCAAGGATGTGTGGCTCGTCAAGCCGAGGATCCATAATTTCACCGGGAACCCGACGACCTCTGCCGGTGAATGGAACATCGGCGACTGGACGGCCGACTGACGTAGCACTCAGCCGGTAACCAAAATTCCGGTTCTGAGAGGGCGGCGAGTCCACACGGGTTCGTCGCCCTCTCGTACACACGAGCGAGTCGAATGATCAAGTACGTCGTCCGGCGGTTCATCCAGGCGATCCCGGTTCTGTTCCTGATCACCGTCATCACCTTCTTGCTGATGCATGTCCAGGGCAACCCGGCTGATCGATTCGCCCAGAACACTCACATCACTGCTGAACAGATTGCCGCTTTTAAGCACCGCTGGGGATTGGACGATCCACTTCTCCTCCAGTACTGCAAGTGGCTCGGCGTTTGTGGCGATAAGCCATTCCTGCTGAACGCTCTGCCGGCGGCCCTGGGCGGCGGCGACAATGGAATCCTGCACGGCGACCTTGGCTATTCCATATACGACGGCCGGCTGGTAACCAGCATTCTCGCTGAGCGGATGTTGCCTACCTTGATCCTGACCTCAACCGCATACGTGATCTGGGTCACGATCGCCTTGCTGGCTGGCGTGTACGCCGCGGTCAAGCGTTACAGCCTGTTCGACTCGGCCTTGACGATCTTCAACTACGTTGGCTATTCGCTGCCCACTTTCTGGCTTGGCCTCATGCTCATTACGTTCTTCTCCATACCACCACTGCAATGGTTCCCAACCGGCGGCATGAACGACGTTTACATAGTTCCCGCTTTCGGAACGGCTAGCTATTGGGCCTTCTTTGGCCAGAATCCACTGTTTTCGCTTCTTGATATGGGCCGGCACCTGGTGCTACCGGTCTTGACCCTCGTGACAGTGAGCATCGCCGGCGATTCAAGGTTCGTTCGATCCAGCATGCTCGACTCACTCAATCAGGACTACGTCAAGACGGCGCGGGCGAAAGGGGTACCAGAGCGTCGGGTCATTCTCCGACACGCGCTCCGTAACGCACTGCTGCCCGTCATCACGAACATCGGCCTCGAAATTCCCTTCTTGTTCACCGGCGCAATTGTGACCGAAACCATCTTTGCCTGGCCTGGTATGGGTCGCCAGTTTATTGAGTCAGTGGGTCATGTTGATTATCCGGTGTTGATGGGCATCCTCCTCATTGCCTCGTTTGCCATCGTCATGGCCAACCTGCTGGCCGACATCATGTACGCGGTGGTGGATCCCCGCGTTAAGTATTAGGACGAGACGTGGATCGTATTCCTTCCATTGGCGTGACGGATCCCCGTGCGCCCGCAGACTTCGAAGTTGCCCTCGTTTCCCTTAATCAGTGGCAGCTCGCGTGGCGACGTTTCCGCCGCCACAAACTGGCGATGTTCGGCGCCGGCATGTTCTTCTTCATGATAGCGGTGGCCGTCTTCGGTCCGCTGCTTGCTCCTTACGATGCGGCCAACATCCCGTACCCGCTGAAGTTTTGCGTAGGTACGACCATTTCCGCAAACCTGGGATGCCCCCCCTTGAACGACGGCCACATCCTGGGGACCGTCGGCGGTACTCAGGAGGATTTGCTCACATTGGTCGTGAACGGCGCGAGATTGTCGCTCGCCATCGGCATCGGAGCTGCGTTGTTTGCGTCTGTGCTCGGGGCAATTGTGGGCGGCGTGGCTGGATACTTCGGTGGCTGGGTCGACACGATTCTGATGCGCATCGTCGATGTCCTGTTGAGCCTGCCGCTGCTATTCGTGATCATCGTCTTTGCGAAGGTGTTCGGGTACGGAGACTGGCGCGTGATCTTGATCGTATTTGCGCTGTTGGGATGGCCGTCCATAGCGAGGCTTGTTCGGAGTCTATTCCTCACGCTTCGGACCGAAGTGTTCGTCGATGCCGCCAGGGCTGTGGGTGTGGGCGACATGCGCATCATCTTCAGACACATTCTGCCGAACGCGATGAGCCCGATAATCGTCGTAACGACTCTTTCCATCGCTGGCTTCATCGTCACGGAGGCCTTCGTCAGCTATCTGGGGTTTGGAGTGAACTCCGCATACAGTCCAACGTGGGGCAATATTCTGAGCAACGCGCAAAATGACATTATCGTCGGCAACTGGTGGTGGCCTTTGTTCCCCGGTTTGGCAATCGTCGTGACCGTTCTGGGAATCAACTTCATGGGCGACGGCTTGCGTGACGCCCTCGATCCCAGGAGCCGCGAGTGAAGGCCCAGGTGCAGCCCCTCAGTGAGGTCCCGGCATCGGCTACGGCGGATCAGCCGTTGCTGGACGTGCGAGGGTTGAAGACCTATTTCCACGTTATGGACGGTACGGTGAAGGCCGTGGACGGCGTCGACTTCTCAATCCCTCGTGGAGGCACGATGGGTCTGGTTGGTGAGTCCGGATGCGGTAAGAGTGTGACCGCCCATTCGATCATGCGTCTCATAGACATCCCGCCAGGTGACATCGCCGCCGGGGAAGTCTTGTTCGACGGCCGAGATCTTCTCAAGCTATCGGACAGCCAGATGCGGCACGTTCGCGGCGCCGAGA
Organism: Chloroflexota bacterium; assembly: GCA_025358515.1. Lineage (GTDB taxonomy): Bacteria > Chloroflexota > Limnocylindria > Limnocylindrales > CSP1-4 > Fen-1039. The sequence goes on from JANYJG010000224.1 coordinate 42,522, forward strand.
TCGCCATGGTTTTCCAGGAACCGATGACGAGCCTGAACCCGGTCTTCACCATCGGCGATCAGATCAGCGAAGCAGTTCTGCTCCACAACCGCGTCAGCAAGAAGGAAGCGGCCATCCGGGCCATCGAATCCCTTAAGCTGGTGGGTGTGTCCGCACCTGAGCGGCGCGTCAAGCAGTATCCGCATGAACTCTCCGGGGGCATGCGCCAACGAGCCATGATCGCCATGGCCCTGTCGTGCAATCCGAAGCTTCTGATCGCGGACGAGCCCACGACCGCCCTTGACGTGACGATTCAGGCGCAGATCCTGGAACTCATCAAGGAGATCCAGGCTCGGACTGGAACCGCTCTGTTGTTGATCACTCACGATCTCGCGGTCGTGGCGGAAACGGTCCAGACGATCGCGGTCATGTACGCCGGTCGTATCGTTGAAACCGGCACGGTGGAGCAGGTTTTGCTCAATCCGCAGCACCCGTACACCCAGGGCCTGCTCAGCTCGATCCCGGGTGTGAAGAAGCGCGGACAGGCCTTGTCGGTCATCCAGGGCGTCGTGCCGAACCCATTCAGGATGCCGCCCGGCTGCAAGTTCCAGCCGCGGTGCCCGTTTGCGTGGGATCTGTGCGCGCAGAGGGAGCCGGATCTCCTGCCCGGACAGGGAGGCGTTCAAGCGCGCTGCTTCCTGCACGCGCCCGAGGGCAGCCAACGCCAGGTCGCCTACCAGAATGCCGTCGAGGAGACCGTTCGTCAGGTGATCAGCTGATGGAGCCCGTGGCCAACGTGATTACTCCTACGAACCCGACCGGGTCGGCCCTGACATTCGGCGGCGAGCCGTCAGGCGAGGTTCTGGTCGATATCAAGAACGTCAAGAAGTACTTCCCGATTATGGGCGGCCTTCTGCGTCGCCACGTCGGCACCGTTTACGCTGTCGATGACGTCAGCCTGCAGATCATGCGGGGCGAGACGTTTGGCCTCGTTGGCGAATCCGGCTGCGGCAAGACCACGCTGGGTCGGACGATCCTGCGACTGGAGTCGCCTACGGCCGGCGCGGTGTCGATGTCCGGCACAGATGTCTTCTCGCTCCGTGGCAAGGATCTAAAGCGGATGCGACGCCGGATGCAGATCATCTTCCAAGACCCGTACGGATCCCTAAACCCACGCATGCCAATCAGCGACATCATCGGCGAGGGTCTGCTGGCCCAGGCCGACCGCGAGAACAGGTGGGGCGCCCGATCGGTAAGAGATCAGCGGGTGGGGGATTACTTGGAGGCTGTTGGGCTCAGACGCGATTACTCCCGGCGCTATCCGCACGAATTTTCGGGCGGCCAGCGGCAGCGCATCGGCATAGCTCGGGCTCTGGCGCTGGACCCAGAGTTCATCGTCTGCGATGAGCCCGTCTCCGCGCTGGATGTCTCCATCCAGTCCCAGATCCTCAACCTGCTCGAGGATCTGCGACGCGAGTTCCATCTCACGTACCTGTTTATCGCCCACAACCTATCCGTGGTGCAGTACTTCAGCCACCGCGTGGGCGTGATGTACCTGGGCAAGATCGTAGAGGTTGCGGACGTCGAAACGATCTACGCCAGCGCGCGTCATCCCTATACGGTGGCGCTGCTGTCGGCCGTTCCGGATCCGGACCCGCGAGTGCGCAAGAAGCGCCTGATCCTCAAGGGCGACGTACCGAGCCCGGCCAACCCGCCGACCGGCTGCCGGTTCCACACGCGCTGCTGGTTGCGCGAGAAGTTGGGCAACCCGGCCGATTGCGTGGCCTCGGACCCGCCGCTCAAGGACTTCGGCGGCGGCCAGTTCGTGGCGTGTCACTATGCCGACAAGGTCAGCACGGAGACGGTCCTCGAGGTGGCAGCCAGCCAGTCCGTGCTCGAGGCGATCGAGGGCGATGCCGAGTAGCAAGCGTCCCAAGTCGGTCGATCCCACATGGGCGAATTGTCTGGGATGATAGCCGCGACGGAAGTCGTAGCATTGAGGTCAGGACGGTGGAGCCCAGAGGCGCCCAAGGGTGCCGTCCCACCGGCCTGGCGAACAAATTCGGCAAGGGAGTGGAAATGAAGAGATTGGCATCTTTGCTGGCCATTGCCGCCCTCGTGGCGACGGCCTGCACGAGCAGCAGCAGTTCGGGAACAACGGCGCCAGGTGCGAGCGTCACGGCAGCCCCTCCGGGCGCCTCGGCATCCGCAGCCACCTCGGCCGCGCCGGTCAACGGCGGCACACTCGTGGCTGCCCTTGACGGCGACATGGACAAGGCGGATCCGTCGCTCGTCAGCGATGGCAACTCGCTCTACGTGGCCGCCCAAGTGGTTCAGGGCCTCGTGGGCCTCAAGCCCGGCACCATCAGCGAGATGGTTCCGGTCCTGGCGTCGGCCCTGCCGACGGTCAGCGCCGATGGCAAGACCTACACCTTCAAGCTTCGGACCGGCATAAAGTTCCATGATGGCTCGCCGTTTAATGCCGCCGCCGTCAAGTTCAACTACGATCGCTGGAAGAACTTCCCGGCCGGCGAGCTTCGGGACGCGGATTACTACTTCGGAGCCGTTTTCGGTGGCTTCGGTGCGGACTCGAACCTCGTTTCGGTGGACGCTCCAGACGACACCACCGTCGTATTCACCTTCAAAACCCCCTTGTCCAACTTCCTGATCAGCCAGACCCTGCAGGTCTTCGGCATCCAGAGCCCGACGGCCCTGGCCAAGGACAAGGCCGATACGACTCCACTCAAGGACAACAGGTACGCCCAGGGTGTGGGCGAGAGCATGGTCGGAACCGGACCCTTCAAGTTCAAGGAATGGGTCATCGGCGATCACGTCACCCTGGTCAAGAACCCGGACTATTGGGATGCCGCCAACGCGGCGCATCTGGACACGCTTGTTTTCAAGGCCAACCTGAAGGACTCCACGGCCAAGCTGCAGGCCCTGCAGTCCGGTGCGGTCGACTTCGCCGAGACGATTGCTCCGGCAGACGTCAAGACCGCCAAGGATTCGAACCTGAGCGTCATCGATCGCGGCCAGTCCTGCAACCTGGGTTACCTCGGCCTCAACCAGACCGTTGGCGGCACGCCGACGATCTACGCCGACAAGAATGTGCGCCTCGCGGTCGCTCAGGCGCTCAACAAGCCCCAGTACATCACCTCCCTTTATGCAGGCCAGGGCATCGTGCCTCAGAGTTGGATGCCGCCGGCCACCACCGGCTTCAAGGCCGAGACCATCCCCGGCTACGATGTTCAGAAGGCCAAGGCCGCCTTGGCCGCCTCCGGACTCAGCGGTGACAAGCTTAAGATCGACCTCTACTACCCCTCGAACGTCGTTCGTCCCTACATGCCCGATCCCGCTACCGAGGCCCAGGCCATCGCCGCGGACCTTACCGCGATCGGCTTCACGGTCAGCCTCAAGACCGAGGGTTGGAAAGAGGGATACGTAACGCACGCGACCACGGGCAAGTTCTCGATGTTCCTCTTCGGCTGGACCTGCGACTGGGCCGGTGCGGACAACTTCCTCTACACCGCCTTCTTCGGGTACCAGGACGGCAAGCCAAACGCCCAGTTCGGCTGGAAGAACGATGCGGCCAACGCGGCCATGCTGGCGGCGCTTCAGGCGCCTTCGGTTGACGCCGCCAACCAGTCGTGGGGCCAGGTCCAGGACCTCCTCGCGGCCGATCTGCCGACCGTTCCGATAGTGGATTCGACCCCTCCTGGTGCTTACACCTCCAAGGTTCACGGGTTTGTGGGGGCAGGCAACGCCATCGAGTACTTCAACACGGTCTGGATCCAGTAGCCGATACCGAGCGTTTCGCTCGGAACGGCAAGCAGCTCGGCCTCGCTAGCCAGTGAGGTCCGCCGAGGCCGCCGGCTGTAACATCAGACCAACAACACCCCCCGGGGTCGCAAGACTCCGGGGGGCATCTACAACCGGAGGACTCTTCTCCCCTCGTGCTCAGATTCATCGTTCGACGAGTCCTCGGGGCGATCCCGGTACTGTTCGGCCTGTCGATCCTGCTGTTCTTGTTTCTGCGGCTCTTGCCAGGCGGCGGGCCGGCCGAAGCCATCCTGGGGCAGCACGCCACGCCCGAGTTGATCGCGCAGCTCAACCACACCCAGGGCTTCGACCAGCCGTTGTACGTGCAGTACCTGACTTACCTGGGCAGGCTCCTCCACGGTGACCTGGGTTCTAGCGTCATCGACGGCCGCAATGTCGTCGACTCTTTCCTGGTCCGCTTTCCCGCCACCGTCGAACTGACTGCCGGGGCGCTGATCTTCGCGGTCGGCCTGGGCATCCCCCTCGGTCGCCTTGCCGCCCGCCATCCCAACAGCTGGATTGACGGTCTAGTAACGGTCATATCGCTATTCGGAATCTCGATCCCGATTTTTGTGCTGGGCTACACCTTGACCTTCGTCTTCGGGGTTCAGCTGCATTTGCTGCCGACCGTGGGTCAGATAGACGATCGCCTCAACGTACCGCCCGTCACCCATTTCGCGGTAATCGATGCGATCGTCGCCGGCCACGGGGCCGTGGTGGACGCCCTGTCGCACCTGATCCTGCCATCGATCGCCCTCGGCTCGATACCCCTGGCCGTCGTTACGAGGATCACCCGGGCGGCTGTCATCGATGTCAGCAACGAGGATTACGTTCGTACGGCGCGAGCGAAAGGGCTGACGGAATCGCGGGTGGACAGTCGTCACATCATGCGCAACGCCTGGCTGCCGGTGGTCACGGTGATAGGCCTGCAGGTCGGGAGCCTGCTCGCCGGCGCCGTCCTGACCGAGACCGTCTTCGGCTGGAATGGCGTCGGGTCGTGGGTCGTCAGTTCCATCCAGAGCCACGACTACGTCGTGGTCCAATCGCTGATTCTCATATTCGCGGCCATCTTCCTAACCGTGAATCTGCTGGTCGACATCGGCTACGCCTTCCTCAACCCCCGGATCAGGTACAGCTGAGATGACCAGTCAGCCCACGACGGTCGTCGTGGTCTCCCGCTCTCGCGCAAGCGGTGGCCTATGGCACGACGCCTTCCGCCGCCTTATGCGAAACAAGCCCGCCCTCTTTGGTTTGGTTTGCATCGCAATCTTCGTGGCGGGCGCCGTCCTGGCGCCTTGGATCACTCAATACGGGCCAACAACGGGGTCGCTGGCCGATGGCAGGCAGGGTCCCAGCCTGGCCCACATCATGGGCACGGACCTGCTCGGCCGCGACCAATTCACGAGGATCCTCTACGGCGCCCAGATCAGCCTGACCGTCGGGGTAATTTCGGTGTTCTTCGGCCTTGTTGGGGGGACGATTGTGGGCGCCGTCGCCGGCGCCGCTGGCGGCAGGGTGGACGCGGTTCTGATGAGGATCATCGACGTCCTGCTCGCCGTCCCTGGCATTCTTCTGGCCATCGGCATCGTCGCCTGGCTGGGTCACGGCGAGGTCCAGATCATGCTCGCGATCGGCATTTCGTACTCGCCGATCTTTGCCCGGCTGCTACGCGGCAGCTTGCTGGCCCTGCGCGAGTCCGATTACGTCATCGCGGCCCGATCGATGGGCGCGTCGCCCCTGCGGGTCCTGGTGCGGCACATGCTGCCGAACGCCCTTACGCCGCTCATCGTGCAGGCCACCCTGGCAGCTGCAACCGCCATCATCGATGTCGCCGGGCTCGGCTTCCTCGGCCTTGGCCCGGGCGATCCTCGCGTGGCCGAGTGGGGCGAAATGCTGACGGACTCGGCCCGCTTCCTGCAATCGGCCCCATACCTGGTCTTCTTTCCCGGTGCCGCCATCGTGATCAGCGCCATCGGCTTCAACCTACTGGGCGATGGGCTGCGCGAGGCCCTCGACCCGCGTCTGAAGCGGTAGCCCCATGAACCTACTTTCGGTCCGGGACCTGCTGGTCCGCTTTCGAACCCACGACGGCGCCGTATTTGCGGTCAACGGGGTCTCATTCGACCTCGACGAGGGCGAGACGCTCGGCCTGGTCGGCGAGTCCGGATGCGGCAAGAGCGTGACCAACCTCGCCGTCATGCGGCTGCTGCCGTCTCCGGCCGGTCGGATCGAGGGCGGTGAAGTGGTCTTCGAAGGTCAGGATCTGCTCAGCCTGGACGAGTCCGAGATGCGCGGACTGCGCGGCAAAGAGCTCGCGATGATTTTCCAGGACCCCATGACCAGCCTCAACCCGGTCCTCACGGTTGAAGAGCAGATGGTCGAGACGATCAGGGCCCACCGTCGCGTCTCCAAGAAGGAGGCGAAGGTCAGGGCCATCGAGTTGCTTGCGATGGTCGGCATTCCGCAGCCCGAAAAGCGATTGAACAACTTCCCGCACCAGTTCAGCGGCGGGATGCGACAACGCGTGATGATCGCCATGGCGCTGGCTCTGGAACCCAAGCTCCTGATCGCCGACGAGCCCACAACAGCGCTGGACGTGACTATCCAGGCCCAGGTCTTGGAACTGCTGGCGCGCCTGGCGGCCGAACACGGCACAGCGGTGATCCTGATAACCCACGACCTTGGCGTCGTGGCCGGGATGACCAGACGCATCAACGTCATGTACGCGGGTTTCGTGGTGGAAAGTGCCACGACCGGCGATCTCTTTGCTCGGCCCCGCCACCCCTACACCGTGGGTCTGCTCCACTCCATGCCGCGACTGGACGACGAGCAAGGCCAGCCACTCATTCCGATCGAAGGCACGCCGCCGGACCTGCGCTTCGCGCCGGTAGGCTGTCCGTTCGCCCCGCGCTGCGCCTGGAGAGTCGACCGCTGCTGGTCGGAAATGCCGACCCTTGACCCGCTGGATCCTCTGCAGCCAGGCAAGGAGATCGTGACCACGGGTCCTGGGGCGACTCACCGGGTAGCCTGCTGGAACCAGCCCACGTCGGACGAGGTGGCGGCGGCTCATCCGCTCCGGCCCGGCTTCGTGCCGGCCCCACCGCCCGCCGAGGCCATCCGATGAGCGACGCGCTGCTGCAGGTCTCCGACCTACAGATGTTCTTCCCGATCTATCAAGGGATCCTCATCAATCGGCACGTCGGCGACGTACGCGCCGTGGACGGTGTCTCACTGTCCATCAACAGGGGCGAAACGGTCGGTCTGGTGGGCGAGTCGGGGTGCGGCAAGAGCACCGTCGGACGCACGATTCTGCGCCTCTACAACCCCACCGGCGGCAGGATCGTTTTCGAGGGCGACGACATCACCCAGGTCAAGGGCGCGGCGTTGCGGGCCGTCAGGCGCCGGATGCAGATGATCTTCCAGGATCCCTATGCCAGCCTGAACCCACGCATGACTGCGGCCGGGATCGTGGCCGAGCCGCTCGAGATCCACGGCGTGGGAGTCGGCAAGGAGCGCCGCGAACGGGTGCGTGAGCTGCTCGCAACCGTCGGACTCGATCCCGATTATGGAGATCGCTTTCCGCACGAGTTCAGCGGTGGACAGCGTCAGCGCATCGGCGTGGCCCGGGCCCTCGCCCTTCACCCAGACCTGATCGTCGCGGACGAGCCGATTAGCGCCCTGGACGTCTCAATCCAAGCTCAGATCATCAACCTGCTGGAGCGGCTCCAGGACGAGTTTGGGCTCACGTACCTCTTCATCGCCCACGATCTTTCGGTCGTCCGCCACATCAGCGACCGGATTGCGGTGATGTACCTGGGCCGAATCGTGGAAATGGCCGGGACGCGGGAGCTGTACAAGCGGCCCATGCACCCATATACGGTCGCGCTGCTCTCCGCCGTGCCGATCCCGGACCCCCAGATAGAGAGTCGGCGTCGTCGGATCATCCTGACCGGTGACGTTCCGAGCCCGTCGAATCCTCCGGCCGGTTGCCACTTCCACCCGCGCTGCTGGTTGCGGGCGCGACTCGGCAACCCGGAGAGGTGCATCGCCGAGGCTCCGGCGCTGAGGACGATGGATAACGGCCACGAGGTTTCGTGCCACTTCGCCGAAGAGGTGGACGGTTCCGCGGAGCAGCAGCTGCAGGTCACGGGCCCCGGGGCAGCGAAGAATGCCACGGGTTCTGCGTCGCCCCCCGATGCGCCGCCCCCGCCGGTTGCGCCGCCCGCGCCGGTTGCGCCGCCCGCGCCGCCTAGCGTCCCGGCAGGTCCGGTTCCGCGGCCCCGCGACCGCGGCTAGACTCAGCGTGTGAAGCCGCTTCGAATCGCTCTCGCTCAGCTGGCGCCGCAACTCGGGCTGCTCGACGAGAACCTGGCCCGGCATCGGGTAATGCTCGCCGAAGCGCGGGCCGGGGGCGCCGGCCTCGTGGTGTTCCCCGAACTCGGCCTGACCGGCTACCAACTGCAGGACCTGGCCGCGGAAGTGGCCATGCGCGCCGACGATCCCCGGCTGCTGGGCCTGGCCGCGCAGACCGTCGGCTTATCGGCAGTGGTCTCGTTCGTGGAAGAGGCAGAGGATCACCGGCTCTTCATCTCGGCCGCGCTGCTGGAAGACGGCGAGGTGCGTTTCATTCACCGCAAGCTCTTCTTGCCTACATACGGGCTGTTCGACGAGCGCCGCTTCTTCGCCGCAGGGGATCGGCTCCGGGCGGTGCAATCGCGACTTGGGGTGCGCCTCGGGATCGGCGTGTGCGAGGATTTCTGGCATCTTTCGGTTGCGGAGACGCTGGCCATGGACGGCGCGCAGGTGCTGATCAACGTGTCCTCATCGCCGGGGCGCGATCTGGCGGCAATCAATGAAGTCGGCCTCGGGACGGCCGTTTCGTGGCGGACGCTGATGCGGACCTACGCCCAGCTGACCACGAGTTTCGTCGTGTTCTGCAACCGTGTCGGTATGGACGAGACCATCACCTTCTGGGGTGGCTCGGAAGTGATCGGGCCGAGCGGTGAGACGGTCTTCCGCGCGCCGCTTTTCGACGAGGGTCTCTTCTTCGCCGACATCGAATTGGGCGACGTTCGGCGCGAGCGGATAGGGCTGCCGCTGCTGCGCGACGAACGGCCCGAGCTGCACCTGCGCGAATTGCGTCGCATCCTTGCCGAGCGCGTCGGGATGGATCTCGACGAGGCCAGCGAGCCGCGCGAGGACGGCCGATGAGCGCGGAACCCCAACCCCACCCAGCCCCGGCCGGCGCCGCTCCCGCGGCCGGCGCCGCTCCCGCGGCCGGTTTCGCCGAGCCGCTGTTCGATTTGCCGTCCGAGCTGGCAATCGACACCGACGTTGCCCGCCGAGTCATCGTCGGTTTCATCCGCCACCAGCTCAGCCAGGCCGGCTTCTCTAAAGCGCTGCTAGGACTTTCGGGCGGTATCGATTCTGCCCTTGTGGCATTTCTCGCGGCCGAAGCCATAGGCCCGGACAACCTCTTGTGCGTCCTGATGCCATACCGAACCTCGTCGCCCGAATCGGTCGAGCATGCCCGACTCGTCGTTGACAAACTCGGCTGCGCCAGTGACCTGGTTGACATCAGCGCCATGGTGGACGGCTACTTCGGACGTGACGGCTCCATCGGTGCCACCGGATCGATCGGTGCGGGCGGGGCAGCGGCGGGTGAGGCGGCTCCGCTTCGGCGCGGCAATCTCATGGCCCGCCAGCGGATGTGCGTTCTGTATGACCGATCGGTTGTATGGGGCGGACTGGTCGCGGGGACCGGCAACAAGACCGAATCGCTAATCGGCTACACGACCCTGTTCGGTGACTCGGCCTGCGCCTTCAACCCCATCGGCGACCTGTATAAGAGCCAGGTCCGGCAGGTCGCGGCGGCGGTCGGGGTGCCCGAGGAGATCATCCGCAAGGCCCCGTCGGCGGACCTGTGGCCGGGCCAGACGGACGAGGCGGAGGCCGGCTTCAGCTACCCGGAGCTTGACCGGCTGCTCTTCTGGATGATCGACAAGCGCCGCACGGATGAGGAGCTGGTGGCGATGGGCTTCACGGCCGAGGCAGTTTCGCGAGTCCAGCGGCTGGTGGCGATTTCCGAATTCAAGCGCCAGGTTCCCCCGGTCGCGAAGCTCGGCCCGCGAACCACCGGCGTCGACTACCTGTACCCGAGGCGCCGTCCCGGCTCGGCCCGCCGATGAGCGAGTCACCAAAGGCCCCACCGCCGTCGTCCGCCATCCCTCCGGCCGCCATCCCTCCGGTCCCTGCTGGCCCCGGGCAGCTGTTCATCGTGGCCACGCCGATCGGCAACCTCGGCGATGTCACCTACCGGGCCATCGAAGTTCTGCGGGCGGTTCCGCTGGTCGCCGCCGAAGACACGCGACTGACGAGACGACTGTTCGCTCGTTACGAGATCACCACTCACCTGGTGAGCTACCACGCCCAGAGTGGGCCGGCACGGGAGCAGGAATTGCTCGCGCATTTGCGATCGGGGCGGGATCTGGCTCTGGTCACCGATGCGGGCACGCCGTTGGTGAGCGATCCCGGCGCGGAGCTGGCCGGGGCGTGGGCGGCGGAGGGCGGCGCCGTGGTCCCGATCCCGGGAGCCTCCGCCGTTCTGGCGGCGCTCGTGGCGAGCGGCTTACCGGCGGCCCGCTGGACGTTCGAGGGATTCCTGCCGCGGAGCGGCAAGGAGCGTCGCGAGCGCCTATCCCGCGTGGCGGCGGACGAGCGGGCCAGCGTCATCTACGAAGCCCCGTCCCGAGTTCCGGCGACGCTCGCCGATCTGGCGGCTGCCGCCGGCGGGGATCGTCGGGCGGCTGTATGCCGCGAGCTGACCAAGCTGCACGAGGAAGTAATCCGCGGGCCGCTGGCGGACCTAGCCTCACGGGCTTCGGCCGGCGGCATCACTCTCCGCGGCGAGTTCGCGATCGTCATCGAAGCCTTGACAGACGCTGCCGCGGCCGCTCGCCCGCCTGCTCCGGAACCGACAACCATCGACCAGGCCCGCGCTGAAGTCACCCGCCTTATAGCGGCCGGCGCCCGACATTCCGAGGCAGTCCGCCAGGTCGCCGCCTCGACCGGCCTGAACCGCAGGGAGTTGTATCGCCCGACCGAGTGAGCGCATCGCGACCAGTCGCCCATCCCAGCGCCGGAACCTGCGGGCCAACGAGCATACCGACGGCCGGCTGATCGAGCCGCAATGAGACCGGGTCGAACGGAGCGGATAGGGGAGAATCGGGGCGCGACGCTGTGGGGGATCGCGCCGCGCCCCGGGATGACTTCTACGCCAGGACGAGCACCTGCTCGTCTTCGGCCATTTCCTCGTCGTCGTCCGACGAGGTGCTCGCCTCCTGCGAGGCCTGCGGTTCGATCGAGTCACCTGCGGTCTCTTCCGCTCCGACTCCGGCTGCGGTGGCCTGCCCGGCCAGCGATTCGGCCTCGTAGTCGCGCTTGCGGCGGCCCGACAGCATCTCGACCGAGGTGGCCACCACCTCCGTTTTCCAGTGGCGCGTGCCGCGGTCATCATCCCACTGGCGGGTTTGGAGCCGGCCCTCCACTGCTACCTGTTGGCCCTTGCCGAGGTATTGGCCGCAGACCTGAGCCAGGCGGTCCCAGACGACCACGTTGTGATATTCGGCGCGCTCCTTGCCGTTTCCGCGGAACTCGTTCGTGGCAACCACGAACTGCGCCATCGCGGTACCGCTGGCGAGCGACCGAAGCTCCGGATCGCGAGTGAGGCGTCCGGTCAGTAGGACCTTGTTCACGGTCCCTATCTCCTCTTCCGGCGCCAACTTTCGGCGGCGCCCTGCGTTGCGGCGGGTGAAGCAGAACGTAGCGACCGTGGCTCTATCGCCGCTTATCTCGGGCTTCACCGGGGCCCAGGCATTCGGCCGAAACCGGAGCCTCGGGACGGCCCGACCACATCGCCGGCGCTATGCTGTTCACGGTTGCCGGCGGAGGGAGTGTGCCGCGGTCGCGGTCCATACAGGAGTTGACATGGTTGCGACGTGGGAGGGCATGTCACGGGTCGGACGCGGCGCATTGATATGCGCGCTTGCAACGGTAGTGGCCGCTTGTTCGAATGCGGGGCCCACCGCAAGCCCATCGAGTGTGGGGGCGACCGGCTTGCCGGCGAGCGGCTCGATTGCAGCGACAGCCACGCCACGTACGCCGCCCACCGCCACGGCTTCAGCGGCGCCTACGACGACGCCAACGGCCACACCAACGGCAGCAGGACCCGGCACCGTAGTCGCCTGGGGCGACGATAGCGGCGGCCAGGCGCACGTCCCCGCCGCCCTCAACGACGCGATTGCGGTGGCCGCGGGCGACAATTTCAGTGTGGCGCTCAAATCGGACGGAACCGTTGTGGCCTGGGGAGCCAACGACGCGGGCCAGACCAGGATCCCTGCCGGTCTGTCGGGCGTGGTGGCCATCGCCGCCGGTTCGAACCATGCGCTGGCGCTCAAGTCGGACGGGAGCGTTGTCGCCTGGGGTGCCAACGACGCGGGTCAGGCCAGGCCGCCGGACGGTCTTTCGAATGTCGTCGAGATCTCGGCCGCCGGCGACCACAGCCTGGCTCGAGCGAAGGCCGGGAACGTTATCGCCTGGGGCGGCAACGCCAACGGCGAGAGCGACGTGCCGCCCGGCCTGAGCAACGTCTCCCATGTATCCGCCGGATACACTTTCAGCCTCGCCCTCAAGTCCGACGGCCGCGTCGTTGCCTGGGGCGACAAGTTCCCGACGGACGTGCCCACCGGCGTCACGGACGTGCCATCCGGATTAACAGGGGTGACGTCGATCTCGGCGGGTCATGCTCACAATCTTGCTCTCAAGTCGGACGGAACGGTCGTTGCTTGGGGCACGAACGACTCCGGCCAGACCTCGTTGCCGTCACTTTCCGGAGTAACCGCGATCGCCGCGGGTGGCAACTTCAGCCTGGCTCTCGAGTCGAATGGAACAGTGGTCGCATGGGGCGCCAACGAGTCGGGCCAGACCTCACTACCTGCCGCCCTGGTCGGCGTAACGGCCATCGCCGCCGGGGCCGGTCACGCCCTGGCGATCGTCCGGCCGACTCCCTAGAGGTATCGTCACGATGGCCACCAGCGTAGTCAAAGCCAGACTCGCCAATCGCGGGCCGCTGGATCTCTCGACACTCGATGAAGCGGCCTTGATGGGCTGCATCGATCATTCCCTGCTTCGCCCCGAGTTGACCCGAGCGGAGATCGAGGCGGGCGTGGACCTGGCTCTGGAGTGGCAGACCGCGACAGTGTGCTGCCGGCCCTCGGATCTCTCGGCGGTGGTCTCGAGGTTGCGCCGAAGCGCAGTGGGGGCAACGACGGTGGTTGGCTTCCCGCACGGCGCACACGTCGCCACCATCAAAGAGCGGGAGGCGCTGATAGCCGTGGATCAGGGAGCCGTGGAGTTGGATCTTGTCCTGAACATCGGTGCCCTTCGATCGGGCGATCTGGGCTTCGTGCGAGACGAACTTGCCGAGATCATCTACGTCGTTGCCCCGGTTCCGGTCAAGGTGATCCTCGAAACCGCCTATCTGACCCCGGAGCAGGTCGAGGCCGGCTGCAAGCTGGCTCTTGAGGCGCGGGCGGCATTTGTGAAGAACGGCACGGGCTACTCGCCGCGTGGCGCGGATCTGGACGAGATCGCGTTGATGCGACGCGTCGTCGGGGATCGCGTTGGAGTTAAGGCCGCCGGTGGCGTGCGAACGCTGGATCGGATGCTGGCCATGCTCGTGGCCGGCGCCAACAGGATTGGGGCGACGGCGACGGCTGGCATCGGCACCGAGTGGCGGGCGCGTGGACAGGAGGCGGTGGCGGCCGCGCTTGCGGCGAGCCCACCTTCGGGGGCCGCTGCAGGTGGCGCGCCCGCGAAGGCGGAAGAGTAGCTTCGCAGCGCGAGCTGGACGTGATTGGGGGCCATGCGCTCCTGGTATACTTCCGGCTGCCCGGGCTCCAGAGGGTCCCGAGCGTCAGACCTTCATCGCCAAGGAGTGCATATTGCCCCAGGGAGGCGTGTCGTTCGCCCCGTGAGACGAACCCCCACCTTCGCTCCGCTAGGAGTCGCCGAAGCTCCAACGGAGGGGCAGTCTACCCAGGTCCCCGGCCAGTCGGCCGAGGACTTTTTAGTTTCCCGAGCATGCCGCGGTGACGGATGCCGGAACGACCGCCCAGGGGAGGACTAGATGCCCACCACCGTGATCGTCGGCCTTCAGTGGGGCGACGAAGGCAAGGGCAAGACCACGGACTTCCTCGCCGAGGACGTCACTGCGGTCGTTCGCTATCAGGGCGGCGACAATGCCGGCCACACGATCATGCTTGGCGAGGAGGTCTTCAAGCTCCACCTGGTGCCGTCGGGCGTGCTGTATCCGCATATCACGCCGATCATCGGCAACGGTGTCGTCGTAAACCCGGCCACGCTGATCGCCGAGCTGGACATGCTTGCCTCCCGCGGCCTAGAGGTCGATCGGGTGCGTGTTAGCAAGCACGCCCACGTGATCATGCCGTACCACATCGCTTTGGACGGGGCAATGGAAGCTCGCCTGGCGAGCGCGGCCGTGGGCACCACTCGCCGTGGCATCGGGCCCGCATACGCAGACCGGGCCTGGCGCATCGGCATCCGCATGGAAGACCTGCTGGACGGCCCGGCGTTGCGCGGCAAGCTGGCTCGCATCCTGCCCGAGAAGAACGCGACCCTTCAGCGCCAGCACCGGGTCGAAGGCTTCGACCTGGACGAACTGGTGACCCTGGCGGCGGAATGGAGCCGGCGTCTGGAACACCATCTGGCCGATACGACCCAGCTGGTCCAGGAACGCCTGGCTCGCGGCGAGCACCTCCTGTTCGAGGGCGCGCAAGGAACCCTGCTGGACCTGGACCATGGCAGCTATCCCTTCGTCACGTCCTCCAACCCGATCGCGGGCGGCGCGTGCACCGGCGGCGGCATCGGACCGCTCCAGGTGGACGAGGTCCTGGGCGTCATGAAGGCCTATGCCACACGCGTTGGGGCGGGCCCGTTCCCAACGGAACTCACCGAGGAAATCGGCGAGGGCATCATCGATCGAGGCCGCGAATTCGGGACCACGACGGGTCGGCGTCGCCGGGTCGGCTGGTTCGACGCCGTGCCGTTGCGGTACGCCGTGGCGGTCAACAGCGTCAGCTCCATCATGCTCAACAAGATCGACATCCTGTCCGGATTGGACGAGGTCCTGATCTGCACGGCCTATGAGGTCGATGGGCACAGAGTCGATTGGTGGCCGTCCGACGCGGACGTCCTGGCGCGAGCCAAGCCCGTATACGAACGTTTCCCGGGCTGGACGGAGCCGCTGCAGGATTGCCGTTCGATGTCCGATCTGCCCGATAACGCCCGCAAGTACGTGGATGCGGTGGAGCGCCTATCCGGCGCGACGATCGCCCTGGTTTCGGTGGGGCCTGAGCGTCATCAGACCATCGATCGAAAGCCGCGACCACTGCGCCCGCGGCCGGCGTCGGGGTTGGGGGCGTGGTCGGGGCCGGCGTTGGGGTCGGCCGGGCGATGACCATGCAGGCGACGCCGAATTTGCAGACCTCCGGCGGAGGCCCGGCCCGCCTGCTCGTCCTGGGCGGCGGAGGCCGCGAACATGCCCTGGTTTGGAGCCTCACCCGTGAAGCGAGCGTCGAGGTAGTGCTGGTGGCACCGGGCAGCGACGCCATCGGCGACGAGCCCAAGGTCAGCTGCATGCCAGGCGTCTCGGCCATGGATCCGGCGGCTGTCCTAGCTCTGGCCACTACCGAAAACGTGGACCTCGTGATCGTCGGTCCGGAAGCGCCGCTGGCGGCCGGTGTCGTCGATCCGCTCATAGACGCCGGAGTTCCCGTCTTCGGGCCGACGCGAGCCGCGGCGCGTATCGAGTCGAGCAAGGCCTACTGCCGGTCGGTCGCAGAAGCTGCCGGGGTCCGAGTCGCAAGGGGGATGGCGTTTTCCGTTGAATCGCTCGCCCTGGATTTTGCCCGGGAGCTGTCGGCAGCTCGGGGTTCACGCGGCGTTGTCGTCAAGGCCGACGGTCTGATGGCCGGCAAAGGCGTAACCGTATGCGCTGACTTCGCCACGGCCGAGGACGCGATCCGGGGCCTATACGCCAAATCTGGCCCGCCCCGGGGCGGGCCGTCGATGCCCTTCGTGGTGGTCGAGGAGCGGCTGGTCGGAGCGGAGGCGAGTCTCATCGCCCTGTGCGATGACCACAGCGCCCTGGCGTTGCCACCGGCACGGGACCATAAGCGCCTCCGGGATGGCGACGCAGGACCAAACACGGGCGGCATGGGTGCCTACAGTCCGATCCCGGATCTGCCCGAGAGCCTGTGCGCCACGCTGATCGACATGATCCATTTGCCGGTCTTGGCCGAGCTCTCCCTTCGCGGCCACCCCTTCAGAGGCGCCCTGTACGCCGGCCTGATGCTGACTCCCGAGGGGCCGGTTCTGCTGGAGTTCAATGCCCGCTTTGGCGATCCGGAGATTCAGGCGCTCCTGCCGCGTCTGGCGGTGCCGCTCAGCCCCCTCCTGCTTGGAGCCGCCCAGGGCGATCTCGCTGCAGCGGCCGCGGAACTTGGCGTGCAGGGCCGGATGCTCCCCACCACCGGGGACGCGGCGGTAGCGATTGTTCTAGCCGCGGCCAACTACCCCGAAACCCCGCGCAGAGGTGACGTTATATCCGGACTGGACGAGGCGGCCCGCGCCGGCGGAACGATCTTTCACGCGGGAACGGTCCGCGGGTCGGACGGCGCTTATCGCACCGACGGCGGCCGCGTCCTATCTGTTGTGGGGTTGGGATCCACCATTGCCACGGCCCGAGCCTGCGCCGAGTCGGCCGCGGACTGCATAACCTGGGATGGCATGCAGCGCCGCCACGACATTGCGGCCAGCGTCCCCGCCGCGGCCTCGGCCGGCGACTGGGATCGATTGGCCCAGGGTCCCGGCGGTCCCCAGATGTCCGGAGGCGCCTCGTGATTCCGCGGTACACGCTCCCCGAAATGGGCGCGCTCTGGACCGACCAGGCCCGCTTCGAGCTCATGTTGCGTGTCGAGATAGCCGTGTCGCGGGCGGAAGCTTCGCGCGGCATGGTTCCGGCCGAGGCTCTGCGGGCGATAGAGAGCCGGGCCCGCATCGACGTCGAGCGCATCGCAGAGATCGAGAAGACCACCGACCACGACGTCATCGCCTTCGTAAGCCAGGTCGCGGAAACGGTCGGCGAGGAAGGCCGCTACCTGCACCTGGGGCTGACCAGCAGCGACGTCATCGACACCGCGCTGGGGCTCCAACTCCAGGCCGCCGGAGTGCGCCTCGTGGCCGACTGCGACGCGCTGATCGAAGTTCTGGTGGCACGCGCCCGGGCCGAAGCCGGGACGGTGATGATGGGCCGGACTCACTCCGTGCACGCCGAACCGACTACGCTCGGCATGAAGATCGCCGGCTGGGCCTTCGAGATCGCCCGCGACCGAGTCAGACTCGCCGCCGCGGTGGACGACTCGGCCACCGGCAAGATCTCCGGTCCCGTGGGCACGTACAGCCACCTCGAGCCGGATCTCGAGGAAGAGGTTTTGGCCGACCTCGGCCTGCACCGGGACCCGATCTCCACCCAGATCGTTCAGCGCGATCGCCACGCGGCGCTGCTGGCCGCCATTGCGATCACGGGCGGCAGCCTGGAGCGGATCGCCACGGAGATTCGCAACCTCCAGCACACCGAGATCGGCGAGTTGATGGAGCCCTTCCGCGCCGGCCAGAAGGGAAGCTCCGCCATGCCCCACAAGCGCAACCCGATCCTGTCTGAGCGCATTGCGGGCATGGCCCGTCTGTTGCGCGGCTACTCGATGGCGGCCATGGAGAACCAGCCGCTCTGGCACGAGCGCGACATCAGCCACTCCAGTGCCGAGCGGGTTCTGCTGCCCGACGCCACGATCCTGCTCGACTACATGCTGGTCAAGACGCGCGGTCTGATCGAGCATCTGGTCGTTCGGCCGGATCGGATGCGCGAGAACATCGAGCGCGGTCTGGGCCTGCATTGCAGCAGCCGAGTCCTGCTGGCCCTGGTCGAGGAGGCCGGTCTATCGCGCGAGGAGGCGTACGCTGTCGTCCAGCGCAACGCGCTGCGCGCCGCCGACGAACGCCGCCAGCTGCGTGACCTGCTCAACGCCGACCCCGACGTCGCCGCTCACCTCTCGGACGAAGCCCTTGCCGCCTGTTTCGACGAGAGCCACTTCCTGCGTAACGTGACTACCGCACTCGCCCGATTAGACCAGCTGGTACCAGCTGGAATGGAGGCCGCCAATGACAGCTCAGGCCACTAACCCCGGCGATCCTCGAACTGCCGGCCACACCCTCGCCGGCGCGGGCGGCTTCGTCCGATCCGGTAAGGTTCGCGACCTCTTCGAGGTAGGGGACCGGCTGCTGCTGGTCGCAAGTGATCGCCTGTCCGCCTTTGACGTCGTCCTGCCCACGCCGATCCCGGACAAAGGACGCGTTCTGACCGGCATCTCGCGCTTCTGGTTCGATCGAACGTCGGACATCCTCCCGAACCACCTGCTCGGCACCAGCCCCGATGACCTGCCGGCCGGCTTCACAGACGATGCGGGCAAGAGCGAGTTGCGCGGCCGGATGATGCTGTGCCGCCGAGCCAGGGTGCTGCCGGTCGAGGTCATCGTTCGCGGCTATGTCGCCGGCTCTGGCTGGAAGGACTACCGCCGGACCGGCGCAATCTGCGGCACCAAGCTGCCCGACGGGTTGCGGGAAAGCGATCGCCTGCCGGAGCCAATCTTCACGCCGTCGACCAAGGCAGAGGTTGGGCATGACGAGAACATCGGCTTCGATGCCATGGTGGACCTGGTCGGCGCGGACCTGTCCGAGCGAGTTCGCGACCTGGCCCTGGCCCTGTATCGCCGCGGCGCCGAGATCGCCCAGCGAGCCGGCATACTGCTGGCCGACACCAAGTTCGAGCTTGGCACGGCCCTGGACACGGGCGAGTTGATGTTGATCGACGAGATTCTCACGCCCGATTCCAGCCGTTTCTGGGACGCCGCTGTTTATGAGCCGGGACGGGCCCAGGCGAGCTTCGACAAGCAATTCGTCCGCGACTGGCTCGAAGCCGGATCGTGGGACAAGACCTACCCGGGTCCGGAACTGCCGGCCGAAATCGTGGCCGGCACCCGCGCGCGCTATGCGGCGGCGTTCGAACGCATCACCGGGGCCAGTTTCGAGCGCTATCTGAAGGAGGACGTGGTTGCCCCATGAGTGAGTTCCGATTCGCCGTCAATGTGCTGCCCAAAGCCGGCATCCTGGACCCCCAGGGTCGAGCCGTGGAGCAAAGCCTGCCCCACCTCAACGTCACCACGGTCTCGCGGGTGCGAGTCGGCCGGCGGGTCGAGTTGACCGTCAGCGCGGACACACAGGACGCGGCCCTGGCCGTGGTCGGCGGGCTCGCCAGGGAGTTGCTCAGCAACCCGCTCATCGAGGCCTACAGCATCGAGTTGCTGGAGGGAATCTCCTCCGCCGTTTCGGCCACGGCAACGCAGCCGTGAGGGTGGGAGTCGTCGTCTTCCCGGGCTCGAATTCGGACGTGGATGCGCTCAACGCGCTGGCTGTGGCCGGAGTCGAGCCGGTGTCGCTGTGGCACGAGTCGCCGGACCTGCAGGGCGTTTCCGCGGTGATCCTGCCGGGCGGCTTCGCGTATGGCGATTACCTGCGGGCGGGCGTCATAGCTCGCTTCTCGCCGGTCATGCGGGGCGTCTCCGCGTTCGCGGCTCAGGGCGGACACGTTCTGGGCATCTGCAATGGCTTCCAGGTCCTGGCCGAGGCCGGCCTGGTTCCGGGCGCGCTGCTGCGCAATCGCTCGCTCCGGTTCGCCAGCAAAATCGTGGCCATCAAGCCGCAGCGTCTGGACTCACCCTTCACCCGAGCCGCCAGCGGCCAGCCGTTGCACATTCCAATCGCCCACGGTGAGGGCTGCTACTACGCCGATGAGGCGACGCTGGACGAGCTCGAGCGCACCGGCCAGGTGCTGTTCCGCTACGTCCACGAAGACGGCTCGCCGGCCCTGGATCCCGACGATCCGGCCAACCCGAACGGCTCGCTGCGCGGCATCGCCGGTGTCTGCAACACCGCCGGGAACGTGGCCGGGCTGATGCCGCATCCGGAGCGGATGTCCGAATCGATCCTGGGTACCGACGATGGGATGCAGCTGATCCGCTCGCTCGTTCTGAGCGCCGCGGAACGAGACGCGGCTTACGGGCCCGCAAGCGTTGGAGGGACCCGATGAACGAGGAGCCTTTGCACCGCCAACTGGGCGTTACCGACGAGGAGCTGGAAGCGATCCGCGGCAAGCTCGGACGCGACCCCAACCACACCGAGCTGGCCATGTTCAGCGTGATGTGGAGCGAGCACTGCTCGTACAAGAGCTCCAAACCGCTCCTCAAGACGCTGCCGATCCGCGGCAACGGCATGTTGGCCGGCCCGGGCGACAACGCCGGGGTGGTCCGCATCGGTGATGGGCTGGCCGTCGCGTTCAAGATTGAGAGCCACAACCACCCGTCCGCGGTGGAGCCGTACCAGGGCGCCGCGACGGGCGTAGGCGGCATCCTCCGCGACATCTTCACTATGGGCGCCCGACCGATCGCGGTCCTCGACGCGCTGCGCTTCGGCGATCCGACCGACCCGCACAC
>JANYJG010000227.1 GCA_025358515.1 Chloroflexota bacterium
GGCAGTAGGCCGCCCGCATCGCGATTCGCTTCGAGCGCCGTCCCGCCGTGGCTATGTCCGCCGACGTAAACGGGTCCGGCAATCCGGCCGGCAGCAGCGCCAGGAGATCCGCGGCCGTATCGATCCGCACGGTATCAACGACCTCGAGCAATCGGCGGTCGAGACGCCACCACTCTCTGGGATAGCGGTACCGCGCCCCGATCGGCACCGGACCGCGCACATCTTCCTCTCTGGTCATGACCAGCTCGAGCCGGAAATTGGGATTGGCCAGCAGCTCCGGGAACGCGACCAATTCCTCGAACAGGTCTAGAACGACGCCCCGCTTTGGCGAGCGGCGGCGACCCGTTATCACGCCGTCGGCGTCGACGCGTACGAGCCAGCGCTCGACTGCGATGGGATGGACGAGGACGATGCGATGGTTCTCGACCAGGCGTCTGAGCTTGCGGGCTACCGAGCCGAAGCTGGCGGTCTGGACTTCAACCAGCTCGTCCGCCCGGACCACGTCAACCACGAAGCCGTCCACCGGCTCCTCGACGCGATCGTCCGGACCGGCATAGAGGGCTTTAAGCGCGGCATGGAGCGAACCTTCGCGGTAGGTCGTCAGCGCGGGGGCGCCGGCCATTCGCTAGGCGCGGTTCAGGTTGACGAGCGCTCGGCCGGATGCCTGCCAGGCGTTCATGCCGCCGTCCAGGTTCCAGACGTCCGTATAGCCGAGGTTCAGCAGGGTTTGGGCGCCCAGGGCGCTCTCAGCCCCGCTCCGACAGTAGACGAGGATCCTGGCGGTCTTGTCCTTCGGCAGATCGGCTGCGCGGGCCGTCAGCTGGTCATATGGGATGTAGCTATCGGTGCCGTTGATCTCTCCGATGTATGGCGTCTTCACATTGACCAGCGTGAAGTCCTTGGCCTGGAGCATCTGAGCCAGCCGGTCGGGAGTTACGTTGGTCCAGTGGCCGCCCTGGCCCTGAACTGCAGTTTCGCCGGTCGTCGGCGCCGTCCCTGAGCCCGAGTTGCCCAGGAAAAAGAATGCGGTGGCCGCGAGGGCGACAATAGCCAGGCCGCCACCGAGGATCGCCAGGTACAGTCGGCCGCGACCCCTCGGCTCGGGGGCCGCCGCCCGCCCCGTCCCAACGGGCCGAGATCCCATGGTGCGGTTTCGTCGTTTGCTGCTCATCTCTGCGAGCTTACGACGTGTGGCCTGGCGATGTCAGCCGCGCAGCCGAATGGCGAAGAGCGCCAGCGGCCGGTACATGACGTGGGCGAACTTGCCGAACGGCACCAACAGAACCAGGGCCATGGCGACGGCGACGTGGATGAGGAACATGGGATAGCCCCAAGCCGGCGCACTGGGCAAGTAGAGTCCCAGCTCCAGGATGAAGCCCGTCACTCCGGCCACCCAGAGCAGCCCCAAGAAGGTCCAGTCGGATGTGGTCGAGTGGGCGCTTGCTCTATCGCTGCGCCGCAGCCGCCGGACGATGAGGATCGTGGTGCCGTAGATCAGCGCCGCGCCGGCAAGGGTGCCAAGCAATCTCACCGGATACCAGATCGGCACGGGCGTCCCGGTGGCCTTGATGCCCAGCAACTCGAGCCCGAAGTCCAACATGGTGGCGCCGAGCAGGCCCAGGAAGCCCCACATCGTGGCGAAGTGAATGAACCACCGCTGCAAGTACCACGGCCTGGACTCGGCAGCATCGGCGCAGTCCTTGCGGAAGCGCGACTGGGCGAGCGATTCGGTCGCAACGGCGTTCCAGGCGGCCTCGGCCGTCTTGCGCATCATGAGCCGCGTGTTGGCGGTCGCCGGACTACGCAGGACGCGTCGGACCATCTCGAACAGGCCGATGAGGGCTGCCACGCCCATGACCGCCATGACGGCGATGCCCATGTTGTGGATGGCGGCGGACGGCACGAAATCGAAGAACGCCAGTCTCGAGCCATCGACGGGCGCGTGAACTGAATACATGAACGCCGCCAGCAACCCCACAAGCGCGACAACGAAGACGCCGGCGAACAGCCGCGAGGTCGCGAGCATGTAAGCCAGGTGGGTGCGGTCGTAGCTGGCCACGGCGTAACGCCGCGCGGCGGCCATGAATGCGGCCGGGTCGGCCTGAGTGGGGCACGACTCCGTGCACTCGGCGCACCCGTAGCACGACCACAACTCGGGGCTGGAGAGCAGCTTGTCTCGCATCCCCAGCTGAGCGTAGCGCGACATGCGCCGCGGGAAGGAAGCGCCATCTTGCGAGAGCGGGCAAATGGCCGAGCAGACGCCGCAGTTGAAGCAGGCCGAGATGTCGGTCGCGCCGAAGCGCTGCAGCTCCGGATAGAGGTTGCGATCTACGCGCGTCGTCATGACCGCGGCCCCTGCGGGACTGCCTGGTAGCGGAAGTAGCCATCCACAGCCGCTTCCTTGATGTCGCGAACCTGGCCGTAGCGGCGCATGCCCATTACCCAGAACATCGCCTCGTGCGCCGGCCGGCCCAATGCCGCGGCGATTTCCGGCACGGTTCGCGGACCATCCGCCAGAACCTCCAGAATCCGAGCCCGCATGAACGATTCCTCGCGGACGATCTCCCGAACGTCCCTGTTCGATGCGCTCATGCCGTTGCCTCCTGAAGCAGGCCGTCGATCATCGCCGTGATCTGGGCATCGGTGTAGCCGCGCAGATCGATGGCGTTTGTCGGGCAGATCGGTACGCAGCCACCGCAGCCCTTGCAGCCGGCTTCGCTGATCGTCGCGACTTCGCGGCCATTGAGCGAAAGCTGATCGATGGCACCGTACGGGCAGGCTTCCAGACACTTTCCGCACCAGGTACAGGCGTCCGGATCGACGGTCGCGACGAGCGGATCCAGCTCCGCCACGCCCTTCTTGAGGACGGAGGCGCTCTGGGTTACGGCGGCCAGCCCAGACGCCACGCTCTCGGCCGAGCTGCGTGGGCCCTGGCAGGTGCCCGCGATCAGGACGCCGTCCACCATTGTTTCGACCGGTCGCAGCTTAGGGTGAATCTCGTTGAAGAAGCCGTCGCGGCCCAGCGGCAGTTTGAGGATGCCGACCAGCTCCTCGTTCTTCCGGGGAACCATGCCCGTCACCAGGACGACCAGATCGACGGGGATCTCGAGTTCCTCTCCGCCGGACAGCAAATCGCGCACTGTGACGGCCAGGCCGCCGGACTTATCGGCCACCACCACTGGTGGCGCGTCATCGGGGAACTTGACGTAGACCGCGCCCTGCTTGCGCGACTCGGCATAGAGCAGTTCGAACGACCCGTAAGTGCGGATGTCGCGATAGAGGTGGTACTGCCGAATCCCCGGGTCGACGTCCGCGACGCGGATGGAGGCATGGGCGGTGGCGGCGCAGCAGTAGCGTGAGCAGTACTCGTTGCCATCCGGCTGGCGGCTGCCGACGCAGTAGATGTAGGCGATGCTTCGAACCGGTTTGTCGTGGTGGCGCAAGCCGTGGCCCTTCAAGGGCCGGCCGTCTCCGGCGCCGCCGTCGATCAGCTCCTTGAACTCGGGCAATGAGATGACGCCGTCCAGGCCCGATCCGAACTCGCCTTCGGCCGGTCGATAGGAGTCGAAGCCGGTGGCCATCACTATCGAGCCGACCTGAATCTCGATCGTGTCGGGCGGATCGCCGGCGACCCGGACGCCGACCGTGTAGTTGCCGAAGCCGCCGGCCTTGCGGACAACTTCCGACCCTGTGAACACCTTGATCGACGGGCGCGCCTTGATCTGCTCGACCAGGCTGGCGATCAACTCGCGGCCGTTGCGTTCGTGCGGGTACATGGGGCCGAACCGTCCGACCCAGCCGCCGAGTTTGGCCTCGCGCTCCACCAGGAACACGCCGAGTCCGATGTCCGCCAGGCCGATAGCGGCACGCAGGCCGGTTATTCCACCGCCGACGATGAGGGCTTTCTGGGTCGTCTCGACGACGAGCGGCTCCAGGGCCTCGGTCAGACGAGTTCTGGCGATGACGCCCCGCACCAGGCCGATTGCCTTGGCGGTGGCGCCGGCCGGGTCGTCGGTGTGAGTCCAGGAGCACTGCTCGCGGATGTTCGCCTGGGAGTACTCGTAGGGATTGAGGCCCGCCCGCTTGGCCACGCCGCGGAACGTCACCACGTGGAGCTTGGGCGAGCAAGAGGCGACGACCAGACCATCGAGGTTGTTGGCCGTGATGTCCTGCTCCATCTCCTGCTGCGACGCGTCCGAGCAGGCGAACATGGTGTGTTTGGCGACGACGACGCCCGGCTCATCCTTCACGGCATCCACGACCGCCTGGACATCGACGTAGTCCGAAATGTTGCCGCCGCAATGGCAAACGTACACGCCGATCCGGCGCGCTTCTTCGGGGCGGGTGGGCTGCGTGCTCATGCGGGCACCCTGCCACTTTCGAGGTGGGCCGCGACCTGTGCGACGGCTGCTCCGGCGTGCAGGATCGAGTCCGCGATGTCCTTGGCGCCAGAGGCCGCACCCGCGACGAAGACGCCGGGAATGTTGGTCCGGCCCGGATCCAGGTCCTCATTTGGCTCGGCCACGTAGTGATACGGGTCCAGGGCCAGTTCCTCGCCGGAGAACAGGCGCTCGACCTCGCGGTTGGGCTGGACGCCAACGGCCAGCACGACCATGTCGTACTCGGCCTCCACGAGCGCTCCGCCGTGCTCGATGTCCTCATACCGCAGGATCAGGTTGCCGTCCGGCGTCTCGGTGATCTTCGCCACGCGACCCTTGATATACGTGGCGCCCATTGATTTGGCTCCTTCGTAGAATTCGTCGTAGCGTTTGCCGGGCGCGCGGATGTCCATGTAGTGGACCGTCACCTCGGCCAGGGGCAGGGCGCCCATGACCAGCTGGTTCTGCTTGATCGAGTACATGCAGCAGAACCGCGAGCACAGCGGGTTGCCCACGGTTTCGTCACGTGACCCCGTGCACAGAATGTAGGCGATGCGCTCCGGCACCTTGCCGTCGCCGGGCCGCAGGACGGTGTTGAAGGGCCGGGTTGGGGCAAGCAGACGGTCCATCTGCATGCCGGTAATGACGTTCTTGAACTTGCCGAACCCGTACTCCGGCTTGAGGTCCGCGTCGAAGAGCTTGTAGCCCGTCGCGAGCACAACGGCGCCGACCTTAACCTCGTGCGTCTGCTCACGCCAGTCGAGGTGGATCGCGTCGGAGGGACAGGCGGTGACGCATTCCTGGCATTCTGAGCAGACGCCGCAGTCCAGGCAGTCGCTCGATCCTGCAAGTGCTTCGGCTTCGGTCATGGGCGCTTCGATCTCGGCGAAGTCCCGCGCCGCTCCGGCCGATACGGCCGCTACGCCAAGCGCCGATCCGAGCGGGGCGCTGTGGGTGTAGGTGAGCTGGCGGGCCAGGACCGTGCTCTTGTCGACGACGGGCAGGGCATCGTCCAGCGCAAATCCATCCAGCGTTTGGCCGCGCAACCAGCGATCGATCATGTGGGCGGCCCGCCGACCCTGGCCGACGGCGCGGGTAATGTCCGATGCGCCGGTCGTGACGTCGCCCGCGGCAAAGACGTGTGGGATCGCTGTCTGGAGTGTCCGCGGGTCGGCGACCAGCGTGCCGTTTGCGTTGGCCGCTAGGGCGGCGCCGAAAGCCGTGCCCTCAGCAGTCATGCCGATGGCGACCAGCACCATGTCGCAGGGGATGACGAACTCGCTGTCCTTGATCGGCTCGGGCCGGCGGCGTCCGGAGGCGTCCGGCTTGCCCAGAGTCATGCGCCGACAGCGTAGACCGGAGACGGCGCCATCGGCTGCGCCGGAGCCGCCAACCACTTCCACAGGTGCGATCTGGAAGTTGAACTGCACGCCGTCGTGCTCGGCGTCATCGACCTCGGCCCTGTGGGCCGGCATTTCCTCGCGGCTGCGGCGATAGGCCACGGTCGTTTCGGACGCGCCGAGGCGAACGGCAGTTCGGGCCGCGTCCATGGCGACGTTCCCGCCGCCGACCACGACGACGCGCTTGCCCGTGACGTCCAGGGCGGAACCCAGGCGCGTCAATCGCAGGAACTTGAGTGCGCCGCTGACTCCCGCGAGCTTTTCGCCTGGAACAGCCAGGGCCGTGGAGGCGGGAGTGCCGGTTGCGATCAGGACGGCATCGAAGCCCGCGTCTCGGAGTGTGCCAAGGTCTGCCACCGGGGCATTCGTCTCGATCTCGACTCCGATGGCGGTGACGTTGGCGATGTCCTGCTCCACGACCTCAGCCGGCAAGCGATAGGCCGGGATCGCCAGGCGCAGGAACCCGCCCGCGACCGGGGCCGCCTCGAGGATCTTGACCCCGTAACCCTGGCGGGCCAGCTGCCAGGCGGCGGTCAGACCGGCCGGGCCGGATCCGACGATCGCGACGCGCTTGCCGTTCGGCGGTGGGACCTCAACCTCGGGTCCCGTCATCGTTTCGTAGTGCCGGTCCGCGGCAAAGCGCTTCAGGCGGCGAATCGGCAGCGTGCCCTCAACGCTGCCTCGGGTGCATTCGCCTTCACACGGCGCGTAGCAGGCACGACCCAGCGTACCGACCAGAGGGGTGGCCTCCAGGACCAGTTGGAACGCCTTCTCGTACTCACCGCTGCGAATCAGCGACACGTAGCCGTGAGCCTTGATGCCGGCCGGGCAGGTGTAGGTGCAGGGCGAGGTGCCGGTGCGCTCGATGACGGCCTTCTTCGGCACGGCCTGGGGAAACGCGATGTAGGCAGCCCGGCGCGCGACCATGTCGGCGTTGAACTGATCGGGCACGGCCACAGTGCAGGCCGTCTCGCACAGCTGGCAGCCGGTGCAGGCCGCCTCATCGACGAAGCGCGGCTTCTGGCGGATGGTTGCGCGGAACCCGCCGTCGGCGTCTCGCCGAATTCCCTCAACCTCCGTGTAAGTGAGGGCCGTGACGTTTGGATGGTGGATCGAGGCTGCCATCTTGGGAGTCGAGATGCAGCTGGCGCAGTCCAGGGTGGGGAAGACCTTGCTGAGCAAGATCATCCGGCCGCCGACGCTGGCTTCCTTCTCGACCATGAGGACCTTGTAGCCCATGTCGCCGAGCTTGAGGGCCGACTCCATGCCGGCGATACCGCTGCCCACGACCAGCGCGTCGTACTCGGTCATGACCTGACTCCCGTGGATCGCATTCCTGCCAGCGTCAGGGAGAACTGCGTCATGTGCTTGGCAAAGTTCTCGGCGCAGACCGAGCAGATGGCCGCCATCTTCAGGCGGCTGGCTTCGTAGCCGTTCGCTTTGAGCAGCGTTTGACCCTCGGCCACGATGCGCGAGGCTCGCTTGGCGCAGTCCGGCAGGTAGGCGCATTCGTCGCCGTCCGAGGCGATGAAAACGCCGTCGAAGCCGACCTGGATGGCATGCAGGATCCACGACGGTCGAATGCCGCTGGTGCAGGGCATGCTGATGACCCTGACCCCGGGCGAGTAGTGCAGGTGGGCACTGCCGGCCAGGTCAATGCCCGGATCCGAGATGTTGTTGGTCGAGAAGACGAGGATCCGCGGTGCGGCGACCAGGGTCTTCTCGTCAACCGGGGCGGCGGCCAGGGCAGTCATCAGTCCCGTGCTCCTGCATGGCGGCGTCTGGTTACTTGCCGCGGCGAATGAAAACGCGGTCGTAGCCTTCGTCCTCGATAACGCCGAGGAGTTCGTGGCCAACCTTGCCGGCCCATGCGCCGATATCGGACTTGGTCGCCGGATCGCTCGACCAGACTTCGATGACGGCACCCACGGCGATCTTGCCCATGCCCTTCTTGGCCTCGAGGAGCGGGCCGGGGCAGGCGGCGCCGCGGGCGTCCACCACTTCAGCGGAGGTGACGGCTTCGAGTTCGGCGACGTTCATTGCAGTCATTCGGCATCTCCGGTTCCGTGAAGGGCTAGTAGGTCAGGGCGTTCGTGGCGGAGGTGAGCTCTACCACGAAACGAGCAGCAGCGACGACCTCGGCGTTGTCGACTAGCGCGGTCGCTGGGTCGATCTGGCGGCCCTTGAGGCAGGGATTACAGACGAAAAGCTTTCCTCCCAGTTCGCGATAGTCCTTCATGAGCTTGGCAAGCGGCGGGAAGCCATCTGCGGCGATCGTGTCGGCGCGCCCCTTGACGGAGAGCTCTACGGCGCCCGCCTGGAGTCCGATGACAGCCTCGACATCGGAGGCCAAAGCCGCCACGGCCATGACAAATGGGATGGTGACCAGCTCGGCGTCGTCCGGGCCGTGAGTAACCATGAAGACGAGTTTCTCGGACATCCTGGCTTGAGCCTCCGGGCCGATGGGTTGCAGAATGGGTTGGCCGTTAGCTGTTGGCGCCAACGGACTCCATTTGGCTTTCGAACGAAGCGGCAAGATCGCCAAGCTTCGCGATCCTGCGGATCAGGATCTGGCGCATCAAGCCGCAGGCTGCCACGATCTCGGGATCGGCCAGCTGATAGCGGACTTCTCGGCCGTCGCGCACGGCGTCCACCAGGCCGACTCCGCGGAGGGCGGCGAGATGCTGTGAGATGGCCGGCTGGGTCGTCCCGAAATGCTCGGCGAGCTTGCGGACCTCAGTCGGGCCGGCCTCCCCCAGGTAGTGGACAAGCTCCAGACGGCGCGGGCTGGCGAGGGTCTTGAGGAGCGAAGCTTGCATGCCGTAGATCCCGTCGGCGGGTCGCAGCACGGCTCAGCCCTCCACACGTCGTGTCAGCGCGAGACGTTCGCAGCCCTGCTGCGAGACCTGGATCGGGTTCGACATTCGTTCGGCTCCCGTGCGATCTATGCGTGCCACATGAATAGATCGTCTATGTGCATATGGCCACATGCCGAATGTCACATCCGGGCCGTCGTGTGGCCCAAAGCCACTCACTCATACATTCCGGGGACGGCTGGCCACTCACGGGCGGCGACCAGGCGCGCGCAATGACCCGGCTACTCGATTCGTCGTGCGACGAGCTCGACCAGGTGGAAGTGGTGCGGCTCCCCCAGCGCGGTTTGCGTCTCCTCCTCGCGATCGATCCAGTGTTCGACCTCGAAGGACGACAGGCTGGCGCGCACCATGTCGGGCGGCGGACAGGTCATTGAGGGATCCGAGGCAGAGCCGTCGCGATCCCCGAAGAGCATGACGGCAACACGGCCGCCGACGGGCACGGCACCCAGTACTCGCTTCCAGGTCTGCCAGAACGGCTCCGGGGCGAGGAAGGGCAGGCAGAGGCTGGCGTTGACGAGATCGCATGCCGGCACATCTACGGTGGCAAGGTCGGCGACCTGAGTATCGAGAGCCGGGCGAAGTTGCATTGGCGTGGCGGCCTCCAGCGTCTCGATCGCGCCGGGCTCTCGATCGATCGCAAGAACGCGCCAGCCGGCCGTCAGCATCGCTCGCGAGTCTCTGCCGGCTCCGCAGCCCAGGTCCACAGCGAACCGCGAGTGCGAATGCTGGGCGTCGTCAGCAGCGAACAGCCGGATCGCCAGCCTTACGGTCTCCCAGGCGGGACGGTCGACAGTTACGGTGTAGTAACGAGCCCAATAGTCTGATTCGGTCATGGCGCGAGCCTAGCATTTAGTTCCGCGAGCAGACGCAACTCCTGAGTCGGATCGTGGACGACCTCCGCACCATCGGCCTTGCCGAGGGTGGCGATCTGCCGTTGGAACGCACGCTGGTAGAGGTTGCCGAAGTGGCGGCAGCGACGGTCGACGCTTTCGAGGCAAACGCGAGGGCGGACGGCATCAAGCTGTCCGCGGACATAGAGACGGGATGCGTTGTAGACGCAGATGCCGGTCGACTTGCGCAGGTCCTCGCCGCGCTCACAGACAATGCGATCCGGCACACGCCGCAGGGCGGTCTCGTTCGGCTCGTCGGACGTCGGGTGGCGGCAACCGTTCGGATTGCAGTCGACGATTCCGGGAGCGGCATCCCGACCGAGGATCTGCCGCGGGTGTTCGACCGCCTGTACCAAGCCGACCCCTCGCGGGACCGGCGAACCGGGACCAGCGGACTCGGCCTCTCGATCGTTCGCGCCCTCGTTGAGGCGCATGGCGGACGAGTCGGCGCTGAGAATCGGCCTGGGGGCGGGGCGAGCGTCTGGTTGGAGTTGCCGTCGGCCTATCCCCAGACATCTGGCTCAGCCGGGACTTAGGGCCACAAGCCGAACCGAAGCAGCGCGAGCACTCCCACGATTAGCGAGTAAACCGCGAACGGCGTCAGCGTCCGCCGGGTGAAGTAGCGGCTCAGGAAGCGCACGGAGGCGTAGGCCGCAATTCCTGCCGCGATGCTGCCTGCGAGCACCTGACCGAGAACTCCGTCCCCGTTTGGGCCGATCAGGTCCGGCAGCTTGTACACGCCTGCGGCGAGGATGATCGGCGTGGCGAGCAGGAATGAGAAGCGCGCCGCATCCTCGTGGTCGAGGCCCCGAACGAGGCCCGCCACCATGGTGATCCCCGAGCGGCTTATGCCCGCCAGCAGCGCGAATACCTGGGCCACTCCGACCGCGCCCGCCTCCCGGAATTGCAACGTGTCCAGGCGGCGGTCACCCGACGGCGTCTGATCGTGAGCCGCGACGACAGCCCGAACCTCGGCACGCCGACGAACTCGTTCTCCTGCCAGCAGGATGCAGCCGTTGGCGACCAGGAACGCTGCGGCCGCTACCGGCGTCGCGAACAGGACTCGAAGCGGGTGTTCCAGCAGAAGGCCGACTAGACCGGCCGGAATGGTGGCTACGACGAGCAGCCAGCCCAGGCACTCGTCTGAAGTTTCGATCTGGCGGCGTCGTACCGATCGCAGCAGCCCACGAACGATGCGCACCCATTGATCGCGGTAGAAGAAGGCGAGTGCCAGGGCCGTGGCCACGTGCAATCCGACGAGGAAGGCGAGGAAGAATGACTCCCTGGCCGACTGCGCCGCGACGACGTTGGTCCAGCCAAACAGCGCCGGCAGGATGACTGAGTGGCCGAGACTCGAAACGGGGAAGAGTTCGGTGACGCCCTGGATCAGCCCGAGGATGATGGCCTGCGCGTAGTCCATGCTCGTCCCTTCTGGAAACGGGGCTGACGGCCGGCGGGCTACGCCGGGACAACGCGACTGTACCCGATGACTGACGCACAGCCGCGCCGGATCGTCGGCGGGAGCGTTCTCCGATGCACAAACGCACGTTGTACTAACGCCTGTTAGAATGACGCCGTGAATAGAACGATCCCCCAGCCGGTCGCATCCGGCATCACACCCGACGCCATGGCTTGTCTGCAGGCGATCGCCGAGCCCACCCGCGCGCGTATCGTTGCCCTCCTCGGCCATGGCGAGCATTGCGTGTGCGATGTCGGGGATACGCTCGCCCTGAGCGCCGCACTCGTCTCGCACCATCTGCGGGTACTCAGGGGCAGCGGCTTGTTGAGGGAGCGCCGCGCCGGGCGGTGGGTGTACTACTCGCTCGATCTCGACGCGCTCCAACGGTTGCGGGCGTCCGTCAACGTCCTCCTCACCCCGACCGACGAGGCGGCTGCCTCGTGTCTGTGCTCCGAATGCGGCCCCGACCGCGGAGTTCGGTTCGGCGCAACCAAGTTGCCCGATTTCGGCCGCCTTGCGGAGGTCCCTTCGTGAGAGGGGGCGTCGGCAAGACCACGATGGCCTGCACGACGGCAGTCGCCGAAGCCGATGCCGGCCGACGCGTCCTCATCGTGACAACCGATCCGGCGTCTAACCTCGCCGATGTGTTCGAGCAGCCGATCGGCCACGCCGTCACGGCCATCGAGCACGTGGCTAACCTCTGGGCGATGGAAATCGACCCCGACAAGGCGACCGCCGAGTACACCGATCGTGCCCTCGCGCCTCTCCGCGAGATCTTCCCGCCGGAGATCGTCCGAGTCATGGAGGAGCAGCTCGCCGGGCCATGCACGGCCGAAGTCGCGGCGTTCGATCGGTTCGCAGACTTCCTCGATCCGAACGCCCCATCCGAAGAGGCCGCGCCGGCGGGCTTCGATCTCATCATCTTTGACACCGCGCCCACGGGCCACACCGTCCGCCTCCTGGAACTCCCCGAGGCCTGGACCAGGAGCATCGCCGAAGCCGAGGCCGGAAGCGGTCAGACCTGCATCGGGCCGGCCGCCGCCATCGCCGAGGCGAAGGCCAAATACGAGCGCGCCCTTACAGCGCTTCGCGATCGGCAGTCAACCCGGTTCATCTTCGTGTTGCATCCGGAAGCCACTGCGATCTCCGAGACTCGCCGGGCGAGCGCCGACCTTGCGAAGCTCGGCATCGTTACCACCGAGCTCATCGTCAACGGCATCCTGCCGCGCTAGGAGGCATCCTCGCCCTTCTTCGCCGCCAGGATCGAGATGCAGGAGCGCCACCTCGCTGAGATCGCGCGACAACTGCCGATGCCGGCCCGACATGTGCCGCTTCTCGACGGCGAGGTGCGTGGCCTCGCAAGGCTGCGCGCGTTCGCTCCGCTGCTGCGAGATGCCGGGGCGACCCGACCCTTCTTTGGGGTGCCCGAGATCAACCCCAGCGTGCAGGCCCGATCCACCGACACTGCCGCGGCTCTCGCGACCCTGCTGCCGGCCGGCCGGGCACGGACTATCTTCTTCGCTGGAAAAGGTGGCGTCGGCAAGACTGTCGTCTCCTGTGCGACAGCCGTCTGGCTCGCCGGCCAGGGGCACCGCACCCTGCTCGTGACCACAGACCCGGCGGCTCACATCGGCGACGTCCTCGGTCCGACCGTCGGCCCCGAGCCCGTGCCAGTGCCGGGGGTCGAAGGACTATGGGCTGCGCGCGTAGATGCGAAGGCCGCCGCCGCCGAATACACCGAGCGCATCATCGCCGACGCCCTCGCCCGCGGCCGAAGCCCCGTGGCGATCGCCGCCATGCGTGAAGAGCTCGACTCGCCGTGCACCGAAGAGATGGCCTCGTTCCACCGCTTCATCGACCTCGCGAGCCGCGACACCTATGACATGACGGTCTTCGACACCGCCCCGACCGGGCACACGCTGCGCCTGCTGGAGCTTCCGATCGCTTGGAGCCACCAGATCGACGTGAAGGTCTTCGCTTCGGTCGAGTCGACGGCGGCGGATGACGTCGCTAAGGCGCGCTTCGGGCGGGTCATCGACATGATGCGCGACCCAGCCCAGAGCACGTTTGCGTTCGTCATGTATCCCGAGGCGACTCCGATCGTCGAGGCTGAGCGAGCGATCCGCCAACTCGGCACGGTCGGCATCCGCCTGGGACTCGTAGTGGCGAACATGGTCCTCTCCGAGAACGTCTGCCAGACGCCATATGCACGGGCCCGATACGAGATGCAGCAGGGCTACCTCGCCGACATCCAGAGGCGCTTCAGCGCGCCCGTCCTCGAGGTGCCCCTGCTCGAGACTGAGATTGCCGGGCTCCATCGCGTGCGCGACCTCGTCGACCGACTCTTCGCCGTACCGTCACTCGTTGCCTGAAGGAGGCCTGGTAATGACCCTACTATCAGTGGATCAGTCGGCCGAGCTTGGGGCCGTCAGCCGCGCGACCGAGACCGAGGTGCTCCTCGCGGCCGGGACTTTCGGAACGGCGCTCCGGCGCGGTCCCGAGTTCGAGCGGCTGCGCGCGGCGGGTGCCGCCCTCGGCGTTGACGACGCGGCACAACAGGCCATCGAGGCGTTCAACCGCTGCCAGTCTGACCTGCAGTTCGAAATCCGACTCGGGAAGCTCGACGCCCGGCAGCAGGCTGCATTCGATGGATTCCAGGCGGCCGTGTACGCGTTCCCGACCGTCGCCGAGTACGTCGCCGCGCAAAGCGCGTTCGAGGCGATCTGCCGTGAGGCCGACACACTCATGAGCAGCGAGATCGGCATCGACTTCGCCGCGAACTGCCGCGCCGGCGGCTGCTGCGGCGGCTGAGGGAGACTCCAATGCTGGACAACGAACTTCACCAGGCGACGCTCGAATTCGCCGGGGCGCTCCGTCATGCTCCGGCGGTGGCCGCATATCGTGCCGCCACCGCGGCGCTCGAGGCCGACGCAGGCGCCCAAGCGCTCCTCGCCGACGTGCGTGAGCAGCAACTAACTCTGGCGCGGATGCAGCAGAGTCGGCTATCGCCCACTCAACTCCAAATTGACGCATTCCGTATGAGCCAGGCAGCCGTACGAGCAAGCGAGACGATCATGGCCAGCCTGCGAGCTACGAACGACGTCAAGGCATTTCTGCCGATCGTGGCGAAACACCTCTCCGCATCGCTTGGATTCGACTACGCGCAACTGGTGGCCCCGCAAAGCTGCTGACAGTCGACCCGACTCGGCTGGCGATCCTCCGCGAACTCAGCTCGGAGGGTTCGTGTGTGCCTGACGGTGAGGCGGTTCAGGAAGATGGCGGGCGAGATGCGGCCCGGCGGAAAGCGTCCGGCGAGTTCGGTGGTCGATCGACGGGGCTGAGGCACGCGCCGCCGCAATCAGAAAGAACTCAGAGCTCGGCGTCTCGCGCGGTCACGCCACTTCCCCTAGCACGCGCGGCGCATACCCCCGGCCTTCACGCAGTTGCGCGGCAAACTCGTCTGGGAGTTCAGAAGCCTCGATAGCATCGGCTGCGGCCACAACGTCATACACCACGCGCTTGAACTCTACCGAGATTCCCTGCCGGCCGGTCTCGACCAGGACCCATCCAGCGCGCGGATCGCCGTCCTTCGGCTTCCCCGCGGAGCCATCGTTGATGAAGCGTGTGCTGCCAACGGTCTTGTCATAGGGCCGGTGCGTATGGCCACAGACGATGACATCGGCATTCGCCGCGGCGGCGATGCGGGCGAACGTCGCGTCGGGTTTGTCCTCGTAGAGGTACTCGTTCATCCGCCGTGGGCTGCCGTGGACGAGTAGGAAACGGAAACCGTCGCCCTCGAAGCGGATCTCCGGCGCGAGCGTTCGCAGCCAGGCCGTGTTGTCGTCGCTGGTATGCGACTTGGTCCAGGCGAAGCCCTCGTCGCCGAGCGCTACCTCGGCCGGATTCGTGTATGCGCAACCGCACTCGTCGCGACCGAACCCGGTGCCGTCGTCGTAGTTGCCCATGACCCCCGGGATCGCTTCGGCGCGGAGCCGTTCGATGACCTCGTTGGGCCAGGGGGCATAGCCAACGAGATCGCCCAAGGCATAGCGTGCGTCGACGCCGACACGGGTGATGTCGGCCAGGACGGCTTCGAGCGCAGGCAGGTTGGCATGGAGATCGGAAAAGAAGGCGACTCTCATGGGTCAGAACCTACACCTTGAAGCCACCTCAAGCTCGGAGAGATGCCGGGCGTTGCAGGCGTGGCTAAGTGACCTTCGGCTCAGAGAGTCGGGCCTTCTATCCCTCTGATATATCAGCCGTGGGTGACACACTGCCCAGTGACATGTTGCTGCTACTCACGCCCCTCCTGTTCGGCCTCTCGTTCCTTTCGGGGATGCTTGGCCTAGGCGTCGCCTTCGTCGCGATCCCAGTCCTCGGGCTCTTCGGATACGACCTGAAGGATGTCATCCAGCCCTGGGCGCTGCTCCTCAACGGACTGACGGCCATCTCCGGTGCGATCGCGTTCTGGCGAGCCGGCATGGTCGATCGCCGTGGTGCGCTCGTCCTCGTGATCATCACCACTATCGGCGCGCCGTTCGGCGTGTGGCTCCTCCAGTTCGCCTCCACCGAGTTCATCTGGTGGCTATAGGTGGTGGTGCTCGTCTTTCTCGCGGTTCGCATGGCGCTCCCCAAGGGCGCGGCAAGCGAGGATGTCCACGCGATCACAGACCGGTCGCGAGCCAAGGCGAGCGTCGCCGCTGCGCCGATATCGGTCTTCGCGGGCTTCCTCGGCGTCGGGCCGGGTTTCCTGCTGATTCCGACGCTCACGCTCGTCGGCTACAGCGCCCGCCTGGCGGCCGCGACCAACTCCGTCGCCGTTACCTTACCGTCGTTCTCGGCCTTTGCCAGCCATCTGGGCTCGGCGCAATTCGACTGGCCGACCGTGATCGTCACCTCGGTCGTGTCGGTCATCGGTGCGTGGCTCGGAGCACGCTTCACCGCGGGTCGAGTGAAGAGCGCGACGCTCTCGCGGATCTTCGCAATCGCGCTCGTTGCTCTGGCCGCGCAGCGTGCCTGGATCCTGCTCTCATGAACATCTCAACCATGGCCCGGGCCTCCCAGTACGAGACCCGGGCCTCCCACATCACTAAGCCAATGGAGGCCCCCAATGGCCGCTGAGTCACCGGTCCTGCCGGAACTCCGTCTGGCGCTGTCCCGGCCAATAGTCGAGGCGCCAACCGCCGTCGCGGTTCTGCTAGCCGACGCCAATCGGGCCGGCATCCTTGCCATCTTGCAGGGCGGGCCGCACTGCGTCTGCGAACTTGCCGCGGCTCTCGACGAGCGCTCCAACAACGTCAGTAACCACCTGGCCCGTCTCCGCGACGCCGGTTTGGTCAGGGCCACTCGAGCGCCCGCCGATACCCGGCGGGTGTACTACGAGCGTGATGAAGCTGCCTGCGCGGCGGCGCTGGCGCAACTCAGGACCCTTCTGGAGCCGCCGCGATGACCACCCTCGGCCTCGGCGCCGTCCGCCGCTTCCATCTCCCACTCAAGCTTACGGTCGGCGTTTCGGTCGTCGCCTGGCTCGTCGCCTGGTTCGCCGAGGCCCCGCTCGCGGACTGGCTCACCTTCAATGTCTTCGGTCTCGAGCGGGGGAGCCACTTCGGCGAGGCGATAGCCTTCTTCCTACTGGACGTGCCCAAAGTGCTGCTGCTCCTGCTGGGCATCATCACCGCGGTAACGCTGATCCGCGGCTTCTTCCCACCAGAGAAGGTCCGAGCGGTCCTCGCCGGCCGAGGACTCGTGGCCGGGACTGTGACGGCGGCCTCGTTCGGGATCGTGACCCCGTTTTGCTCCTGCTCCGCGGTGCCGCTATTCATCGGCTTCGTGGAGGCCGGCATCCCGCTGGGCGTCACTTTCGCCTTCCTCATCAGCTCACCCATGGTCAACGAAGTTGCCCTGGTTCTGCTGTGGGGCCTGTTCGGACCCGTCATCGCGCTCGTCTACATGGCTGCCGGGCTGACGGTGGCAATCGTCGGCGGGCTCGTCATCGGCAAGCTTCGCATGGAGCGCTACGTAGAGGACTATGTCTGGGCCATGCAGGGCAAGGGCGGGACTTTGGCCACGGTCCAGCTCACCTGGGAAGACCGCATCCACGACGCCTGGGCTTATACGAAAGACCTCGTCCGAAGGATCGTGCCCTACCTGCTGATCGGCATCGGCATCGGGGCCCTTATCCACGGCTACGCCCCGACGGAGCTCGTGGCCGCCATCGGCGGTCGCTCCAACCCGCTCGCTGTGCCGATCGTCGTGCTGATCGCCATCCCGCTCTACTCGAACGCTGCCGGCACGATCCCAATCGTCCAGGCCCTCCTGGGCAAGGGCATGCCGCTCGGTACAACCCTTGCTTTCATGATGGCGATCACGGCCATCAGCCTGCCCGAGTTCATCATCCTGCGCCGGGTCATCCGCTGGCCGCTCATCGCGGTCTTCGGCACGGTGGTGACGACCGGGATCCTCTGTATCGGCTACCTATTCAATCTCCTCATCCCCTGATAGGACAACCCTCAAGAAGGAGTCAACACCATGAAGAAGATCGAAGTCCTGGGTCCCGGCTGCGCCAACTGCGTCCGCCTGGAGGCCAACGCCCGCGAGGCGGTCGGTTTGGCCGGCGTCGAGGCTGAGATTGTCAAGGTCACCGACTACGGGCAGATCATGGCCTACGGGATCATGAGCACTCCGGGCCTTGTCATAGACGGCAAGGTCGTCAGCTACGGCCGCATTCCCTCGGCCAGAGACATCGCCCTCTGGCTGAGCGAGTAGTCAGTCGGACAGGCGCCGTTTGCCACCCATCTGGCGGTCTCGGCCGGTGCGAAGCCCACAACTTTGGTCGCAAGGGCGATGATGAGGAGGTTAAGGAGCCGGACACCCGCCGTGCAATCGCGGCGGCGCTCGACTTGCACCCACAAAAGGGGACGACGATGCAAATTGGATTGGTCGGTCTGGGCAGGATGGGCGCCAACATGTCGCGCCGCTGGCTGAGCGCCGGCCATACCGTTGTGGGCTATGCCCGGCACGCGGACACGGTGAACGGGCTGCTCGCCGACAAGGCCATCACCGCCGGCGCCACCTCGCTCAAGGACCTGGTGGGCCAGTTGGCCGCTCCCCGGGTTTTGTGGCTGATGGTGCCGGCTGCGTCCGTGGACGCGACCCTGGACGAAATCCTGCCGCTGCTTGCCCGAGACGATGTGGTCGTGGATGGCGGCAATTCCTACTACGTCGACGACATCCGCCGCTCCCGGGCACTCGCCGATAGGGGAATCCAATACCTGGATTGCGGGACCAGCGGCGGCGTCGCCGGCCTCGAACGCGGCTACTGCCTCATGATCGGCGGCCCGACCGGGGCCGTGAAGCGCCTCGACCCGATCTTCCTGGCGCTCGCTCCGGGGGTCGACTCCGCGCCGCGGACGCCGGGGCGGAAGGGCACTCCCACGAAGGCGGAGCAGGGCTATCTGCACTGCGGCCCAAGCGGCGCCGGGCATTTCGTCAAGATGATCCACAACGGCATCGAGTACGGGATTATGGCCGCCTACGCCGAAGGTCTGAACATCCTCAAGCACGCCGATGCCGGCCTGAAGCAGCGCGAGGTCAGCGCCGAGATCACGCCCCTGCGCGACCCGGACATGTACAAGTACGAGCTCGATCTGCCGGCGGTGGCTGAAGTGTGGAGGCGCGGCAGCGTGGTTGCCTCCTGGCTTCTGGACCTGACTTCTGAGGCGTTTCTGCGCGATGGGGACCTCTCGACGTTCGAGGGCCGCGTCTCCGACTCAGGTGAGGGACGCTGGACGAGCATCGCCGCAATAGACGTGTCCGCTCCCGCTCCGGTCCTGACGACGGCGTTGTACGAACGCTTCATGTCACGAGGCGAAGCGGACTTCGGCGACCGGGTTCTGTCGGCGATGCGATTCGGCTTCGGCGGCCACGAGGAAACGAAGGGCTGATGCAATGGCCGGCGATCGCCCCAACCACCGACCTACCACTCGATCGTCCCGATCGGCCGAGCGCTCCGACGCCTTCGTATTCTTCGGAGCCACAGGCGATCTCGCCTACAAGCAGATCTTTCCGGCGCTGGCCGGCCTGATCCGCGACGAAGGTTTCGCCCTTCCGATCATCGGCGTGGCTCGTTCCGGCGACCTGGAGAGCCTCAAGGAGCGGGCGCGTCAGAGCCTGGCGGCTCATGGTTTCGCGGACGAAGCCGCGGCCAGTGCCCTGACCGACCGCCTCCGCTACGTCAAGGGCTCGGATGACGACGTCGAAACCTTCCACGCCCTGCGCCGGGAACTTGGCAAGGCCCGCCATCCGCTCCACTACCTGGCTATTCCGCCGACGATCTTCGGCGAGGTCGTCGACAACCTGCAATCGTCGGGTTGTGCCACGGGAGCGCGGATCATCGTCGAGAAACCGTTTGGCCGAGACCTCGCCTCGGCCATGGCCCTCGAGGAGACGATCCACACGGCGTTCGCCGAAGCTGCCGTCTTCCGCATCGACCACTACCTGGGCAAGGAGCCCGTACAGAACCTCCTCTACTTCCGCTTCGCCAACTCGTTCCTCGAACCCATCTGGAATAGCGACCGAATTGCGAGCGTCCAGATCAACATGCCCGAGGAGTTCGGCGTCGACGACCGGGGCGCCTTCTACGATCAGGCGGGGGCGATCCGAGATGTCGTCCAGAACCACCTTTTGCAGGTCGTCAGCCTGCTGGCCATGGAGCCGCCCTCGGGTCACACGCCTGAAGCCATCCGGAACGAGCAGTTCAAGGTCCTGGACTCAATCCGCCCGCTGACGCCCGCCGACATCGTGCGGGGCCAGTACCGAGGCTATCGCGACATCAAAGGTGTAGCCCCGGACTCCACAGTCGAGACGTTCGCCGCGCTGCGACTGCACGTCGACACGTGGCGCTGGGGCGGAGTCCCGTTCTACATCCGCACCGGTAAGAGCCTGCCCGTGACCGTGACCGAGGTCCTCGTCGAGCTGAGGCGTCCGCCGCAGTCGGTCTTCGGAGAAGCACTTCCGCCGGACGCGGACTACTTCCGATTCCGGTTGACGCCGGATATGTCGATTTCACTCGGGGCCCGGGCCAAGAAGCCCGGTGAGGCGATGGTCGGCGAAGCGGTCGAACTGTTCGCGTCGCACCATAGCGGGACGGAGCGCCCGCCGTACCAGCGGCTGATCGGCGATGCCACGCGCGGCGACCAGTCGCTCTTCTCCCGCCAGGATTGGGTCGAGGCGGCCTGGCGCGTCGTCGACGGCGTGCTCGACGCCACAATTGCGCCATGCGTCTACGAGCCCGGGACCTGGGGCCCGCCGGAAGCGGCCAATGTGCTCCAGCACGGCGATCGCTGGCACGATCCCGTCGTACAGCCCGGGGTGGCGGACGAGGCGACCATCGTCGCGCCGGCAGCGTCCACCGCCAAATGAGCGAGGAGGGCGCGGTCGCTCCCGGCGGACCGGGCATCGCACCGACCTGGTCGAGCAGCGACAAGGACGCGGTCGGGACGTCGCACTATTCGAGTCGGGTGTGGTTCACCCTGGGCCACGGCATTCTGAACGAGATCTACTGGCCCCACGTGGACCGACCGCAAGTGCGCGACCTGGGCTTCATCGTGGCCGACGACGCGGGATTCTGGAGCGAGGTCAAGCGCGACGCCACGCACCAGGTCCACCACGAGCCGAACGGCGTGCCGGCCATAACGGCCATTCACAGCCACCCACGCTACGAGCTGACCCTTCGAATTTGCGCCGACGATCACGCCGACGTCGTTCGAATCGAGGCCCGCCTGGAGGACCGCCGGGACCCGGCCGACCCCGCCCGTGCGGCGCACCCGCTCCGCCTCTACCCGTTGCTCGCACCCCACCTCGGTTTTGGCGGTGTCCATGGTCGAGCCTGGGCGGGTGCATACAAGGGCCGGGCGATGATCTTCGCCCAGAACGGCCCGTGGGCACTGGCCCTGGCTTCCGATCCGGGACCGCTGCGCCAAAGCGTCGGCTATGTCGGCGAGTCCGACGGCTGGCAGGATTTCACGGCCAACGGCCGGATGGCCTGGACATTTGGGGCCACCGACGCCGGCAACGTGGCGGCCATGACGGAACTGGCGTTGGCCGGAGGCGTGGCCCAAATGGCGCTCGCGTTCGGTGCCAGCCCCGACGAGGCGGGATTGCAGGCCTGCGCCGCCCTGGCCGTGCACTTCGTGAGCGCCTGGGACGAGTACGTCGGCAATTGGTATGGCTTCGTCCGAACCGTTGTCGATCCCCCGAACGACCTGTCGCCGGAGGACCGCGATCTCTACCTGACGTCGGCTTCGGTTCTGCGGACCCTCCAGGATCGAACCGAGCCGGGAGCCACCGTGGCCAGCCTTTCCATCCCCTGGGGCAACACTCGCAACGACCTGGGTGGATACCACCTGGTTTGGTCGCGCGACCTGGTGGAGTCGGCCGGAGCCTTCGTGGCCCTGGGCGCCGAAGCGACCGCTCGCCGCACTCTTGCCTACCTCGTCGCATCGCAGGAGCCGGACGGTCACTGGGCTCAGAACCAGTGGGTAGACGGAGATCCGTACTGGACCGGCGTGCAGCTCGACGAAGCCGCCTATCCGCTACTTCTGGCCGGGGCACTTCGGAGCGGCACCTCGCATATGCACGGCAGGAGCGGCAGCAACGCCGCTGCCTTCGAAAACCTGCTGACCGAGACCGCCCTAGACGGCATGATCGCCAGGGCGGCGGGATTCATCGCAAGGACCGGTCCGGCGACTGGGCAGGATCGCTGGGAAGAGAACGGCGGGCTTGCCACCTCCACGCTGGCTCCTGTTGTTGCCGCCCTCGTCGTCGCGGCGGGACACCTGCCGGAGCCCGCCGCCTCCTACTGCCTCGAGCTGGCGGACGACTGGAACGCCGCCATCGAGGACTGGACCTACGCCGTGGGAAGTCGTCTGGCCCGCGAACACGGCGTGGAGGGCTACTACGTCCGGATCGCCTCGCCCCAGGTTCTCGCCGGCGCGCCCCTCTCGACGCCCGTCGCGGTGCGCAATCAGCCGCTCGAAGCGCCGATGGTGCCGGCCGATGAGATGGTCGGGACGGACTTCCTGGCGCTCGTTCGGTTTGGCCTGCGCCTGCCCCACGATCCAAAGATTGTCTCGAGCCTGGCCGTGGCCGATGCCATGCTGCGAACGGAAACGCCGAGCGGACCAGTCTGGCACCGCTACAACGGCGACGGCTACGGCGAGCACGCGGACGGCAGCGCCTTCGACGGGACGGGTATCGGGCGCGGTTGGCCGCTCCTGGTCGGGGAGCGAGGTCACTACGAACTTGATGCGGGTCGCGATGCGCGGCCGTACCTCGAGACGATGCGACGCATGGCGTCCGGCGGCGGCATGCTGCCCGAGCAGGTCTGGGACGCGCCGCCGATTCCGCGCCTCGGCCTCCTGCCCGGTCGGCCCAGCGGTTCGGCGATGCCACTGGCGTGGGCCCACGCGGAGTACGTGAAGCTGGTCCGCTCGATTGCCCTGGGCCACGCCATCGATCGTCCTGAGGCCGCATGGCGCCGGTACGGGGGCAAGGTGCCGGTGGCCACGCGAGCGACGTGGCGGTTCAGCGGCCCACGCCCCTCGATGCCCGCGGGTCGCATCCTACGGTTGGAGCTGTTGGCCCCGGCTCGGGTGCATTACTCGATCGACGGCCGGCAGACCTGGGCCGATCTGGACGCTCGGGACACGGGCCTGGGGGTTTGGGTGGCAGATGTGCCCGAGTCCGATCTGCTGGCGTCGGGTTCGGCGGTTGAGTTCACGTTTTGGTGGAT
Source organism: Chloroflexota bacterium (assembly GCA_025358515.1). Lineage (GTDB taxonomy): Bacteria > Chloroflexota > Limnocylindria > Limnocylindrales > CSP1-4 > Fen-1039. The sequence continues at coordinate 22,796 of JANYJG010000227.1, forward strand.
GGAATCCGGCCTATGGGAAGGCAGCGACTATCGGGTGGACATCGCCGAGGCCACTGACCGGTCATAGGCAGGCAGATTGGGACAGGTCGTGCGGGTTCTGGCGCCGCACGTCCTACAATCTCGCAATGAGCGTTATCAACGGCCGGGTTGCCGGCGGTGCCACGACCGGTGCCGGCACCGATGGACGTGTTTTTGCACGGGTCATCGGACGTGAGCTGCCGTTCGCAGCGCGAGCACAAGGCAGCACTATTTGGGACGCCGACGGCAAGGCATACCTCGATGCCGCAGGCGGAGCGATCGTCGTCAACGTGGGCCACGGCCGGCAGTCGATCGTGGCGGTGATGGCGGCCCAGGCGCGTCTCTTCACCTACGTCCACGGCACGACGTTCAGGAACGAGCCGCTGGAGGCGTATGCCAAGGCGGTGGGCCGCTACATGCCGGTGGACGACCCGGTGATCTATCCCGTCAGCGGCGGCTCGGAGGCGATCGAGACCGCCCTCAAGATGGTTCGGGCCTATCACCTGGCCCGACGCGAGCCGGATCGCACCGTGGTCATTTCACGCTGGGGCAGCTACCACGGCAACTCTCTCGGCGCGTTGGACCTGTCCGGCCGCGAGCCGCTGCGCCGCCCCTACGAGCCGTGGCTCGGCCGCTTCAAGCACGTCAGCGCAGCGTATCCATACCGGGCCGGAGAGGCCGCGGCCCACGCCCTGGGCGATGTGGATGCGCTGATCGCAGACCTGGAAGCGACGATCGCCGAAGCGGGACCCGGGCGAGTGGCTGCGTTCGTCGCCGAACCGATCGTCGGGGCAACGCTGGGGGCTGTGGCTCCGCCGGATGGCTACTGGCCCGCGGTGGCGGAGTTGTGCCGTCGCCACGGCATGCTGCTCGTCGACGACGAGGTGATGACCGGTTTCGGGCGAACGGGTCGCTGGTTCGGGCTGGATCATTGGGGCGTCCGGGCGGACGTGATGACCGCGGCCAAGGGTGCCGGCAGCGGGTATTTCCCGATCGGGCTGGCGGTCGCCAGCGGCCACGTTTATGACACGGTTATGGGAGCCGGCGGTTTCACCCACGGGTTCACGTACAGCCACTCCCCGGTGGGCGCGGCCGTCGCCGGCGAAGTGCTACGGATCCTGGAGACGGAACACCTCGTGGAGGCCAGCGCCACCAAGGGCGAGAAACTGCTGTCGCTCATTGGCGAGCGACTGGGCGGCCACGCCAATGTCGGCGATGTGCGTGGCCGGGGCCTGCTGGTCGGCCTGGAGTTCGTGGCCGACCGCTCGACTCGGCGGCCGTTCCCGCGGGCGGCGAAACTCACGGAGAACATCGTTCGGAACGCTCGCGAATCAGGGTTGCTGGTGTATTCCGGAGTCGGCTGCGCGGACGGCACGAGCGGCGACACCATCCTGCTCGGGCCGCCCTTTGTGGTTACCGACGAGGAACTCCAGACGGTCGTCGATCGTCTCGGCGATGCAGTGGAGCGTGCCGCCGCCGAGGCGTCCAGCCTGGCCCGTTAGCCTGCCGCCGAAGATAGGTCAGCGTTCCTACGCAGTCCGGCGCACGTCAGAATCGCCCATGTTGGTGATGGCAAGCGGCCCTCCGACACCGTAGTGTTCCACCATGGTCGCAGCGCACCCGGAATCAACCGCGCCCCAGCACGCTCTTGGCAGCAGACCAAGGCGCCGATCGTTTTCTGTTGGAGGCGCACGCCTGGCCTTGCTACTTGCCTGGCCGCCCGTGTTGGGCCTCGGGCTGCTCGCCACCATCAATGCTTTTGGCCTGGGCCACGGCTTCGCCCTGGCGGCCTGGACCTTCGGCCTGTTGCTGATCGGCCTGACGTCGGTAATGGGCCAATGGGATCTGCACGTCGCCGAAACCCGCACCAGGGCCGCCTTAATGCGCGCTGAGACCGCCGAATCGAGGCACCGAGCCCGCAAGGACGAACTCGCCGCCGTCCTACGGGCCAGCGAAAGTCTGGCTCTGATGGGTCCGGGCAAGCTCGATTTCGCAGCTATCCTGGCGGCCATCACGCCGACCGACGCCACCTCCTTCCTGGCTCGTGTAGATCCGGACGCCGAGTCTCCGAATGCTGAGTCGGTGGTTGTCGCCGCGCACGGGCCTCTCGCGCCCTGGCTGGTCGGTATGCGTCGGGCCCTGGATCCGGCCGAAGCCGAAATTGGTCTGCCCGCTGTGCCCATCACCTCGTACAGCGCCGCCGGTCGTGGCGTCGGCATCGCCGCCGTGCCCGCCGAACTGGCCGGAGTGGGGGCGGAGGTTCGGGCAATTCTCGGCGTTCGGCTTGCGGATCACGGCGGCCGATCGCTAGGCCGGCTCTATCTGCTCGATCAGATTGGCGAGCGCGTCCTCGAGCCGGAGTTCGTAAGCCTCGCCCAGCTGGTCGCGAATCAGATAGGCGTGGCAATAGAGAACCAGGCCCTCCTGGCCGGCATCCAGCGCCAGCTCACCGAGGTCGGGCGCGTGCAGCAGCAGCTGGCTCAGGCGTCGAAGCTCTGGGCTATCGGCGAGTTGGCTGCGGCCGTCGCCCATGAGGTGAACAATCCGCTGACCGGAATACTGGGCTTCTCGGAGCTGCTGCTGACCGAACTGCAGGAGGACGATCCGCGCCACGAAGAGGCGGCCGTCATCCAGGCGGAGGCCGTCCGGGCCCGGTCGATAATTCGAGCCTTGCTGGAATTCGCTCGCCCACGTCCGCCCCAGCGCATCTCATCTGACCTCAACAGCCTGTCTCGGTCCACCCTGGAACTCGTTCGCTTCCGAGCCAGGGAGACCGGCGTCTCGATCGTGGAGGAATACGGCGATCTGCCGCGCCTCGACATCGACCCGGATGCCCTCAAGCAGGTCATTCTTAATCTGCTGAACAACGCCTTGGAGGCCATGCCTCGGGGCGGGGAACTGCGAGTCGCTACGCGCGCGGATGGCGATCGGGTGGGCCTGACTCTGGCCGATAACGGCATCGGCATGGACAATGCAACGCGCGCTCGCATCTTCACGCCGTTCTTTTCCACCCGAGCCGGAACCGGCGGTGGTACTGGACTCGGCCTGTCCGTCAGCCTTCGGATCGTCGAGAGCCACGGAGGCTCGATCGAAGTCGACAGCGAGCCCGGCCGCGGCGCCCTCTTCACCGTCTGGCTTCCGACCTCCTGGTCCGCCTTCGCCGGCGCGGTCGACGATGCGACCGGCGAGCGCGGCCGCTCGCGAGGGGAGGCGGCGTGAGCTGGGATCTGCGCTCTCCGCATATCGGCAATTCCAGGCCGCGCGTCCTGTGTGTGGACGACGAGCCGGTGATTCTCCAGATCCTGCGCCGGCTCCTGGAGGTCCAGGGCTTTGAGCCCGTGACCTGCGGCGACCCACTGGCCGCCATCGTCCTGTTCGACGAATCGCCGTTCGACGTCGTCATCACTGACATCCACATGCCCGGTATGGATGGCATGGCGCTCACAAGGGCCCTGCATGAGAGGCAGCCGGACTTGCCGGTGGTCGTGGTCACCGGCCACGGAACCGTTGACACGGCGATTCAGGCGCTGCGTGAAGGTGCAAGCGGCATGCTGATCAAGCCCTTCACCGGCGAGGAGCTGCTGGGCGAGCTCAGACGCGCCCTTTCGTCATCCCAGATGCGCTACGAAGCATTGCAGTACCGCTATATGAGCCCGGTTCTCGATTCCATCGCCCTGACGCTGTCAACTGCTATCGAGGCTCGCAACCTGGAGACCGGGGAGCATTGCCGTCAGCTCGGGATACTCTCGGAGCGGATGGCCTCCGTGCTAGGACTCGACGAGCGACAGCAGATGACGATCCGAATCGGCGGCTACTTGCATGACATCGGCAAGATCGGCATCGCCGACGCGGTCCTGCTCAAGCCGGGTCCCCTGACCGACACCGAGATGGCGGAGATGCGTCGCCACAGCGAAATTGGCGCGGCGATTCTCGAGGTCTACGAGGCGATGTCCGACATTGCGCAGATCGTGCGTCACCACCACGAACGCTGGGACGGCCGGGGCTATCCCAATGCTCTTGCCGGGCTGTCCATCCCACTCGGCGGCCGAATCATCGCCGTTGCCGATGCCTTCAGCGCCATGACCAGCGATCGGATCTACCGGGCCGCTCTTCCGCTTGACGTGGCTTGGGCGGAACTGAGTGCCAATTCCGGGACGCAGTTCGATCCGGAGTCCGTGGCGGTGTTCAGGCAGGTCGTAAATGAAGACGGAACCCTGCGGACGCTTGCTCCAACGGTTGAGCGGCACCTGGAGAGCGACGTCCCCGTGGCCATGGTGGTCGGTGGATCGGTGCAGTCCAGGCTGCCGATGCTCGACCCATCGCCGACGCAGCCGGCTCAGTAGGTCCGCGCGCCCCGGTTACGGGTCACGATGTAGATCCCTAGGAACACGATTAGGAGCGGGCCGATCAACCTGTCCGCGGCGAAGTTCAGGTTCGCGGCGGCGACCTCGCTACCACCCCACAAGGCAAGCAGCAGGCCGATTCCCAGCGCCCAGCCGATGCGGCTACCGGTGGACCGGACCAAAGCAATGAACACCAGGCCCAGACCCAGGAATAGGGTTCCCCAGCCCTGGCCGTGAATCAGCCCCATGCCGGTAAACAGGTCGCTAAGCGCCAGGGCGGTCACAAAGACCCCGGCATACAGGGCCAAGTCGCTGCGGTCGCGCACACCGGCTACAACCATCACGATGCCGACCGCAAGAAAGAACGCGGACGCTCCCACCTGAGCTTCTTTGAAAAGCTGTCCGGCGGCCAGGAATAGCCCCAGCACAATCAGGAACAAGCCGATCAGCGGCAACCCGCCCCGATGTCCGGCCAGATTGCCCTCGAAACCCCAGCCGTCGATGCGGACGGCCTTGCCATGCTCACTCTTGTCGTTCATGGACCGAGATTATCACCTCGAGGGGAGTTTATTCGAGCTTGGCTTCGACGCTCAAGGCGACATTGCCCTGGATCGCCCGCGAGATAGGACAACCGCTCTTGGCGGCCTCGGCAATCGAGCGGAACGCAGCCTCGTCAAGGCCTGGGACCTTGCCCTTGACCGTCAACTTGCTGGAGATCACGGTCCATTTCCCGGCGACGAGGTCGAAAGTGATTTCGGACGTGACGCTCAACTTCTCGGGAGGGGAGCCGGCCTTGGCCAATTCACCGGAGAAGGCCATTGAGTAGCAGCTCGCATGAGCCGCCGCGAGTAGTTCTTCCGGACTGGTCTTTCCATCGGCGTGCTCGGTTCGTGACGCCCAGCTGACCGGTAGGGCGTCGAATGCCTGGCTCGTATCTGCGCTCAACAGGCCCGAGCCGGTTGCGAGATCGCCTACCCAGGCGACGGATGCGCGTCTGATAGCAGCCATTTCGAATCTCCTCTGCAAGTGTGGTCCGGTCCATATTGTCTCGCCCGGCTCGGGCCGATGGCCGGGCGAGACTCGGGGCTGCGCGGCGCGAGACAAAAACGCCCTTCGCGGCCGCATTCGAGCCGTTACGAGGTGGCCGCGGCCTTGCCAGATGAGACTCGCACGCCGCCGATGGACGGCCGAACGGGATCTTCCCCAAGCAGCTTAACCTGCCCGTCCAGGGCACGGAATAGCGGCCCATGCGCGGCGTCGAGAGGCGCAATTACGGCCGCGGCTTCGGCGAAATACTGGTAAGAATTGAGGGCGGCCGCGAATGCCGACACGAAGCCGGGGGTGTCCAGCGGGTCGAAGCTCGCTTCCCAGCTCATTCCCAGGATACGGACTACCTTGGAGGTGCGGTCGATGCGGGGCTCGACGCGGCCCACGAGCCGGTCACCAAACATGATCGGCAGGACGTAGTAGCCCCAGCGTCGCTTGGCAGCCGGCGTGTACACCTCCCAGCGGTATTCGAAACCGTACAGCGGATCGAGGAAGTTGCGGTCCCAAATCAGTGGATCGAGCGGCGCCAGGAAGCTGCAGCCGCTGGCTCCTTCGCTCGACCATGTGGCAAAGTCCAACGCCGGGCCCGCATCGACGGCCGCTGATGGGGCGCATTCACGTTCGGCCTGGGCCAGCAGCGGCAGCTCGTCGCCAATTATGAAGCGTGGGCCCCGAACGCCTTCCACCGTGACCTGCAGGATCTCACCGCGGTCCAGGAGTTCGGCGCGCAACTCCGTTCGCACCACCGCCGAGTCAGTCCCTGCCCACAATTCGCTGCTTCCAGTGGCGCCCAGCAGCCCGTGACCGCGGTATCGCGACAGCAGTTTATGGAGCAGCTGCTCCCGCTCTGGAACTCGTGTGGCCAGAAGGTCGGCGGGGTAGAGGCGCTCGGTCAGGTCGTAGAAGCGGCGATTGCCCTGGCGTCGGGCCAGCCCCAGCCGGCCCGTGATGGCCAGCGCCTCGAGCACCGCCCGAACGGCCATCGTGGGTCCCCAGTGCCAGGCGATAGCGGGTTCACGTTCGAAATCGGCGGAGCTCTTGGGCCCTTCGGCCTCGATCGCCGCCAGCAGCTTATCGGTCAGTGGCTGCTGCTCGGCGATGAGTTGGGCGGCCCAACCCAGGGCGCCGCGATCCCAGGTAATGCGGTAGTACGGCAGCTCGCGCGTGGGTAGGAGGTTGAGGGCTTTGTTGTAGGCCTCGAACAGCAGCCGCCGGCCATACAGCAGCTCGTCCGCCAGTTCGCGTCGGTAGCCCCCAATCCGCGCCTGCAGTACCAGGTCGTGGTTTCGTCCGGCGACCTCCAGCGGATCGAACTGCAGCGAACCCAGCCGATCCACCACGGCCATGACGCTCTCTGGCTCGGCCGGCAGCGCGCGTGGCGGGGCAAGCAGGTGGCGGATCGCCAGAAAGCGACGCGCCACGACGATGCTGATCTCATGAGTCATGGCGCCATTGTCCATCGGATGTCGATGAGAATTCGGGCGGTATCCCTACCGCGCGGCGCCGTTCTTGGATCGCAGCAGCAGCACCGACCGCGGGCCCACACTGACGACAGAGCCCGGCCTTGCCGATGAACTCGGGCCGGCCCCAAGACTCCCGGTAAACGTGTCCAACTCCAGCGCCCAGCTGCGCCTCGGACCGACGCCCGGCACCTTGAATGGCAGGGGCTCCCACCAGCCGTTGAGGGCGATCAGTAGATCGTCGTCCACGATCGGTCGGCCACGGTCGTCACGATCTGGGTCGCGGGCGCCGTCCAGGTAGGCGATCACGCTGCGGGTCCAGCCGGACGTCCAGTCCGAGTCGGTCATGGCGGAGCCGGCCGGCGTGAACCACTGGATGTCACTGGCGTTCGCGCCTGCGACGAAGCGCCGCCGGCGCAGGGCCGGGTGGCGGCGGCGGATGGCGATCAACCCGCTAACGAAGGCGAGCAACTCCTTGTCTGCGTTGTCCCAGTCGAACCAGGAGATCTCGTTGTCCTGGCAGTAAGCGTTGTTGTTGCCCTGCTGGGTGCGGCCTATTTCGTCGCCGCCGTAGAGCATCGGGACGCCCAGGCTGAGAAGCAGGGTGGCAAGGATCGCTCTCGACTGGCGGGCTCGCAGCTGCAGAATGGTCGGATCGTCCGTAGGTCCTTCGGCGCCGCAATTCCAGGAGCGGTTGTCATTTGTGCCGTCGTGGTTCGACTCGCCGTTGGCGTCGTTGCGCTTGGCCTCGTAGGCGACCAGGTCGTGCAGCGTGAACCCATCGTGGCAG
>JANYJG010000150.1 GCA_025358515.1 Chloroflexota bacterium
TGGGCCCCAAACACGCTCAAGCGCGGCCTTGGATATGGTCGGAACCCGCCCTCGACCCGCCCCGAACTTCGATACCAGTCACGGGCTGGCTAGACCAGAGCTTTGAGGCCGCCTCGGGTCGATACCAGTCACGTGATGGCTCAACGTCGGGGCGCGATCGACTGACCCTGGGGTGAACCATCGAGAAACGTGTAAACCGGGACAACAGCTAGCTCTCCCCCTCGGCAGCCTCTTTGGCCTGCAGAGCCCCAAGAGCGGCCCCGACGTTGCCGCCGACGGACTTGAGGATCTGCATGTACAAGGCTCGATCCTCGGGCTTCACGCTCGCCGGGACTCCCGAAATGGTGACCTTCGCCGCAGGAGAGGCCAGGGCTGCAACGGTCGCGGGTGCGGTGCCGGCGGGCGGAGCCTTCTTCGCCGGCGGATTGGCGAGGGCCGCCGCCTGCGTTACCAACGTGGTCGAAGTGGGCTCTATCGCTCTGACGTTCATCGACGGCTAATCCTCAGCTACGTGCTTAGGGTATCGGCCGCAGACCTCGTTTCGGGAGCCGATCACGCCAGTGGGGCAACGTGTGGGTCGGATGCGCCGCCGTCAGCGGATGCCGGCGTCGTATTGCGGATTGAACTGGGCGGGCGCCCCGTCCGGGACGATCACGGTCGACTCTGCTGGGGCGATCATCAGTCCCTCCACAGGCTGGGGGACCATCTCGTACGTGCCCGGAGGCAGTCGCAGGAAGTAGGCGCCCGTAGTGTCGCTTACCGCTCGACCAACCTCGTGGCGGGCCGAGTCCAGCGCGAGCAGCGTCGCCCCTGACACCGAGCGTATGCAGGGGCTTGCGCCGGGTCGTTCGACGGGGCAGGTCGGCCCTGCGAGGACAAGGCCGCGGACTCCGGTTGTTAGCAGAGGCGTGACCGTCGGGATGGCTGACGGACCGGCACCTGGGTTGCACGCCGCCGCGAGGACGAGGACGAATGCAGCGAGGGCCACAAGGACCATGGCTCCCAGCCTGCTGGGTGCCCGCGAGGTGCCTGTCTTCTTGTCCATCTCATTTCACCGGCTGTCGTTTGCCGTCAGCCGGTCTCGCCGTTCCGGGGCTGGCCGGATTCGACAACGGTCGTCGGCGTGTTGTGCACCGCCATGACGGCGGGGATGGTGCCGAGTCGGCCGGCCTGGTAATCGGCGACTGCCTGCATGACTTCCTCGCGGGTGTTCATCACAAACGGCCCCATCCAGGCGACGGGTTCTCCGATCGGGCGTCCGCCCAGGATCAGGACGTCAAGGTTCGGGCTGCGGCTTTCCTGGACCGGTAGGGCGGCCAGCGTGATCGCATCGCCGGGTCCGAAGACGGCCAGCTGCCCGGTCCCGATCGGCCGTGCTTCCGCGCCGACTGTGCCCTGCCCGGCCATGGCGTAGATGAGGGCGTTGTAGTCGGCTCGCCAGGGCAGCGATAGGCGCGCGCCCGGGCTCAGGGTCGCGTGTATTAGCGTCATAGGCGTGTATGTCGAACCAGGCCCTGTGTGCCCCGCGACTTCGCCGGCAATGATCCGAAGGAGCGCGCCACCGTCCGGGGATGACGCCATGGTCACTTCTCGGGCCCGCAGATCCTGGTAGCGCGGCGAGGCCCACTTCTGAGTGCGCGGCAGGTTTACCCAGAGCTGGAACCCGTGGAAGAGACCACCGCTTGCCACTAGTGCCTCGGGCGGTTTCTCGATGTGTAGGATGCCGGCGCCCGCCGTCATCCATTGCGTGTCGCCGTTTGTGATGACGCCCCCGCCGCCGTTCGAGTCGCTGTGTTCGAACGTTCCGTCGATGATGTATGTCACCGTCTCAAAGCCCCGGTGCGGGTGCCAGGCCGTGCCCCTGGCTTCACCCGGCGCGTACTCGACCTCGCCCATCTGGTCCATGTGGACGAACGGGTCGATGTCGGCCAGGTCGACGCCGGCGAACGCACGCCGGACGGGGAAGCCCTCTCCTTCGAGCCCATGCGGCGCGGTCGTCAGGCTGCGCACGGCGCGCTCGCGGGAGACTGTTGGGTCGGGCTCCGGGATGCGCGGCAGGACGGTGATGTCGGGGACGGTGATGGCGGGCATTTGTTGGATCCTCGTCGGACTGGCCGCGAAGCGCTTCGAGGCGCTCGACCAGGCCGATGATGACGTCGTTGCTGGGGCGTCGAGCTACGAACTCTTCGAGCACCGCCTGGTGGTTCGGGAGCGCGCTCCCCCTGGTTGCCACTGCGGCTGCCGGAACGCGGTTCGTCCGACAGTCATCGCCGCCCCAGCCGTGCTGAATCCGTTACCCCGAGGCCGACTTGCTGGCCTCCAACACTACCCGCGCGCTGATTGGACCGTCGCTGGCGGGTTGGATGATCGTGTCGTGAGTGGCGTTCGGAATGAGCGTCAGGTTCACGTTCCAGAGCCGCTGGGTCAGGTAGCCGTCGAGGCTCACGGCCGCGGCCGGGTTGACGGTGTGGTCGGCCGTGCCGGCGATCAGTCGGACCGGAATCGTGGCGGCCGTGACGTCCGCGAACGGGTCGCTCTCGGCGCGGACTTCGGCCGTATCGGCGGCGTCACCTCCGAAGAACTTGGTCAGGTCGTTCGCAACCGACGAGGCCGTCAGGTCGTAGTTGCCGGCCAATCCCACGAAGGCGTCCGGCCTGCCCGATACGGTCGATGGACAGCCGCCTTGGAACTTCTGTGAGCCGAGGGCCAGGACCGAGCCGACGTAGCCTCCCAGCGAGTGCCCGACGAGCGTCACGGTCTGGCTGTCGCCACCGTACGCCGCCGACCATGTCCGGGCGAAGCGGACCGCGCAGGCCACGTCCTCAAAGGCGGCCGGGTAGCCGCCTCCGGTGGCGGCGATGTCACGGTAGTCGGCGTTGAAGACGATGAACCCCTCGCCCACTAGTTCTTTCACGAGTGGCTCCACGTAGTGCCGGCCGCCAGGGCCGGTCGGGCCACCGCGAACCATCACCACCGTGCGGAACGGACCCCTGCCAGCCGGAATGAACATATCCAGTTGGACGGAACAGTCGGTCGACTCGCAACCCACGGGCCGCGCGAACGGGACATTCTTGATGACTCCAGCCAGAGACCACATGTCCGGCGTGGATTCCACGTCCGAGGAAGTCGAGAGGTGCGCGGCAGAGGCATCGCTCGTGACGGCCACGGCGCTGGCGAAGGGATCAGTCGGCGCCCACGTCCCCGGCGCCCACGTCCCCGAAGCGTAGCCAGCCAGACCGGCGGCGCCGCTCGAGGCGGAGGAGATTGCCAGGAGGGTCGTTGCCACGCCAAGGGCGGCCCACCGGCGGAAGGCGTGCCCGCGCCAATTGCGAGCGGTCGATCTTGTCATCCCGGATTCTCAAGTGCGTTAGGACAGAGCCTGAGGTTCTCGTGTCAACGCTAGGCAGGATCTCTGTAAGGCGTCTGAATCTTTCGGCACGTACCATAGGACGCGCCACGGCGGCAAATATTGAACGGTGGACAGGGGCGGTTACGGTTTCCGGCGCGATGAGGGACTCTGCTTGTCGCCGCGCCTGGGGTTCGGCGTGTGTTCAAGGTCAGGCTTCTCGTCCTCCTCCGCGCGTTTCCGCTGCGAATCCAGGACCTGCTTGAACTGCTTGGCCAATCCGGTCC
>JANYJG010000244.1 GCA_025358515.1 Chloroflexota bacterium
GCTGCGGATCGGACGGCGGCCGATCGGGCAGCGGCAGCGGCCCGGGACAAGAACTGCTCCTGGAATCCTTTTGACAACAACAGTTGTGAGAGCCAGGCAATCGGAGGAGTTGGGAACAAGGCGCGAGACCTGGCGGGTGGAATTGGGAACTGGGGAAGGGACGAGCTGGGCGCAATCGACAAGTCGATGCCACTCCTACTATGGGCAGCGGCCGGCGCAGCGTGTGTCGCCACCCTGCTTGCGACTGACGGCATTGGCTGTGCGCCCATAATCGCCCTGGCCGCCTACACGGGGGTCAACGGCGTAAACCAAAACAAGGATGGCAAGGGTTGGGGGAATGACTGGAACTGGAAGGACGCAGCCACACTCGGGCTTTCGTCGCTCGTCGGAAAAGGTGTGGGAACGGGCATCGCCATGGTCGCTGGCTTCGGAGTCGGGTTCGGTTCAGAATTGATCACGCAGCAGATCGATCATTTCGGGCAGGCTCCCGACGTCCGACATGCTCTCTGCTCAGGCGCCGCGGGCGCAGAGAACGCCGGCACGGTATTCGGAGGCGGAGCCGTCACGAAGCTTGTGAAGGACACAGTCTGGGGCATCGCGACCAATCTCCAAACGCAAATGCCCATGTGCGGGGGCTACTAGGTGGACAACGAGACACTTCAAGCGATCGGCTACGTGCTGGTTGAACTGCCGTTCAGCATCTTCTGTGCGGCGGTCGTGATCCTTGGTACAGGGCTCGTAAGAGAGCCCGAGGACCGATCGGTCGTGTTTCGGTTGGCGCTGCGAACGCGCTGTGTCCCGGGAAATTCGGTAGTTCGCATAGTTCTCGGTGTCGCTGGCCTCATGTTGGCCAACGCGGTGCAGGTCATGTACCTAGCGGACGGTCGATCTGGGGCTGCTTGGGTCGTGGTGCTGATCTACTTTGTTGTGCTAGCCGTTGTGCTTGGCGTGTGGATGGCCACCTTGGTGCGAGGAACCTCGCACGCAGGCGTACCACGCATTAGGCGTCGCGGAAAGCGCAACCACCGCCGCGAGAGGCAGTCACCTGATCGGCAACGGGCGGCCAGTATCGATCACGTGGACGCCCCGGTCGTCGCCTCGATGAAGCGACGGGTCGCCGCCTGGCTCCTCGATTTCGGGGGCCTCTATGTGATGATGCTCATCGTAGCCATCGCGTTCAATCTCGGACATGTGGAAACATCCGAGTTCGTTCGGGCCAATGGAGAAAAGGTCGCCGTCGGGCACTGGACGGTTGGAGGTGATTGGACCGGATCTCTGGTGGCTCTGTTGTCGGGAGCTTATTGCTTCTTCATGTGGCAGTTCACCGGAGCAACCTTGGGGCAGCGTGCCCTCGGGTTGCGGGTAGTCGATCGAGCTCGGTCCGGGCGGATCGGCCCCCGTCGGGCCATCGCTCGCTGGTTTGGGCTATTTGGCTGGACTTCTTTCGCTGTGGCGTCGGGCATTACCAATATCAGCCCGCCTTTTGCGCTGGCCGCGTTGGTCTGGATTGTGGCCCTGCTTGTCACCACGGCTCGCAGCGAGGAACGGCAGGGATTCCATGATCGGCTCGGGCGGACCCTGGTGGTGGTGTCTCGTCGCTAATACCCAGTCATGTGCGGGGTGAACTGAACCGCCCTGAGACGTTTGAATGATCTGGATCCCGTGGGGGTCAAAAACCCGGATTCACGCTTGAAACGCCACTAATGCGGATTTCACAGGTTTTCGCCACCTGATTTCACGCGAATTCGCCACCTGAATTCGCCGGAATTGGCCGCGCGTTTCACGGGTTTTGGCCGCGCGTTTCACGGGTAATGGCCACCCCGCCTCGGAGATCGTCAGCAGCACCGACGTGAACTCGTCGGACACCGCACCCTGCCCCTCGATGAAGTCCATCGAGGAGAGATGCCGGTGCCCCGTCCCCGTTCTGCTATGCGCCAGATCAGAGAAGTCCTGCGGCTTGCCCAGGCGAAGTCCTTGTCCCCAACAGAGATCGCCATCGCGGCCCATCTGCCGCGGACGACGGTCCGCAACTATCTGTCCCGAGCCGCGGCGGCCGGTCTGGCCTGGCCGCTACCCGACGACCTCGACGACCGCGGCTTAGAAGAGAGGCTCTTCGGACGACCAGCTCCGCCGCCGACGATCCTGGCCCGCTCGGCCCCCGACTGGGAGATTGTCCACGCCGAGCTGCGCCGGCCCGGAGTGACACAGGCTCTGCTGTGGACCGAATACCGGGAACGTCATCCCGAGGGCTTCGGATACACCTGGTTCACCGAGTCCTATCACGCCTATGTCGGCAAGCTCGATCTCGTGATGCGCCAGGACCACCACGCCGGCGAGAAGCTGTTTCTCGACTTCGCCGGGCACACGATCCCGATCGTCGACCCGCAGACCGGCGAGATCCGGCGGGCTCAGCTCTTCATCGCGGTCCTCGGCGCAAGCAGCTACACCTATGCCGAAGCCTTGCCATCGCAGGAACTCACCCACTGGTGCGCGGCGAACGTCCGAGCCTTCGAGTTCTTCGGCGGTGTGCCCGCGATCCTCGTGCCGGACAACCTGAAGTCCGCGGTCGATCAGGCCCATCGCTATGAGCCCGATCTCAACCGCTCCTACTCCGATCTCGCCGCTCACTACGGCAGCGCCATCATCCCGGCCCGCTCGCGCAAGCCGCGCGACAAGGCCAAGGTCGAAGTCGGCGTCCAGGTCGCCGAGCGCTGGATCCTCGCGGCCCTGCGCAACCGCACGTTCTTCTCGATTGGCGAGGCAAACGCGGCGATCGCTGAGCGCCTCACCTGGTTGAACAACCGGCCCTTCCGAAAGCTCGAGGGCAGCAGGCGAAGCGTCTTCGAGTCGATTGACCGGCCGGCGCTGAAGCCACTACCTTCCCGGCCCTATGAGTTCGCGACCTGGAAGCGGGCCAAGGTCAGCATCGACTACCACCTCGAGATCGACCGCCACGACTACCGCGTTCCACACCAGCTCACAGGTGAGCGGGCCGATGTCCGCATCAGCGCCGCGGCCATCGAGATCTTCGTCCGTGGCCGCCGGGTGGCGAGCCATGCC
>JANYJG010000059.1 GCA_025358515.1 Chloroflexota bacterium
GCCGGCGGTGGGCCTATCCAGGCAGCCCAGGATGTTCATCATGGTCGACTTGCCGGAGCCCGAAGGACCGATGATCGCCAGGAACTCGCCTTGAGCAACTTCCAAGTTCACGTCCAGAAGGGCCGGCACCTGGACTCGTCCGGTGTCATAGATGCGGCTCACGCCGTGGAGCTTGATCATCGGTTCACCGGCGACAGCTGTCATCGTCCAAACCCGCCCCCGCCGTTGCCGGGTCCGCCGGCGCCGGTCAGGTTGCCCACGTTGACGCCGCTAGTGGTCGTGGTGCTGTTGCGGGTGCTGGTCGTGCCCACAACCACGGCATCACCCTGGTTGAGGCCGCTCGTAATCTGGACCATGGAGTTCGTGACCAGGCCCACTTCCACGGCCTGAGCCTTCACGCTGCCATCGCCGGCGACCGTTTGGACGCTGTAGCCGGCACTGGCCGAACCGCTCAGGGCCGTGGCGGGCACGCGCAGGGCGCTGGCCACGGAGGCCGTTGTGACCGTGACCGTAGCGCTCATACCCGAGAGAACCGTCGCGGGCGGGCTGGTCAGCGTGACCGTGACGGAGTACGTCACGACGCTGCTGGAGCCGCCTGTCGTGGACGCCACAGGGACGATTGTGCTCACGGTGCCGTCCTCGATGACCTTGGCGGCCGTAACGGTGACCGAGGCGGCCTGCCCGACCTTGAGGTTGCTGATGTCGGATTCGGCAAAGCTGGCCGTGGCAACCATCGGCGCTACGGACTCTTCGATCGCATAACCCGTGGGGGCATTTACGCCGGGAAGGATGTTGACGGCAACAATCAGGCCGTCGGCCGGAGCGAGGATAGTGGCGTCGGTAACCGCTGCCTGCGCGGCGTCCAGGGCCGCCTGCGCGGAGGCAACCTGGGCCTGATCGGACAGTACCGTGGCGCTGCCCGAAGGCGCGACCTTCGAATCGTATTGGAGCTGAGCGGACTGCTGGCTCAGCTGAGCGTTGGTCACCTGCTGAGCGACCTGCGTGTTCGACTGATCGACCTTGAGCTGAGTGGAGGCCAGGTTAGCCTTGGCCTGCGTCAGGGCTGCGTTGTCAGCGTCGATCGTCGGCGCCGGGGCGCTGGCGGCGGTGTCGGTGTTCAGCTTCTTCTGAGTTGCGGTGACGGCGGCCGTGGCGTCGCTGAGGCTGAGGGCACTCTGCCGATTGGTGAGCTTCTTGTTGGCGACGGCCTGGTTGTAGCTGTTCTTAGCCTGAGCTACCTGATTCTTGGCCTGGGCAATGGTCACCTTATCGGGCCCGGCCTGGTCGGTGGTTAGCTTGGCTTGCGCGGTAGCAAGAGCCGCCTGAGCCGATGCCAGCTGGATCTTGGCAGCCGAGTCATCGGCCACTGCCAGCGCATCGCCTTTCTTGACGGACTGTCCAACGGTGACACTGAGTGTCATGACCGGCCAAGTGATCGAGCTGCCCGAGCTGGAGCTAGAGGTGCTCGAGCCGCTGGAATTGCCCGAGGTCGTCGTGCCCCCCGTGCCCGATGTCGTACTGGCCGTGGCGACGACATCGGCCGCCGCTCCGAATTTCATGCCGTAGACCGTACTCGCCGCCACCGTGCCGGTCGCGACCGACGTAGCGGCTACTGTGCCGACGGTGGCCTGCGAGGTGATGTACTTGGAGTTCGTCGAACTGCCGAGGCTTGGCCCCACAACTGCCAGAACCACGGCGCCCACGCCGACGAGTATCAGCGCGATCGCTGCCAACCTGAGTTTCATGCAGCCCATGCCTCTATAACTCGCTGCGGGTTGCCTCCGCCCACAGCGAACAGCCTTTCGAGGGACGCCCAGGGAATGTATGAGGCACGCCGCTGAAGCTTTCCTGAACCGCGGCGGCGACCCTGGCGGGGGCCTCTACGCCTGAGCGATCAACTGCTTGGCCTGATTGATCGGGATCGCAAAACCCATGCCCTGTGCGTTACTGGCACTGGCGGTAATTATCCCGATGACGGATCCGTTGCTGTCGAGGAGCGGTCCACCGCTGTTGCCGGGGTTGATTGCCGCGTCGGTCTGGATCAGTCCCGAGAGGTTCTCCGACACGTTGGCGCTGCGGTCGCCGACGGAGATCGAGCGGTTCACGCCCGACACAATGCCCTGCGTGACCGAGTCGGTGAACGTACCCAGAGGGCTGCCGATGGCGATCGCCAGCTGGCCGACCTGGATCGCGCCCGAGTCGCCGAGAGTGACAGGGATCAGACCAGTGGCGGCCACCCTGATCAGGGCCAGGTCATGCACCGTATCGGTCTTGACGACCGTAGCCTTGAGCTGGCGATTGTCGGAAAAAGTCACCAGGAGTGTGTCCGTGCCGGTGATGACATGGTTGTTGGTCACGATCAGCCCATCGGAACTAACGATGAATCCGGACCCGGCGCCGCTGGACGGGACTGTGTACGGCCCGACGTTGGCGCTGCCTGTCGTGGTGATGGTGACCACCGACGGCTTGACTGCCTGTGCGACCCGGACTATCGCCTGCGATTGGGTCAGGCTGACAACCTGGGCATTGTCCGTCTGGGCCGCGACTTGCTGCGTTGTCGCAGGCGCCGTCGAGCGGGGCACCAGTGTGAACGCGCCGTACGTGCCGATCGCGGACAGAACGGCGGCAAGCATGGCAGTCGCCACCACCAGCGAGGCGGTGCGGGCACGGCCGCGTGACGAAGGTCCTGGGTGCGGAACGGGAGCGACACCGGAAAGCGGATCCGTAGTCCAGGGCTGAGGCGCCGTCCAGGGCTGAGGCGCCGCCGAGGGCTGCGCCGTCCAGGCCGCCTGATCCGGGTCGGTTGGAGGCGTGCCTGTGGCGAATTGCCAGGGATCGGGGGCCGGCTGAGTCTGTTCGCCGAGAGCGGTGCCGGGCTGGTCCTCCACAGGAAGGGCCTGATCGGTAGACCACCGCGGAGTCTCGTCAGAGTCGTCAGGGTCGCCAGGTGCCGCGGCGCCGTACGGCGCGGTGACCTCGTTCTGAATCGGCTGTGACGATGGCGTCGACGGTGCCGGCACAAATTCGTTGGGATCGTTGGGTTCGTTCGAGCTCATTACCTGCGCTCCGGTCGTGCCTTGTGATTCATCATCCGGGTCGAGTTGTAGGCCTTCCGGCTGAAGCTATCCTGAACGGCCCAGCTTGCAACCGCTCGCCCATCCCGACCCCATTCGCTACCGCGCCGGGATACCGGTCGCGCTGTTTGGGGGCCGTCACCGCTCTCCAACGCCTAAACGTTTAGTGCCATGTCGCCGACGCTTCGCCGGGGTGGCCCGGAAGGGCGGTGCTAGCATCCGCAGACATCGGCCCAAAAAGGACATTGGAGCTCGCCCGCATGGCAACAGTCACTTTCGAGAACGTTAGCAAGAGGTACGGCGACGTCGTCGCCGTTGACGACCTCAACCTCGATATTCGAGACGCCGAGTTCATGGTCCTCGTCGGGCCGTCGGGCTGCGGTAAGACCACCAGCCTCCGGATGATCGCCGGCCTCGAGGAGATCACGGACGGCACGCTGCGGATCGGCGAGCAGATCATCAACGATGTCCCCTCCAAGGACCGCGACATCGCAATGGTGTTCCAGAGCTACGCCCTCTATCCGCACATGACGATCCGCGACAACCTGGCCTTCGGGCTCAAGCTGCGCCACGTCCCCAAGGTCCAGATCGAGGCCCGCGTCAAGGAAGCGGCCGCCATCCTGGACCTTAGCCGCTACCTCGACCGCAAGCCGCGCGAACTGTCCGGTGGGCAGCGCCAGCGCGTCGCCCTCGGCCGCGCCATCGTGCGCGAACCCGCGGTCTTCCTGATGGACGAGCCGCTCTCCAACCTCGACGCCAAGCTACGCGTCGAGACTCGAGCGAACATCCTCCGCCTGCACCAGCGCCTCAATACCACATTCGTGTACGTGACCCACGACCAGATCGAGGCCATGACGATGGGCACTCGCATCGCGGTACTGAAGGATGGCGTGCTCCAGCAGGTTGGAACGCCCCGCGACCTCTA
>JANYJG010000084.1 GCA_025358515.1 Chloroflexota bacterium
CGAGATGATCATGCCTGGCGATAACGTCGACATGACGGTCGAGCTCATCACCCCGATTGCTCTCGAAGTCGGACAGCGCTTCGCAATTCGCGAAGGTGGACGCACCGTCGGCGCCGGGGCTGTCATCACGATCACTGAGTAGGTCCAAATGGCAAAAGTCGACGCACGTCCGATCGTCCAGCTAGCCTGCACCGAGTGCAAGCAGCGGACGTATACGACACGCAAGAACAAGAAGAACGATCCAGGTCGCCTCGAGCTCCGCAAGTACTGTCCGCGCGAGCGACGCCATACTCTGCACCGCGAGGCGAAGTAGGGATACCACAGGCGCCTAGCTCAATTGGTAGAGCACTGGTCTCCAAAACCAGCGGTTGTGGGTTCGAGTCCCGCGGCGCCTGCCAAATCGTCCAGGTCACAAAGTTAGAGAGCAGCCGTGCGACGCATGCAGCGCTTCATCCGTGAAGCCTGGCAAGAACTGAAGAAAGTCAACTGGCCCACTCCTCAGCAGGCTCGCAACCTCACCGTCGTGGTGATCGCGGTGAGCGCCGCGGTGGGGGCCTATATTGGTTTCTTCGACCTCATCTTTACTGTCATCGCCAAGGCGCTCAAGGCCGGGTGAATTCAGGCATGAAGACCGAACAGGCAAGCGAACTCGTTCGACCGCCCGAGAAGCGCTGGTACGTTATCCATACGTACTCAGGCTACGAGAACAAGGTCAAGGCGAACCTCGAACATCGCATCGAGTCGATGGGCATGGACGACAAGATTTTCCAGGTCCTGGTTCCGATGGAAGATGAGATCGAGATCCGTCAGGGCCAACGCCATACCGTCCAGAAGAAGGTCTACCCGGGATACGTCCTGGTAGAGATGATCCTGGACCCAGACTCCTGGTACGTCGTGCGTAATACGCCTGGCGTGACCAGCTTTGTTGGTGGCGGCAACATTCCGGGTGTCCGGAGTGAGCCGATTCCGCTCGATGAGCAGGAAGTCAAGCAGATCCTGCGGCAGATGGGTGTGGAGACGCCTCGCTATCGCGTCGCGTTCACCAAGGGTCAGAACGTTCGCGTCACCGATGGCCCGTTCTCGGAGTTCATCGGCACCGTCGACGAAGTCAATCCGGAGCGCAACAAAGTCAAGGTGCTGGTCAGCATCTTCGGCCGCGAGACGCCGGTCGAGCTCGACTTCCTCCAGGTCGAGAAGCTCTAGAAAGGAAGCCCCAGCCCCGTGGCCAAGAAGATCCGCATCGTTCTCACGCTCCAGCTCAATGCTGGCAAGGCCACCCCCGCGCCGCCCGTCGGCACGGCCCTCGGCCCGCACGGTATCAACATCGTCGAGTTCACGAAGAGCTACAACGAGAAGACCGCCGACAGGGTCGGCCAAGTCATCCCGGCGCAGATCACGATCTTCGAAGACCGCTCTTTCACCTTCGTCCTCAAGACCCCGCCGGCAGCGGACATGCTTCGCAAGGCCGCCGGGATCACCAAGGGAACCGCTACTGCCGGTCGCGAAAACGTCGGCAAGGTGACTAGAGATCAGGTCCGCGAGATTGCTACTCTCAAGCAGCCCGACCTCAACTCCAACTCGCTAGAGGCTGCCATCGCCCAAATCGAGGGCACGGCTCGAAGCATGGGCATCGAAGTCGAAGGTTAGCCGGCCGGCAGGCCGAATTCTCGCAAGGTCAATCGGCGGCAGCTGATTGACTCGTAGACCCCACGTGAAGGGGGAGGCCGGACCGGGAAGCCGGGAGGCCGCCAGAAGGAGATCGAAATGGCTGAACACGGCAAGAAGTACATCGAGGCCGCCAAACTCGTCGACCGGTCCAAGTTGTACGGCCCGGACGAGGCTGCTGAGCTCGCCCGCAAGACCAGCTACGTTGGCTTCGACGCCAGCGTCGAAGCGCACCTGCGCTTGGGCGTCGACCCGCGCCACGCCGACCAGATGGTTCGCGGCACGGTCGTGCTGCCACATGGCACCGGCAAGAAGGTTCGCGTCGTCGTCTTCGCCCAGGGTGAGAAGGGCCTGGAGGCCCTCCGCGCGGGTGCCGATGAGGTTGGGGCCGAAGACCTCGTCAAGAAGATCGAGGCGGGCTGGACGGATTTCGACGTTGCTCTCGCCGCACCGGACGTGATGGGCATGGTCGGGCGCCTCGGCCGGATCCTCGGCCGCAAGGGCCTCATGCCGAACCCCAAGTCCGGGACGATCACCTTTGACCTCGAGCGGGCGATCAAGGAAGTCAAGGCCGGCCGGGTCGAGTTCAAGGTCGATAAGGGCGGCATCATCCATGTCGCCTTCGGGAAGTCCAGCTTTGAGACTCAGCAACTGGTGGACAACCTCGCGACGCTGCTCGATGCCATCAATCGTGCCCGCCCGACGGGGGCCAAGGGCCAGTACCTGCAGACGCTGACCATCGTCCCTACCATGGGGCCCGGGATCCGCGTCGACATCCCGGCCGTTCTCGCGATCGCTGCGGCGTCGTAGCATCGCCACAGCGGCGCATCGGCGCCGCCCACTATATGAGGCGACGGGCTCGCCGAGCGACCCCGCCGCGCGTAACCGAATAGACGGACCGCCGCAGACAGCACCGGCCCTTCGGGGCTCAATCCGCCGGCGCCGGACGTTGGAAGGGGAGTGGCCTGGCCACTCCGGAGTGGCACCGCTGCCCTCCAGAGAATGCGCGGCATTCTCTCAAAGCCAACGCCGCAGGCGTTGGCTCGGTGCCGAGGCAGGGAAAGATCCTCCACCCGCTTCGGGTGGGCGAGCCCCTGTTGGCGATAGACCGTCGCCCAGGGGCGTTTTGGTTCCCGGATGCGAGAGCATCTGGAGAGGCATTCGCCCACCGTAGCGCGCCGGCTGCGCGCAGCAGCACCAGGGAGGTATGCATGCCTACCGAGGCCAAGCGCGAGACAGTCGCGGCGCTAACCGAGGAAGCTCGGTCCAGCTCGGCGATGATCGTCTCTGAATACCGCGGCCTCAAGGTCTCCGAGCTCGGCGCGATCCGCCGAGATCTGCGCAAGAAGAACGTCACGTACCACGTCGTCAAGAACCGGTTGATGAAGATCGCCGCACGAGACGCCGGGTCGGAGTCCCTCGGACTCCTGCTCGAAGGTCCCACCGCGGTCGCTTTCATCAAGGGCGAAGAGGGGATTGCCGCCAAGGCCGTCCTCGACGCGTTCCGCCCGTATCGCCTGATCAAGATCACCGGGGCGGTTATCGGCAACCGGGTCGTCGACGTCGACGGCGTCATTCGTCTTGCACAGCTGCCCGGTCGCGACGTGCTTTTGGCTCAGGTTGCCGGCACGATCGCTTCTCCGCTGGCCAATATGGCCGCTCTGTTCGATGCCCCGGCTCGGGACATCGCCGGATTGGTCCAGGCCCTCGCAGACCAGAAGAGCGCCTGACCGGCACTCTCTCAAGAGACTAACTCGCCGGATCCCGCTAGGGATCGGCCCCAAAAGGAGCAACCGTACAATGTCCAAGCTCACTCAGGACCAGCTTCTCGAGGCGTTCGCCACGATGACCGTTCTCGAGCTGTCCGACTTCAAGAAGGCCTTCGAGGATAAGTTCGGCGTGACCGCCGCCGCCCCGGTTGCCGCCGTGGCTGCCGCCGCCGCCCCGGCCGCCGCCGCTGCCGTCGAAGAGGAGCAGACCGAATTCACCGCCGTCCTGAAGGAAATCGGTCCGAACAAGATCCCGGTCATCAAGGTCGTCCGGGAACTAACCGGCCTGGGCCTCAAGGAAGCCAAGGATCTGGTCGACGGCGCCCCGAAGTCGGTCAAGGAAGGCGTCACCAAGGACGA
>JANYJG010000138.1 GCA_025358515.1 Chloroflexota bacterium
TCGTCCGCACCGTCGACAAGGCCGAGAGCACCGTCAACGACCTCAATAAGGTCGCGGAGGCGGTCCACGCCAACTCAGCCGCGAGCACCCGGCTGACTAGGGTGTACCGTTTGACCGACGCAGAGACCGGAGCGACGCTCAAGTACGGCATCACTTCGGCGGAGAAGATGACCAGTCGCTACTCGAAGGGATACTTGGAGGGCAAGGTGATGAAGGAAATCACCAGCGGAACCCGGAGAGAGATGCTGGACCTCGAGAGGCACCTCGTGACACTCGGCGGCGGGCCTCTGAATCGTGAGCCGTGGTCCGCGTACGCTAGGTGGTTCCTCCGTGGTTGAGAACACCCCGGAGCCGCAGGTGCTGTCCGTTGGGGCCATCGACGGGAGCGGTCCCGAGAGCTACGAGTGGCGAATGGCAATGAGGCCTCTCGCCGCCCGGATCAGGCATTTGCGCGAAGGCGTAGGATCGCCGCTGTGTGTGAACGTGGTGTACTTCATCCCGGGCCCCACCGTTCAGATCGATTTCGAGGGGGTTCGGACCGGGAGGTTCTCAAGGGCCAAACGACATCTCATGGTCCAAGCGGCGTTACCTGAGCGGCCAACTCTGCCCTACGACGAAATCCTCCGGGCCCTTATGGTCGCGTCGATCGACGCCGCGCAAGCGTTCGCCAAACGACGAAAGGTAGCCGACTCCCTGCCCGAGCTGCGGGACCTCGTTGGCAGGCTGTGAGGTTTCCGCACCAAATATCTGGTCACAGCAGCCGCCACGAAGAGGTAGAGGGTGAGTAAGGTCTTCGGTCGATTCAAGGGCCAACGAGTCAACCCGGACAGCGAAACGCTGGTCGACCCGGCTGACAAGATGCTGATCGCCCACATGCGCGCGGGGGGCGAGAAGCTGTCCTCCCAGGCTCGGGAAACGACGCACTACTTGAACTTCGACTCCCAAAGTGCCGCTCGGCAAGCAGCGGAGTTGGCCGCGGCTCAAGGCTTCGCTGCGGAAGTAGCCGGCCCAGGAGACGGAGTCGACCACTGGGCAGTCCACGCGATCCATACGATCCTCGTTGGCGAGGACTCGATCTCGTCGGCCCGGAGGGTTCTAACAGAGATCGCGGAACAGGCTGGCGGCGTATACGACGGCTGGGACACCTATTCGGACGCTGCGATCGCCAAGATGAGGCACAACTGACCGAAAGGGCACGCCCGTGGCCGCGGGGAGGATCGATCTAGCCTGGACCGCGAGCACCGACAACATCGGCGTGGCCGGCTACAACGTCTACCGCGATGGGGTCAAGATCAACACCGCTCCCGTCGGCTCGATCTCCTATAGCGACACCGGCCTGGTCGGGGGTGCCAACCACACCTATGCGGTCAGCGCGGTCGATGCCGGGGCCAACGAGAGCCCGCGCAGCGCCACCTGGAGTGGCGCCGCAGGCTCGTGGGAATGACGATCAGATCTGGCCCCACCTGAGCCAAGAATGATGATGAGACTTGGCCCCACCCCCGAGCCTTCAGCCCTAGTCTCAGAAGACCGACCAAGGCCATCTGAGCGAAAGGGAGAAAGGGTTCTCGAGGGTGGAGCTGTTCGAGCGTATCCGCCGCGACCAAGCAGAGGAAGGGCTTTCCGTGCGCGCCCTCGCCCGCCGTCATCAAGTCCATAGGCGCACGGTTCATCAGGCTCTGGAATCAGCCATCCCGCCACCACGCGCGATCGCGCCGCCGCGGCCGGCACCCGCGCTGGGCGCTCATGCTGAGACGATCCGCGACTGGTTGACCGACGATCTAGCCGCACCGCGCAAGCAGCGCCACACCGCGAGGCGCGTCTGGACTCGCCTGCTCGACGAAGAAGGCGCCGATGTCGCCGAGTCGACCGTGCGGGCGTTCGTCCGGCTGACCAAGGCGCAACTCGGTGCTCAGCTCGCGCCGGTCTTCATCCCCCAGGTCCACGACCCAGGCGAAGAGGCCGAGTGCGACTTCGGCGAGGTGAGCGTGTTTTTGGCAGGCGAACTGGTCCGCCTGTTCATGTTCGTCTTGCGGCTCAGCCATTCGGGCCGGGCCTGCCATGTCTGCTTTCCGACCGACACCCAGGAGGCGTTCCTCGAAGGCCACGTCATCGCATTCGAGCGGTTCGGCGGCATCCCTGGCCGGATCCGATACGACAACCTGCGCGACGCAGTCGCCAAGATTCTGCGAGGCCGCAACCGCACCGAATCCGAACGCTTCGTCACCCTGCGGTCGCACTATCTGTTCGACTCGTTCTTCTGTGAGCCCGGCGAGAACGGCGCTCACGAGAAGGGCGGCGTTGAAGGCGAGGTGGGCCGCTTTCGGCGCAACCACATGGTGCCGGTCCCGAAGGTCCGCACGATCGCCCATCTCAACGCCATGCTCGCTGCCGCCGACCGGGCCGATGACGCACGCCACATCGCGGGCCGCAAAGTGACTGTGGGCCAAGCCGCAACGGCCGAACTGCCATCCCTGCGGCCACTCCCGGAAGAACCATTCGAGGTGGGTCTGCCGCGTCTGGCCAAGGTCGATCGCAAAGCACGTATCCGCGTCGGAGCGGCTTCCTACTCGGTTCCGGTCCGTCTGGCCGACCGGGTGATCGAGGCCCGGCTCACCGGCCTCTCGGTCAGGGCCTTCGATGGCGGACGCCTCGTGGCTACTCACGAACGGAGCCCGCATCGGGGCTCCGAGACGCTCGTGCTCGATCACTATCTCGAGATCCTCGCCCATAAGCCCGGTGCCTTACCTGGTTCGGTTCCGCTTGCACAAGCCAGGGCCGCCGGCGCCTTCACGCCAGCCCATGAGCGGTTCTGGGCGATGGCCCGACGTCGCCACGGCGACGCCGATGGAACCCGAGCCCTCATCGAAGTCCTCCTGCTCCATCGGAGCATGCCCTTTCCGGCGGTCCACGCCGCGCTCGATGCCGTCAACAAGATGGGCTCGGTCGACCCTGAACTCGTTGCCATCGAGGCTCGCCGACTGACTGATCGCCGGCCCCCGAGTGTGGTTCCGGTCCGCCCTGAAACCCCCGGCGCCACTCGCCCCAAGCCCACCCTGCTGCGTTATGACGCGCTCCTCCAAGGAACTGCCCGATGACAACCGCCGTTCTGTCTGAAGAAGCCGCCGGTCTTGCGATCGAGTCGGCCTGCCGAGACCTGCGCCTGCCCACCATCCGCGATGTCGCAGGTCCTCTGGCCGATCAGGCTACCCGCGATCGTCTGACGTATCGGACATACCTCGCCGAAGTGCTCGATGCCGAAGTCGAGGATCGCGATGCTCGCCGACGCGAACGCCGGATCACCGAGGCTCACTTCCCGCGGCTCAAACGCCTGTCCGAGTTCGACCGCGGGGCGGCACCGTCGGTCAATCCGGCCGGTCTTGCGACTCTGGCCACCTGCGCCTGGATCGACGCGGGTGAGCCGGTCGTGCTCCTGGGCGACAGCGGCACCGGCAAAAGCCACCTGCTCATCGGGCTTGGCGTCGCCGCCTGTGAACAAGGCCGGCGGGTCCGCTACGTGACCGCGGCGGCGTTGGTGAACGAACTGGCCGAGGCCGCCGACGAGCGGACGCTCTCGCGCGTCATCGGCCGCTATGGCCGGCTCGATCTTCTTTGTCTCGACGAACTCGCCTACCTGCACCTCGATCTTCGAGGCGCGGAGTTCTTGTTCCAGGTCCTGACCGAGCGCGAGGAGCGGGCTTCTGTGGCAGTCGCCTCTAACGCGCCATTCTCCGAATGGGGCCAGACATTCGCCGATTCGCGTCTTGCCGCAGCCGTCGTGGACCGGCTCACCTTCAAGGCCCACATCATCGAAACCGGCTCCGAGTCCTACCGTCTGCGGCTCAGCCGGGACGTGAAAGGAGCTGCCCGCGAGAGCTGATCATATCGTCGGGGTGGGGCCAGAATTCATCATCACAGTGGAGCCGAATCAGGCCATCATTCCCATCGGCGGCGATCCTGAATTCCTTCGCCGCCTTCTCGACCCGGTTGAGGTCGTTGACGGTGCTCTCGGCCTTGTCGACGGTGCGGACGACTTGGATCGCCTTGTCGGCGTCGGCGCCGGCGCGCAGGGCCTTGGCCCCGACCTTGAGGATGGCCCCGCCTGGGATGGCTCCCGCGAGCGAGAGCCCGGCACTGAAGGGGTCGCCCTCAAGGTCGGGGCCAAGGCCCTGCGCGCCGGC
>JANYJG010000144.1 GCA_025358515.1 Chloroflexota bacterium
GGTCGTGCAGGCGGCGCAGGACGCGCCTGATTCGCGCAGTCAGTTCGGCATAGTCGTACGGCTTGGTGACGTAATCCTCGGCAAAGTGGGCGATCAGGTCCGCCTTGCTGTCGGCGGCAGCCACGGCGGACAGAACGAGGATCGGGATGTCGGCCCGACTCTTGATGCGCCGAGCCAGGGTCTGGCCGTCCATCTCCGGCATCATCAGATCGAGAATCACGAGGTCCGGCCATGCCTGATCCAGGCGCTGGAGGGCCTCTGTGCCGCTGGCGGCTCGAGCGACTTCGAAGCCCTCGCCGGTGAGCCTCTCGGCCAGGGCGTCAAGGTGGGCTGGGTCGTCGTCGACAAGTAGCAACCGCGCTTCACTCATGTCGATCAATCTTACGGCGCGTCGGGTGTGTTGGAACGTCGGGCCGGCGCACACTCGCGGCTCGATCGCGCCGACCGCCGCCGTCACTCTGGCCGTTCGTCAGTCGAGATCGGCGAGTTCGCGAGCTCGAACCATCACCGCATCGAGCATGGGCGGCGTTAGCCGGCGGGTGAACGTGTTCTGCTGGCTGGGGTGGTACGAGCCAAGCAGCATGTAAGGTCCGACACGCGCTTCCTCCAGGTGCCCGAAGCGCGGCCGTGACGGCGCGCGATGGCCAAGGTCGCGGATGGCCCGCAGGGCACCGTCCCAGGCAAACGCGCCCAGGGCCACGACTACGCTGACGTCCGAGAGGAGCCGCAGCTCCCGGACCAGGTACGGCAGGCAGCGATCCCGCTCGTCGGGGAGTGGCTTGTTGTCGGGCGGGGCGCAGCGAACCACGGCGGCGATGTAGAGCCCTCTCACCGCCAGTCCATCGTCCGGCGAAATCGAGGTTGGCTGGTTGGCGAAGCCGGTTCGATGGAGTGAGGCGAAGAGGAAGTCGCCCGAGCTGTCGCCGGTGAAGACGCGCCCAGTTCGATTGCCTCCGTGTGCGGCCGGGGCAAGCCCCACGACCAGGACGCGGGCCTCGGCGTCGCCCCAGCCGGGCAGCGGCAGGGCCCAGTACTGCTCGAGCGCAAAGCGGGCCGGCGGGTCGGCAGCCGCTTCTTCGCGCCACGCCACGAGGCGGGGGCAGCGCCGGCAGGAGACGATCTCCGCGGTGAGGTCGGTTAGGGAATCGGGCGTCATGCCACGGAATCTAGCCCGTTGCGGTCTCTAGCGCGTCGCTTCGCTCGCAGTGGACCGTGGCGGACCTGGCAGGGGTTCGCGGAGCAGTTCGATCCAGCCCCATCGATCGGTCCAGCCCGACCGTTGGATCAGGCGCCAGGCGGCGAAGGCCACGACGGCTCCGGTCGCGTTCATGATCGCGTCGTCGATATCCGTCACCCGATAGGTGAAGCCTTCAATCAGCGAGCCAGCGTACTGGCACAGTTCGATGCCCACGCCAAAGGTCACGGCAAGTAGAACGAACCGGCGCCAGTCGCGTAGTGCGGGCCACAGGCCCGGGCCGTAGATGCCGAGCGGCGCGAGCGCCACGACGTTTCCGAAGAGCTGCCGGATCGTGTTCAGGCTCAAGTGCTGGAGCTGCCAGCTGATCGTCCCAAACGGCACGATGTTGTCTTCGCTCATGCCCCGGGTATGGCGGTAGAAGTCCTGGCCGGCGATCGGGATCGGGAAGATGGTCAAGGCGATTACCGCCGTCACGTGCACCAGCGCAAGCATGGCCAGCAGCGTCCATCGGTCATCTGCCGATCGTCGCAGGATACAGATTGCTATCGGAATCGCCGGTAGCAGGGCGTAATAGCCGGGTATCAGCGTCAGATAACCGTCGGTAGTCGTCATCGGGAGCGCCCCTCCTGTCGTGCGTGGACACCAGGATGACACGAGACCGGCGCGCGATCCGGCGCGCGATCCGGCGCGCGGCTCGTGCCTGGTTGGTGAAGCTAGGGTCCGGGGTGGTGCGGGTATAATCGTGGAGCGTGGCGCGGGTCGCTGCCGCATTGGAGCACGGGCCCGCACTCCCGCCGCAGTCTAAGGATTGGACACCAGCAATGACCGCCGAGACCTCCACCTGGGCCACCAAGAAAGGCCTTGCGCAGATGCTCAAAGGCGGCGTCATCATGGACGTCGTTACTCCTGAGCACGCCAAGATC
>JANYJG010000176.1 GCA_025358515.1 Chloroflexota bacterium
TGTCGCCGGGCTCAATCAGCTTTACGGCAGCGTCCGCCGTGACCACTTTCATCCTGGCTCTGTGCCTCTCGTATTTTTTAGAACAGTGTCTGCCCGCCGTCGACGGGGATCACGACACCGGTGACCCAGGCTCCGTCCGGATCCGTCAGATGCCCGATCCAGGCCGCGAGCTCATCAGCATTGCCCATCCGTCCGAGCGGCACCTCGGCGGCCATTCGCTTGTAGGCGCCGGCGATGTCGTCGCTCGCCCACGAGAGATGGATCGGGGTGTCGACAGGACCAGGCGCAATGTCATTGACGCGGATGTGGAATGGCGCTAGCTCGGCCGCGTAGGAGCGGGTCAGGTACTCCAGGGCGGCCTTGGTCATGCCGTAGATCGACTGCGTCGGAATGGACAGTGAGCCAGACGAAGACGAGATGTTCACGATCGCGCCACTGTCCGACTTCTTCAGCCACGGCAGAGCCGCCTGGATTAGCAGAATGGGGCCACGAATGTTCGTGTTGTAGTGCTCGTCGATGACTTCGCGTTTGATCTGGCCCATCGGGGCATGCTTGATTACCGCGGCGGAGTTGACGATGACGTCGATGCGGCCCCAACGTTCCACGACGGCGTTTACGATCCTGTCGGGTGCCTCCGGGTCCGCCATATCTGCCTGAATACCCATGGCAAGACCGCCCACGCCCTCGATCTCGGCGATCGTCTTCTTGAGGACGTCTTCGCGTCGGCCGATGATGGCAACGCCCGTTCCCTGCCGCGCAAGGTGGCGGGCAGCAGCCGCACCGATTCCAGTTCCACCGCCGGTCACGATCGCGACACGGCCTACATCGCTCACTGTGCACCTCCTCCGCAGCCGCTCCCAACATGGTTGCGGCCGTGGCTCCGACCAATACGAGCGGCACCTCCCTGTCGGTCGGCGCCGCTCGTATTGGTCAAAGGTTCAGGGCGCGGCGATTACCACTCGCCGGCCATCTCCTTGATCTCATCCGCGGTGGCAGGCCGTTCGGCGGCTCCCTCCGCGGCCTTGGCAATCCAGTCTTCGTGGCCGGTCGCCTTGAGCGCGAGAATGAGCACAACGCCGATCACGAGCCAGATACCGATGAAGTACACGGCGTAGTTGAGAGGCGCGGCTGGGAACGTGCCGCCACCGATTGTCAGCGGGTCGCCTCCGATCCAGCCAATCGCGAACAGGAATACGGTCAGCATCCCCAGCGTGGAGAGCACCGGGAACACCACGTGGCGAACGATGCTGAACTCATTGCGGCGCTCGCGCCGGTAGAGCATGAACGCGGCGAGGTTGCCCATGGAGTAGATGAGCAGAACGACGAAACCGATCAGGGTGCCGTCGATGTAGTACTGGTTCTGGTATGCGCTCGTGGCGGTCATGGCCGAGCCGGCGGCGACTGGTGTAGTCACCCATGCGAACCAGGTGAGTCCGAAGCCCGTCGCAAGCGCCAGAACCAACTGGGCCAGGATCGCGTTGACCGGGGTCCTGTGGGTCGGGTTGATCTTGGCGAACCACTTGGGGAACGCGCCGTCCGCGCCCATCCGATACCACATCCGGGTGGAGACGTTGGCGCAGGCGATCGAGACCGCTATTGTCGAGCTGACGAGCATGACTAGCAGGATGCCCCAGAAACCACCCCAGAACTTTTGCGCAAGGGTGATACCCGGCAGCGTGCTGGCCGCGCCAAGGGCCTTGAAGTTATCGGTGCCCCAGCCGACGATTACTCCCCATTGCATCACAACGATGAAGATGCCGAAAAGGATGACCGAGCCGATGAGAGCTCGAGGGATGTTGCGCCGCGGGTTCTCCGTCTCCTCGGCCATCGGTGCCGAACCTTCCCAACCGGTAAACGCCTGGATGGCGAAGACGGCGGCCAGGAAGAGGCCAGAGGTGCTGGTGGCATTGCCCGGATCGAAGGACTTGAGGTTGAGTCCACCCGGGCCCGGATTGGCGAGGCCCCACAGGCCCAGGGCAAGGACGACGATGAACTCGATGCCGCCAAGGGCCACTAGAGTCTTGCCGCTGATTTGGACGCCCACAAACTGGATGGCCGCTACACCGGTTACCGTCACAACCATGAAGGCGAGCGGGAACCAATCCGGCCAACCCAGGGCATTGGACACGACCTGGCCGGCGAAGACCGTGACGGCTCCCAGAACCAACGGGGCATAGATGATGTTGAGCCACGACACCAGGAAGCCCGCTCGCGGATGGATACCGCGCGCGACATAGGTGTAGTAGCCGCCGGCCGAAGGGACGGCCTTAGCCAGCTCGGCCAGAACGACCGCGGTCAGCAAGACGATGATGAAGGCGATCGGGTAGGCAAGCGGTGCGGCGAGGCCGGCCTGAGCGACAACGACCGGGGTATAGAAGAGCGCGGCGATGCCCGGGCTGATCATCGTCAGGCTCTGCATGAATATCGACGGCAAGCGCAACGCGCCCGCCTTCAATTCAGTTTGAGCGACGGAAATATCCGGCGCCGCAGACTGGGCCATATGGAACCTCTCCCTTGTCTTTGTGGCTGAGTCGACGTTGAGATAGGCTTCCGGGCCGGCGCGAGCGCGACCGCGGGTGTCACAGGCTCTTGTCGCGCCTAGGCGCCCTCCTCCCTCGGTCCATGCCGGGTCCTGCGTGGCTTCGCCATCAGAAGATCGCGATGGGATTCCAGGGCGATCCGGTTCCGCCAGGGATACGCAGTGGCAGACCGACGACCATGAACTCCCAGCGCCCTTCCTCCTCGCAGGCACGGGCCAAGTCTTCGAACTGGAGGCTGTCCGAAGCCAGCATGCCCATCGCCACGATCTGTAGCGGGTGAATTGGATAGATCATGCCGTCAACAGTGCTTGGCACCGCCTCGCCATCCCCATCCGGCAGGAACGCCGCGATGCGCCGTTCGTGCATCCAGGGAATGGTGTCGACGTGAAGCCCGGCCTTGCCGCTGCCAGCGGGTGGCGGGTCGTTGTTCCATGCGCCGAGTTCCAGGCGTCGGCGGTGGTGGCCGGTGCGGAAGACGAGAATGTCGCCCTCGCCGAGAGTGAGCCCGAGGCTCTTCTCGGCGGCCTCGAGCTCCTCACGCCGGACGGCTTCGCCGGGCTCGAGCCACTTGACGCCCCGCAACCGTGGGATGTCCAGCAGGACCCCACGGCCGACGAGCCCATTGCCGTAATTGGTGATATCGAGGGTGGTGGCGCCCTTGCTGGTCATCACCTTCAGGGCGGGCGTGCCGTTGTACGTCAGGCCCTTGTAGGCGATGTGGCAAAGGGCGTCGACGTGGGTGTGACAGTCGCCGTGGCAGGACATGCCCAGGAAGTCCAGCGCGAAGGTCAGTCCACTTGAGCCGATGTCGAGATCGTGACTTTGTGTCACGTGATGGAAAGCCTGGTTCGGATTGTCTGGGCCGGCAATCTTGTTGATGGGAATCTCCATCGAGACCTGGCGGCCCGACTTCACCAGGCCCGCCGCCTGGCGGACCTTGTCCCGGGTAATGTAGTTGAGGGTTCCGAGCTGATCATCGGGACCCCACTTGCCCCAGTTCTTGACAGATTCGAAGATCTCGTCGAACTCGGCGAGGCTGACCTTCGAAAGCATTCGTTCTGTACTCATCGACTAGCCTCCACGGTCGCCCGGCGGCCTAGCGCACGCCGCCTGGAACCAGCGGCTCGTCCAGTGTGTTCGGAACCGGCAGACCAACCGAGTAACCGCCATCGACGACCATGAAATCGCCGGTATGGAATGAGGCGTCATCCGAACACAGGTAGAGGATCGGCTTGGCGATCTCAACGGGCTCTGCGAACCGGCCCATCGGTGTGCGGTCGAGGAAGATCTTTGACTGAACCGGGTCATTGATCACGAACCAGGACAGGCGCGTGTTGATGATCCCGGGGGCGATGCCGTTGACCCGGATGCCGTACTTGGCCAACTCCATCGCCGCCGTGTGCATGACCGCGACTTGGCCACTCTTGGAGGTGTTGTAGAAGACGCCCTCCTGCTCGGGCTGGAAGGCATTGGTCGAGGAGACGATCACGATCGACCCACCGTGCCCCTCCTTGACCATCTGCCGCGCGGACTCCTGTACCGAAAGCCAGGTGCCCTTGAGGTCGATCCCGATCTGCTGCTCCCAGGCCTCATCCGTACCATCGAGGAACGGCACAAAGTCGGCGATCCCGGCGTTGGCGACCATGAAGTCGTGCCGGCCAAACTTCTCGGAGCACGTCTGGATGGAACGCTGCACATCCTCGCGCTTGGCCACGTCGCCGACGACGACTTCGCAGCGTCCGCCCTTGGCCCGAATCGCAGCCGCGGTCTCTTCCAACACGTCCGCGTGCCACCCGAAGAGCACGACGCCCGCGCCCTCCTCGGCGAAGCACTCTGCGGTAGCGCGCCCGATGCCTCGACCGGCTCCTGTGACCACTGCAGCCTTGCCGTCGAATCTCATCAACCTTGCTCCTCCTGCGAATGCGCTATGAGCTGGTCGGTTATGGCCGTCGGGCTTCAGCGTCCAGCAGGCCGTTGTGGCCGGGCCCACGAGGGACTACGGGCCAGATATCCACAACGACGTCGTCTTCTACGACGTGATAGGCGTCGTACCAGTTGACGGTGCCCGGCGAATACCCGGGCACAAGCGACACGGAATCGCCGACCTTTAGGGGCGACCCATCAGGGGTGCTGAAGATGCCGTGTTCCTCGTCGAAGCGGAGCGACTCGTAGGGCAACCCCACGATCGCTGCCAAGGCGCCAGCGCCCATCGATTTGTTACCGGCATCGACGATGAGGCGGCCCGGCGGGCGGCTTATGACCGTGGCTTGGACAGTGAGCGAGTGCTCGAAGCCAGGCGACATGTGGGTGTGAAACATGTCCATGACCGCGTACGTACCGGCTTGAACCTCGGTAAGGCGTGGATGGGATGCGGTCCATTCCCACGTCCCGGTACCGCCGGCCGAGAGCACGGCGACGGGGAGCCCAGCCGCGATGAGCTCGTCGGCCACGCCGGTGAAGAGGGCCATCGCCTGGCGCTGCTTCTGCAGGCGAAGGTC
>JANYJG010000180.1 GCA_025358515.1 Chloroflexota bacterium
GGCCGTGGCAGCGGCTTTGTTGAGCGCGGCCGCTTTATCGGAGCCGTCGGCCTTCATGTCGGCCGTGCCAGTGCCGGCGGTGAGAATCGTCCCTTCCGGCGCCACGCCGAGAGAGCCGCCGGAGCCGGGGATCGGGTATGCAAAGGAGCCGGACACGCCCGCGCCGCCGGCGCTGCCACCGCCTGCGCCGCTCACACCGCTGCCAATGTTGGGCTGGTTTGCGTACTGGACGTTGGCAACCGGTACCGCGGAGGGCGAGGTGTGGTTGGCGCTGGAGGCGGCCACGTTGCCGGCAGTCCAGCCGACGGCGAGGGACAGCACTGCCACGAGGAACAGCCCGGCTACAAATGCCACCCGGGATCTGGAAAAGGCAGGACGGAGGTTCATCGGATCGGTCCTCGGATCGAAGTCGTGGGGCGATTGTCGAACGCCCCTTAGACGCCGTGGCCGCGCAGCCGGTTCCAGGTCCAACAAGTGCGACATTCACGCTGGGATTCGGAACAGCACAAATTTCGGCTCCAAAGCTCGCAGGACGGGACCTTTGCCCGCGGAATCGTACCGGCATGCGATATTGCCGAACCGCGACGATTACAATTTAGGCCGTCCGGAGTTCGTCGTAGACAAGCGACGTAGGTCGGGAGGACCCGTTCGGGTTGCGGCGACGGCGGAGGATCCGAGCATCGGGCCGACTCCTTGCGTAAGAGCGTTAATACGCTCCACCAAACGCCCCGCCTGCCAAGGCAACGAAAGTTGCCCCAGCCTTGCCAGTGGGTGACAGGATGTCGATACGAGGCAATCGCATGGACGCGAAGCCAACTCGCTGCTCTGTGTGCAAGCACCCGGTGAGTCTTCAGGCCAGCCAGGGCCACCGACGAGCCGCCCTGATCGAAGACGGCTTGACTCTTTGCGACGTTTGCGCTCCCTCCGGCAATCACCAGCCGGTGCGCTTCGAGCACTGAGCTAGTCCTGAACGGACGCCCGACTAGAATTCCTGCGGGCACCAGGGCGCAAGCGCCGTCGTGAATAGCTCGTCTCCGACCGCCAGTGCGCCGCTCCGCAGTTCCACGACCCGCCCGGCAGCGGCCAGCGCCGTCACGCTGAAGCCGCCCAGGTAGAGCGAGGCGAGGTCGTTAGCGTCCATTGCCAGATCCGCCTCCGCGTCCGAACGAGTCACGGTCGCCAAGCCGGCGGTCACGGCCAACTGCCAACGGCCGGCGTTCCACGGGCAGAATTCGTCGCGCAACTCAAACGTGAGGACCCCATCGCCGAGGCCACCCGGGCCGTACGTCCGGCCCTCCAGCGCAGTCGCGATGTCCACGATCCGGAGCCACAGGCCATCGCCGATCGTCGCGCCCAGTCGCCGGGGCTGGGCCGCCAGCAGGAAGAGCGGATGATCCGCGGGCAGGTGCCACGTCTTGAGGGTGACCATCAGGTCCACGTCCAGGAGGTAGCGCCAGATCTCGAGGGTTCCGCGCGGCGTCGACCCGAAGGCTTCGTCCACGATCAGGGTGCTCGTCGAGCCACGCACGTTCCATTCGGACTTGACCTTGTAGATCGCGTACGCCTCGGCTCCGTCGGCGGTCTCGTAAACGACGATGCGCTTGGCTTCGCCGCCCTTCTTCGTGTCATCGTCCTGGGCAATACGGACCCACCAAGCGGCCGTCCTGGAGAGGAAGCCGGCTCTCTGTGTTCGCGCCGTTTCGTAAATCGGTGCGATCACCCCGGCCGCCTCCTCCTGAGTGAGGAGTCGGAACGTGCCCTCGCGCGGCCAGCTCCTGGCGTAGGCCGAGGCACGCATGTCCGCCTCGAGGTTGACCGAGTAGGTTGCCAGGCCATACCCAAACCGCTGATAGATCTGACCCTCCGAAGCCCACAGGATCGCAACTGACTCGCCGCGCTCGCGAACATCGTCAAGCATGCGCCGCATCATCGCCCGCAGCATGCCCTGGCGGCGATGCGAAGGCAGGACTGTGACCAGGGTCACTCCGCCGGCCGGGAGCTCACCGCCGGGTACCGTCAGTTGGAACGACAACACCCCGGAAGTGGCGACGAGGCGGTCGCGATCATCCAAAGCGGTGAAGAAGCGTTCCAGGTCCGAGACGCGCCGGAAGCGCTCGACGGCTTCCGGGCCGATCGTCTCTCCGAACACCAGCTCTGCGACGGACATGAATTCGGCCCAACGATCTGGCGGGCATTTCACGATCTGTGCACTCATGGGCCAATCTTGCCAGATAAGCGGAAGCACGGTTGCGCAGCCGAGCCACGATGCCCGCCACCACGGCCGGCGCGGCGGAAGTCGCTAGAGCCGGCCCGCCTCGATGATCCGCTGCAGGAATTGCTGCGTCCGGGGCTCACGCGGGTTGCTGAAGATGTCCGCCGCGGTTCCCTGCTCCAGGACCGTGCCCTGATCCAGGAAGCAAATCCGGCTGGCGATGTCCCGGGCGAAGCCCATCTCGTGGGTGGCGATGAGCATCGTCATGCCGCCCCTGGCAAGCTCGCGAATGACGTCCAGCACCTCCGCCACCAGCTCGGGATCCAGGGCGCTCGTGATTTCGTCGAGCAGCAGCAGGTCCGGCTTCATCGCCAGAGCGCGGACGATCGCCACCCGCTGCTGCTGGCCGCCCGACAGTCGATCGGGATACTCCAGGCGCTTGTCCGCCAGGCCGAAACGATCGAGCAGTTCGGTCGCATCGGCCACAGCCTGGGCTTTCGGCCTCTTCAGCACCTTGCGGGGCGCGAGAGTCACGTTGTCCAGCACGGACATATGCGGAAAGAGGTTGAACGACTGGAAGACGATGCCGATGCGGCGGCGGATCCGGTTAACGTCCACGCCGGGAGCGGTGATCTCCTCGCCTTCTACGCGGATTTGGCCGCCGTCGATCGAATCGAGGAGGTTGATGCAGCGGAGCAGCGTGGACTTGCCGGACCCACTCGAGCCGATGAGGCAGACGACCTCATGCTCGGCCACCGTCAGGTCGATGCCCTGAAGCACGCGGAGATCGCCAAACGACTTCCACAGCCCCGAAATCTCGAGCGCGGGCGGCGCCTTGACAGCGGCCTGCGTGCTAACCACGGCGCTCATCGGGCGTTCGCCAGGAAGCGGCGCCGATCGCGGACTACGAGCCAATCGGTGAAGCGCGCCAGCGGAATCGTTATCACCAGGAAGATGAGGGCTAGGGCCATGTAGGGAGTGGAGTTGAACTTGCCGCCCTCGATGATCGACGCCTCGCGGAAAGCTTCCACCACGCCGATGTAGGACACGAGGATCGTGTCTTTCTGCAGCCCGATGAAGTCGTTGAGGAGCGGCGGGATCACGCGCCGGAGCGCCTGTGGCAGGATCACGTACCGGAGCGCCTGGATGCGGCTCAGACCCAGTGAGCGAGCGGCCGCCTCCTGACTGGGGTGGATCGATTCGATGCCGGCCCGGTAGACCTCCGAGACATAGGCCGAGTAGACGAGGGTGAGGGCAATCACCGCGTAGAGGAACGGATCCGTCGGGACGCCGGCGATTCCCAGGCCGGGAATACCGAAGCCCAGGATCGAGACGATCAGCAGTCCCGGGATGGCCCGGAACACGTCCGTGTAGACGGTTGCCAGCAGCCGCACCGGGAAAAAGACCGGCCCGGGGAGACTGCGCAAGACTGCCAGCACCAGGGCCAAAACGAGGATCAGGACCTCGGCCAGACAGAAGAGCTGGACGTTGATCGTGAAGGCGTCCGCGATCCGGGGCAGCGAGTAATCGAACCAGTGGGAGTTAAAGTACTGGGCCTTGACTTCTGACCAGCCGGGGGCGTTGACGACAACGACCGCCAGCAGACTGAAGAAGGCGACGCTGCTGACGATCGCGATCGCGGTCGACTTCACGGCCGCGCCATCGACGCGCCTGCGGGCAGGAGGAGGACCGCTCGGCCGAAGACTGGTCAAGCCTCCGGAATCGAGCGGGCCGCCACCCAGAAGACTCACCCGCCTGGGCTGCTAACCGTTTGCTACTGGCCGAAGACCGGAGCGCTCGCCTTGTCGGAGAGCCACTCCTTGGTCATGTTCGCCAGCGAGCCGTCGACCTTGAGCGCGGCGATGGCCCCATTGACGCACGACGTCAGGGAGCTGCCCTTGCCAAGGACGATGCTGAAATGCTCGGCATTCGCCCCGGACGCGACCGGGAACTGGCCGACGATGACGCTGTCGGGCAGCTGCGCAGACGTGATGTAGAAGGCCGTCGGGAGATCGACGACGAGGCCGTCAACCTGCTTGGCCTTGAGAGCCTGGATCGCCAGGTCGTTTGAGTTGTACACCGAGGTCCTAGTCGTAGGCGCGATCACGTTCTGGATGGTGTCGTAAGCGGTCGTAGCCTGCTGGGCTCCGAACTTGAACTTCTTGAGATCGGCGATCGACTTGGCGCCGGCGATGGCGTTGGTCTTGAGCGACACGACGGCCTGGGCGACGAAATAGTAGCCATCGGACATGTCGACGGCGGCAGCGCGGTCCGTCGAGTACGAGACCTGGGCCACGTACAGGTCGAACGCCTTGACGCCCGGCTTGAACGAGTTGTCGAACGGAACGACGGTCCAGGTGACGTCCGTGTTGGCATACCCGAGCTTGGCGGCGACGGCGTATGCGGTCGCGGACTCGAAGCCCTGACCATTGTTCGGGTCGCCGAGCGTCCACGGCTTGGGAGCGTCCCCGGTAGCCGGTGGCGCGAAGTAGGGCGGGTAGGCGGGGTTGTCCGTGCCGATGGCGAGCTTGCCTGCGGCCAGCGTGGTCAGATTGGCCTTGTCGCAGGCATTGGGGGTTGGGGAGGGGGCGACTGACGCGGCGGTGGTAGCTGGGGCGGTCGGCGTGGCGGTCGGCGTTGCCGTCGGCGCGACCGTCGGCGAAGCGGCGGCGCTGGTGCATGCGGCCAGCATTATCGCGACCAACGGCAGGGTCAGGAATCGGAGTCGGCTTCGATTCATTGGGCGTCCTCGGAGTGGCGGGTCCTGAAGTCGTGAGTTTACCCGAGGTGCCGATTCCTCCGGCGTCTAGGCAGCGACGCGGCTAAAGGTTCGGGCGCCGAACATGATCGTTACCACCGCCAGGACCAGCAGCAGAACGAGGCCCACCAGGATCTCGCCGTCGCCGTAGTTGGCGTTGAAGAGGGCCCGCATAGCCGCCACGGTGTGATACAGCGGGTTGACCTTGGCCAGCGTCTGCAGCCAGTCCGGCGCCAGGCTCATCGGCAGCATCACTCCCGACAGGAGCAGCAACGGCAGAGTCACACCGTTGACGACTGGCGCCAGCGAGTCCTCGCTCTTGAGCACCAAGGCCAGCGTGTACGAAACCGGCGATATCATCAGGCCGACGAGAGCCAGCATGGCAAACCCGACCGCGACGCCGCCGATGTTGAGCTCCAAGCCGAACGGGATGGACAGCCCGACCAGTAGCAGCGCCTGCGCAAGCAGCAGCGACACGTCCCGTAGCGAACGGCCGAGGAGCATCGCCATGCGGCTCATGGGCGTGACCACCATCCGCTCGATGACGCCCTCCCGGAGCTCGTCGCATAGCCCAAAGCCGACGAAGCCGGAACCGAACAGGGCGGTCATCACCAGAATTCCCGGTACGAAGACGTTGAACGCCCCGCCGGCAGGGAAACCGGGCATCTTGGCGACATTCGTCAGCAGCGGACCGAAGAGGAGCAGGTACAGGATCGGCTGGATGATGCCCATGATCACCCAAACCGGGTTGCGAAGACTCAGCGTGAGCGACCGCTGATAGATGAGCCAGGTGTCTCGGATGGTTCGCACCGGTGTTTCTCCTACGCCGCAGATTCGCGGAGGCTGCGGCCCGTCTTCTTCAGGAAGACGTCGTCAAGGCTGGGTCGATGCAGGCTGATGGTGGTGGGCGCAAGGCCGTGGGCGTCCAGGAGGCGCAACACCTGCGGCACCGCCTCCTCGCCCTTGTCCACGTACAGCCGCACCATGCCGTCTTCGAGGCCAGCCTCGCGGACAAAAGGCTGGGTGCAGAGCAAATCCACGACCTGCTGGCCGCGGCCATCCATGCCGATCGTCAGGACGTCGCCCGCGATCTCACGCTTGAGCTCGGTCGGCGAACCCTCGGCCACGATCAGGCCGTGGTCGATAATCGCCAACTGATCGCACAGGGCGTCCGCCTCCTCCAGGTAGTGGGTTGTCAAGAAGACAGAAGTGCCGCCGTCGCGGAGCTTGCGGATCTCGTCCCACAAGCGCGCCCGAGCCTGCGGGTCCAGACCCGTCGTGGGCTCGTCCAGGAAGAGCAGCGGGGGCCGGTGGACCATGCCGATGCCGATGTTGAGGCGTCGCCGCATGCCGCCGGAGTAGGTCCCGCAGGTCCGATCGGCCGCATCAAGTAGGTCCAGGGCGGTCAGGATCTCGACGGCTCGTTTGGCCGCATCAACCTTGGCCATCCCGAATAGGCGGCCCTGGATCACGAGTTCCTCGCGGCCGGTAGCCTCGCGGTACGAACCGCCGGACTGGGCCACGTAGCCGATGCGCTTGCGGACTTCGTAAGGGTGGCGAGCCACGTCGAAGCCGGCGACCTTGGCCGTGCCGGCCGACGGCGGTAGGAGCGTGGCCAGGATGCGCAGTGTGGTTGTCTTGCCGGCACCATTGGGTCCCAGGAAGCCGAAAATATCGCCCGCCTCAACGCGCAGATCCACGCCCGCGACGGCCTCAACGGGGCCGCCCTTGCCCTTGAACGTCCGGCGCAGGCCGGACGTTTCGATGATCGGGTCGGCGCTCATGCCCGGCCTCCGCTGGTGCGACTACCTGGTTGCAATGGTTTCCTCCGGGCGCTTCACGAAATCGAGTGAGGCCGAGTTGATGCAGTAGCGCAGGCCCGTCGGCTTCGGACCGTCCGGGAAGATGTGGCCCAAGTGAGCGCCGCAATTGGCGCACACGACCTCTGTCCGGGCCATGCCGAAGCTCGTGTCCTGGTTTGTCTTGACCCGAGCCTGCTTGACGACGTCGAAGAAGCTGGGCCAGCCGCAATTCGAGTCGTACTTCTGCGTTGACTCGAACAGCACCTCACCGCACACGACGCAGCGATAGCTGCCCGCGTCGTGATTGTCCCAGTAAGCGCCGCTGAAGGCACGCTCGGTGTCGGCTTCCTGGGTCACGGCGTATTGGAGCGGAGTCAGCCTGGCCTTCAACTTCACCCGGTCGACGTTTGCAGTCATGCTGGCATTCCTCCTGCACGCATCAGCCCGATCAGAGTGCCAAGCACGGCGATCGACTCGGGCGTGCGAGCGACGGCATTGCGGAATATGAAGCCGCCGAAGCCGACCTCGACATAGCGGTGCAGGACCTCGGCGGCCTGCTCCGGAGTGGCGACGGTGAAAGTGGCGCGCCTGTCGGCCGGAATCCTGTCCAGCGCGGTGGACCGGTCCCGTTCCGACTCGATGACGACGAGCGGCACCGACACGGTCCGCAGAATCTCGGCGGGGTCCCGGCCTATCGCCTCGCAATGGGCATCCAGAATGCCCAGTTTGTGGGTGGCTTCATCGAAGTCGCCGAACCAGTTGGTAATGTCCGCGAACCGGGCCGCGATCTTGAGCGTGCGCTTCTCACCACCGCCGCCGACCAGGATCTTCGGGCCATCCGGCTGAATCGGCCGCGGGTGGTTGAGGGCCCGTTCAACGCGGTAGTGGCGGCCCTCAAAGCTAGGGCGTTCCTCAGTCAGCATGGCCCGGCAGACCGCCAGAGCCTCTTCCAGGCGATCGAGACGACGCCCAATCGGTGGGAAGTCGAAGCCGTATCCCAAGTGCTCGGATTCGTTCCAGGCGGCGCCTATTCCCAGGACCGCTCGGCCCTTGGATATCACATCCAGCGTGGTGACGATCTTGGCCAGCATGGCCGGGTTGCGGTACGTGACTCCCGAGACCATGGTCCCGAGCAGCACTCGATCGGTCCGAGTCGCCAGCGCACCGAGCGTCGTGTACGCCTCCAACATCGGCTCTTCCTCCGGCCCAACCACGCCAATCTGATAGAAGTGGTCCATGACCGTCACGAGGTCGAATCCGGCAGCTTCAGCCCCCTGAGCCTGCTCAACTACTCGATCGAACAGCTGGTTGTCCGGGACGCCCGGGTAAGTGAAGTTGGGCATGTGAAAGCCAAAGAACGGTGTCATTTGCTCAAGCTCCTGGGCTGAAACCGACCGACGCGTTCCGGCCGGCGGTGGTGTCGAGGTCTGAACGTAGCACTACCCGGCGCGTGGGTCAGATGATCAAGATGGCGTCGCGCTGTCCGGACCCAATAGCGGTCGAGGGACGCGGGTAACCAAATTGTCGTATGCAGACCATTGGCTACGGATATGCTCCGACTCCGTACCCTCGTAAGCGAACCGCCACGGACCACCACTCGGAGGCTCCCGCAATGGACCCGAACGACCCGAACCAGCCGACCCCCACACCGCCCCCTTGGGCAACCGCCCCGTACGGTACGCCCGATGCCGGCGCTCCGCAGCCGCCCAACACGCCCCAGGCCGGCTCACCCTGGGCGGGCGCTCAGTGGACAAGCGCCCCGGGCGAATCTGCTCCTCAGCCGGGCGACCCTGCTCCTCAGCCGGGCGTTCCCTGGGCCCCAGGCGGCGCAATGGCCGCGGGCGCCGTCGCGCCTCCTCCGGCGACTCGCAGTCGCCGCAAGCGATTCGGCATCATCGGCGTGGTGGCGGTCGTGATAATCGGCCTAGCCGTTGCCGTTGCGCTGCTCCTGCCCGGTCAGGGCGGAAAGATTCTATTCGTGACGAAGGTGCCGAGCGTCGGCGATTCCTGCACGTTCAGCAACACTATTACGACTCTCAACAAGGGCTCGGACGCCTGGTTCGTCATCGATTTCAAGAGCAAGATGGACACGCAGCCGGTCACATTGGACATCGTCAAGGACGGCGTGCCATTTATACCGACGGTTAGCTATTCGGTCGGCAACACGAAGGACATCGGTTGCGTCTTCGACCCGACCGACTTGAACACCTTCCCAGCGGGTGACTACAAGTTCACGGCCCACCACGCCGGCGCGGTGGAGGCAACGGGCGAATTAGTCATCAAATAGGGAGTCAACTCTGAAGCGGCGACCCTTCGGTGCGGGCACCGTCTGGAGGTTCAAATGCGCCTGACCGACTTTGCCCTGGAGCGGTTCTTTGCCCGCTGGGAATTCGCCGCCGAGATGCTGCTGTGCGCCTCCGACGTCGAAGGCTGGGCCCTGCGCGACCTGCTGGACCTGGCGGATGAGGACGGCCGGCGGCGCTGGGACGGCCTAACGCTGGGATACACCCAGTCGCCC
Source organism: Chloroflexota bacterium (assembly GCA_025358515.1). Taxonomy (GTDB): domain Bacteria; phylum Chloroflexota; class Limnocylindria; order Limnocylindrales; family CSP1-4; genus Fen-1039. Next base: position 9,291 of record JANYJG010000180.1, read on the forward strand.
GGCGATCCAGCGCTGCGAGCCGAGATCGCCTCCCTGTACGAGCACGTCTCCGCGGACGACGTCTTGGTCTTCTCCGGAGCCGAGGAGGCCATTTTCGCCCTGCACAACGTCCTGCTCGGTCCCGGCGACCACGCCGTGGTGGTTCGGCCCGCGTATCAGGCGTTGGCGGAGGCGGCCCGGGCGGCAGGCGCGGAACTATCCCGCGTCGAGCTGCGCGAGTCGAACGGCTGGCGCCTGGAGGTCGACGAAGTGCGAGCCGCTCTCCGGCCAAACACGCGGCTGATTCTGATCAATGAGCCGCACAACCCGACCGGATCCCTGAGTGACCGATCTACCTTCGACCGACTCGTGGCGATTGCGGCTGAGTCCGGCGCGCGGCTGATCGTCGACGAGGTCTACCGCTTCCTTGAATTCGATCCGGCCGATCGTCTCCCAGCCGCGGCGGATGCCCTGGAACGCGGCGTCAGCATCGGCGTGATGTCCAAGTCGTTCGCCCTGGCCGGGCTGCGGATCGGCTGGGTGGCGTCACGCGACCGCGACCTGATTGCTCGCGTGGCAGCATTCAAGGACTACACAACTATCTGCAACTCCGCGCCCAGCGAGGTCCTGGCTCTGATCGCGCTGCGGGCCAAGGACCGCGTCCTAACCCGGAACCGCGGCATCATAGAGGCGAACCTGCCGCTGCTGGACGCTTTTTTCTCGCGCTGGCGCGGCGTGTTCGAGTGGGTTCGGCCGCGCGGCGGAAGCGTCGGCTTTCCGCGGTTGATCGCGGACGTGCCGGTGGACCGGTTCGTGGAGGACCTGGTCCGCGATACCGGTGTGTTGCTCCTACCCGGGACTACTTTCGACGATCGGGGCAACCACTTCCGGATCGGGTTTGGGCGGTCAAACATGCCCGCAGCCCTGCAACGTCTGGAGTCGTACGCGGAGCGCACGCTGAGGTGACTTGCCCGCACCTCGTTTCTAAGCTGTGGCGGTCGCGCCATGCAGTTGCGCCAGGGCATCGGAATACAGGCCGTTGAACGCTCGCGACGTCGATGGGAAGGCATGGATCATGGCCTCGAGCACGGGGATCGCGATGCGTGCCTGGATAGCCAGCACGACCTCGTGGATCGCGGCCGAGGCGTCCGGGGCTACCACGGACGCGCCGATGATGGTCTGCGACGGACGATCCACGACGATGGCCAGATGTCCAAAGGCAGCCTCGAGCGCATAGCCTCGGGCTGAGGTCGCAAAGTCGGCCACGAGTTCGAAGGCGTCCGCCCCGGCCGCGCGAGCCTGGACGATGTCGACGCCTACCGAAGCGACCTCCGGCTCCAGATAGATCGCACGCGGAATTGCCCGGTAGTCGGGCGCCACGTCCTCGCCGAGGGCCATCCGAACCGCCAGGCCACCCTGGTAATGCGAGACGTGGGTGAACATCTCCGGACCGGCCGGGTCGCCGATCATGTAGAGGCCGTCGGCGATTCGCAGCCGACCATCCCGCGGCAGCGCCTTCGGGTCCACCCCAACCGTTTCGAGGCCCAGGCCGTCCAGATCGAACGATCGGCCCAGGGCGACCATGATCTGGTGACCCTCAACTTCGCCACCGTCGCTCAGCTGGACGACATGAGCGTCCTGGTCCCCGCCGTGCGGCCGAACACTGGTCGCCCGAGCCCCCAGGCGCAGTTCCACGCCGTCGTCGCGCAATATCCGTTCGACCGCCTCGGAGTTGCGGGCGTGGTCCTTCTCCAACAGGCGCTCGTGGGAATGGACCAACGCAGTCTCGACGCCAAACCGGGCAAAGACCGACGCGAGTTCGACGCCACTCGCGCCGCCGCCCAGGACAACCAGGCTGCGAGGCAAATCACGGGTCGAGGTGGCCTCGCGACTGGTCCAGGGATTCGTTTCGACCAGACCTGGAATCGGCGGCATCGTGGATGTGGAGCCGGTGGCGACGATGATGTTGGCGGCCTCCAGACGGCGGAGCGAGGTGCTGTTGGCGGCCTGAACCTCAACGACCCCGGCGGCCACGATGCGAGCCGTGCCTCGGATGATGGTTGCGCCCGCGCTCTCCAGACGGCCGGCGGCAGCGGAATCGTCAGGCCAGTCGCGGTGTTCGCGGTTGATCATGTAGTCGCGGCGGTCCGATGCCCGAGTCCACGGGTACGTGCCGTGGCGATACTCGGCCGCGGCATGCAGGAGCGACTTGGACGGAATACACGCCCAATACGGGCACGATCCGCCGAACAACTCGCGCTCCACGACGGCCACGCTTTTGCCGCGCTCCAGGGCCGCATGGGTGGCAGCTTCGCCGGCCGCACCGGCGCCGATAACAAGGAAGTCGAAACGATCCATCACCCGTCCGCCCGTGTGCGCCCCAACGATCGGGACGATATGGACATGATCCCCCGACCAAGCTGGGTCGCTTCCGGGGACGGCATCGCGATCCAAGGGGTGAGCCGCGGACGGCGCCGGGCGGCGCCGAGCGGCGGGGCACTCCGGGCTCAAACCCGAGCCGCTGCGCCTATACCATTGGATCTGCTCGACCCATCACGTCGGAGGTTCAGGTTCCGATGAACTTCAAGCTTGGGTTCCTGGGCGGCCACACCGGATCGGCCCCGTCCCCGTTCGACGCACTGGACGGTCCCCGACTGGCGGGCCCGCAGGGCAGCCACCCACTCCACTCGGTCACCGCCGAGGAACTGCTCCGGCCGAGCGACGGCCCGGTCGCCGGCGAGATCGTGCTCGACCATCCGGCCATGGTCGGCGAGGGCATCACCGGACGGATCCGGCTCACCGCCACGCAGGAGGTTTCGGCCCGCAAGGCATACCGTGACGGACGCGTTCCTGGAACCGGCCGTGCCGGCCAAACTTGCGCCGGGCGAGAATTGGGAGGCGCCGTTCATGGTTCCGGCGCCGGAGCTAGGTCCGCCGACGGCTCATCTGGGCGAGTCGATCATCGCCTGGGCCCTGGAATTCCGCTGGGACGTGCCGATGGGCTCGGACCATTTCCTGGCTTACTTCC
>JANYJG010000186.1 GCA_025358515.1 Chloroflexota bacterium
CGAAGGAGCCCCAGGCGTTGCCCTATAGATTGGACGGCCGATCTGCGAACGGGCACGTCAACCTCCGCGCCAAGGGGCGCCTCCGGCGCCAATCAAGGTTATCGTCGTCCTGGCCAGCGTACCATCGCGCGTCGGTAACTCGGGCGGCGTCGAGCAAGCGCGGCGGGAGGACCACTCGCGCCCGGCGCCGACCCTATGGCTGAATAGCGACAGGACCCCACCCCAAGCGCCTCTCCGCGCGGCGGCTAGAATCTCCCGATCGCAGGCCAGGCAACAGCGGCTAGACGATCGGTTGGCGGCCGGCTCGATTGAATTGGAGGGGCGACCCCGGATGAGCCTGAACAACCTCGCGATCGAGTATCGGGCCGAACTGCCGACGGCTCAGGAGTTCGAGCGCCTCTTTCGGTCGAGCGGCTGGACCGAGGCCTTGGAGGTGACTGCCGATCGGCTGGCCGCGACGTTACCCCACGCCTGGTACGCGGTCTGCGCACGTCGTGGCGGCCAGGTCGTGGGCACCGGCCTCGTGCTCTCCGACGGGGTCCTGCACGCTTTGATCGTGAACGTGATCGTCATGCCGGAGATGCGCGGCAACGGCATCGGGACGGAGATCATGAAAAGGCTGGTCGCCCGGTGCCAGGAGGTGGGCATGCTCCAGGTCCAGCTCTTCAGCGCCCGCGGCAAGCGCAGCTTCTACGAGCGCCTGGGCTTCGTGGCGCGCCCCGACGATGGGCCCGGTATGGAACTGGGCGGGCCGCGCTAGACCGAAAAGCGCCAGCCGAGACGCCCCCGGCGCAGCACGAGCTGGCCGGCCCGGACCGGGCAAACCATCAATGAGCGTGAGGAAGCTTGATCCCTTCGATCTAGGCCCGTTCTCCGCACACCATGGCTGCGTCGTGGAGGTTGTCCCGAGTTCCGTGGAATTTGAGTTGAGGGGAGGGTCCTCCAGCCCCGAGCGTGAGGTGTCACGCTTTGGGAGACCCGGAAAGTCGAACTGGAGGAACCCATGCCATCGTCCCACGTCCGGCCCCGCTCTGAGAAGCGCCCCCGAAGACCTCGCCGTCTTGTCCACCCGCTGCCGAGCCAGTTGACCGAAAGGCTCGACGGGCATCTCGCGACCTTCGCTACCCATCTGCGCGAAGGACTCCTCGCCGCGTCCACGGCCATCGGCCTTGAGGTCTTCGACGAGCTCATGGAGGCCGAGGTCGGGATGCTGGTCGGGCAGCGCGGCCGCCACCTGCCCGATCGATCCGCCTATCGGCATGGCAGCGAAGCCGGCACGGTCACCCTGGGAGGACGCCGACTCCGAGTCACGCGGCCGCGGGTTCGAAGCGCCGACGGAGCAGCCGAGCTGCCGCTCGCGACTTACGAGACCGCGAAGACGAGCGATCTGCTCGCCGACGGCATCGTGGCCCGCATGCTCGCGGGCCTCTCGACTCGGAACTACCCGGTCGGACTGGAGCCTGTTGGCGAGGCGATCGATGAGCAGGCCATCTCGACCAGTCATGCCGCGGTGTCGAGGCGCTTCCTTGCCGCCACGGCAGAGCGCCTGGCCGAACTGTTGAGCCGGCGACTCGACGACCGGCGCTACCTCGTCCTCATGCTCGACGGCTTTCACATGGGCGATCACCTTCTCGTCGGCGCGCTCGGGATCGATGCCGCCGGCCACAAGGTGCCGCTGGGCGTGGTCGAGGGCACGACCGAGAACTCCACGGTCGTGAACGCGCTTCTCGCGGATCTGCGCGATCGCGGTCTCGATGTGAGCGAGGGCGTCCTCTTGGTCGTCGACGGCGGCAGTGCCATCGGAGCGGCGATCCGCACCTTCTTCGGCAAGGGCGTTGCGGTCCACTGCTGCCATCGCCACAAGGAGCGCAACGTTCTCGAGCACCTGCCCGAGATCGAACGCCCGCTCATCGAACGCCGACTCCGGGCGGCCTGGGTCGAGCCGGATCCGGACAAGGCCGAGGCAGCTCTGCGGGCTATCGCCAAAGGTCTCGCCCATGATCGGCCCGGTGCCGCGGCATCGCTGCGCGAAGGGCTCACCGACACGCTCACCCTGACGCGTCTGGGCGTGGCCGGCAGTCTTAGGAGAACGCTCGAGTCCACCAACCCCATGGAGTCGATGATCGACATCGTCAAGGACCACGCCCGCCGGGTGAAGAACTGGGAGTCTGGCGAGATGGCCCTTCGCTGGGCCGCCGCCGGCATGCTCGCAGCGCAAGCCCAGTTCCGCCGCGTTCAGGGCTATCGCGAGCTGCCGCTCCTGGCCGCGGCGCTCAAGCGAGAGCTTCACATCGAGAGCGAGGTGAGCGCCACCAACTGACCGCTATCATCAGCCAACTGGAGACCCGACCCTACACGAAATTCCACGACGAGCGGGACATCCTCGTACCCGCGCCTGTACCTAGCGCGGGACCTCCTGCGCGAGGACGGGGTGATCTTCATCTCGATCGACGACACCGAACTGCCAGGACTGCGCGCTCTGGGAGATTCGGTGTTCGGGGAGGAGCACCTACTGGCATGCGTTGCCCGCGTGTCCAAGAAGACCTCCAACAAGGGCATGCACTTCGCGCCCTCAAAGGACTATGTGGTCGTGTACGCCAAGGACTCGGTGTGCCTATCTCCGCTGATGGACGAGGTCGACTCCGACTACATGGCCAAGTTCAAGGACACCGATGAACGAGGCAGCTACGCGACAGTCGGGCTCTACCAGGCCGCCCTTGATCCACGTCCGAACCAGCGTTACTGGGTGGAATGCCCGGACGGATCTCTGGCGATACCGCCAGGCAACGTCTTTCCAGAACTCCTCGTCGACGCAGCCTTCATCAAGCCGCAGACCGACGCTGACCGCGTTTGGCGGTGGAGCTACGAGTCGTACCTGGCGAAGAAGCACCTGCTCATCTACAAGAAGACAAGAAGCAGCCCGCTCCTGACGCCGGATGGAACATCCTCAGCATGGAACGTCTACACGAAGTACTACCTCGATGA
>JANYJG010000214.1 GCA_025358515.1 Chloroflexota bacterium
CTCCACGATGCCACCCGCCGCGATAACCGCCCGCATCCGCTCGTTCATGCGGACATTCGTTCGCTGGCTGGGTTCGGGGTTCCGATACTGCCCGAACCGTCGGCTCATGTCTTCGCTCTCGCCGCTGTATAAGCTCGGCGAATCGCCCCACGTGAGGTGGAAGCGGTAGATGCCAGGCCCATGTCCCGGATCTGGCATCAGGAGCTTGCTGTAGTGTCCGAGACGAACCTCGCCGACCTCACGCCACGGACCTGGCTCGATCTTCATAGCTCTCCGTGCCAGACTGCGGCCGGGACGCTCTTCGCGGACTGCGCCTTCTTGTCCTTCTGCGCCTTCTTGTCCTTCTTTCTGGCCATGACGTTCTCCTAGATGCGGCGGTCGGTCTGGCACACCAGAACTCGCCGACCAAGCCTGAGTGTAGGCGTACTCTCGGTTGCACCGGGCGCCGCGTTGCCCCGTAGTGGCGTTGCGGCGGACCTCCTGGTCCTCTCGCCACGGCGCCGCCCACTTCGGGCGACATCACGCCACGGCTGCCAGCCTGGAGCGTCAGGGCCGGCTGGCCGACGTGAGCGATGACCCCGATGGTCTCGCCCGACTCCTTGAACCGCCTGACCCAGGGCCTGGCGCCGCATCCGGCACGACGTGGTCATGGTGTTGCTTTCTCGACGCGGCTGAGTGAGTCATGTGGGTGACCACTCCGCACCCGAGGCGCACCATGACCGCTCAGCCACTCCCGGCCCTTACCAGTGGAGACCCATACGCCTGGGACCAGGCTCTGTATGCCTTCCTCGTCGAGAAGGGCAACCGCTCAGGCTCCCGACGCACGGTCGAGTCATACAGCCGGATGCTGTGGCCCTTCTTCGCCGAGCGCAGCTTGACTCCCGAGAGGGTCAAGCCGGCGGACGTCCTGGGGTGGGTCCACGGCATCGGCCGCTCTGGCCGAACACCCTCGTCCACCACAGTGGGCGCGCGCATCGCCTGCCTGTCCTCCTACTTCCGCTTCCTCATCCGGATGGGTCTCGCCGCCTCCAACCCCTGTGACGCCGTGGAGCGCCCACGAGCCGTCCAGTCGGTCGCTCGTGGATACAGTGCCGATGAGGTGCGCCGGCTCCTCGACGTAGTGCCGGACACCACGGCTGGCCGGCGCGACCGGGCGATCCTGCTAACCCTCGTCCTGACCGGCAGGCGTCGAGCCGAGGTCATTGGCCTGCGAGCCGGGGACCTCGGCGTCGAAGGCGAGACCTGCTTCTACTCCTACCGAGGCAAGGGCGGCAAGCGTGGTCGGCGGGAACTCCCCCACCCCGCCTACGAGGCCATCTGCGCCACCCTTGCCGATGCCGGCAAGGAACTGGCGACGATGGCTCCCGCTGAGTCGCTCTGGCAAGCCGCGGCACGAGTGGAGGGAGTCACCAGCGGCACGTTCTACGCCCGCTTCCGCCGATACCTGCAGCTTGCCGGCATGGCCCCGACCGGCATCCACGTCTTGCGGCATACCGCGGCAAAGCTGCGGCGAGATGCCGGGGAGTCGATCGAGTCGGTGAGTCAGTTCCTAGACCACAGCTCCCTTGCGGTCACGAGCGTCTATCTGCGGCGACTGGAGGGTCAGGAGGATCTGACCTGGCGCGACGTCGCGGAGGCGATCGGGGTCTAGTGGAGGAGAAAGAAGAGGCTCCCGCCACCCAGGGGGGAGGGCGACGGGAGCCTACGGGACCGGCTCCCCCGAGGCGAGCGGTCGTAGGGCACAGTCTAGAGGTGGCCCGCAAGCGTCGCCACCCTCGAGTTGACGCACCCTCAGATAAGCGCCAGATAAGCGGCCACTGCTAGGGTGCGTTCGGGTCGGGCTCCACTCTGAGGCACACGCCGAAGCCGGACGACGGTGAGCGAGCCAGCGAGGGAGCTGCCGCAGGCGTCCCGACCCACAAGGCGCACAGAGCCGCGGCCCGGCGGCTGGCCGTGTCCTAAGATTTCCCGCAGCGTCGGCGGTGAGCCCAACTTTCGCGAGGGTCACATGAGCGGGATCGAGGGCCAGGGGCTACCAGAAACCCCCGTCTGGACGCGCGTCGAACCGACCACCCAAGGCGAGCTTGCCAAGGCTGGCGTCGCACGCGCTGCTTTGCTAGACCGTCTGTTGCGTCTCCCCCTCGTGCTTGAAGTCCTCGACGGTCTACCTGCGGACCCAGAGGCACCCGACGAACCCGAAATGACCGTCAACCTCGCAGAGCAGGCGCTCAACCGGGCTCGACTCGAGAAGGCCTCTCGCGAGACACGGATAGAGCGCCTAGCCCGACTTACGCACGGCATCCGTCTGGGCTCCAGCGGACCGTGGCTCCCTGAGTTTCTCGAGGCTGCCTGGGCGTTCCGGAGAGTCGTCCAAGACCAGGACATTGCGACATCGGCGCTTGTCGACTCAAGACTGGCCGCGGGACGTATGGCCGTGAGGTCGTGGCGGGAAAGCGCCGAGCGTACCCCAAGCATGCGTTACGACTTCGCGATGCGTCTGCTCGCC
>JANYJG010000215.1 GCA_025358515.1 Chloroflexota bacterium
CTCCACGAGTGACACGGATGGCGTGGCCCAGGCCGTTCTGCCGCTTCGGGTCGCCGATCGTCTGGCCGGGGTTCTCAACCTCGAGTGGCATGGGTCGGCCCGCGCTGAGCAATTCGACGTCCACTTCCTCGAGCCTATCGCCCGCATCTGCAGCATCTCTCTCGCCAACTTCCGTCTCCGCTCGGAGTTGGTGCACCGTGCCGCCGCACAGCGCGCGTTGGGGCACAGACTCGACACTCTCGATGAACTGACTCGCATCGGCGAGCAGGCAAGCTCATTCGAAGAGTTGGCCCATCGAACAGTCAGCCTGGTCCGCGAAGCCCTGGGGGCGTGCGGCGTTTCCTACCTTCTGATCGAGCCCGGCCACCATTTCGAGACCCACGCCGTGGCGGGCGAAACGGGCGCGTTCCGCCTGTGGCTGAAGGGCGTGCCAGCCAAAGATGCACCCGGCGGCAGCCTCCTACTCTCCGGCGGCAACAGCATCCTGGCTGATTTCGTGGCCGACCAGGTCAACGAACGAGTCCTGCCGCTGGCCCGAGCCACGGGCTTCCACTCCTTCGCCGCGATCCCCATCCGGACCGGCGAGGAGCTGGCTGGGACACTGCTGTGCTTCTTCGATCAAATTGCGGCCTCCCTGCCGCTGGACGAGTCCGCGCTTGACTCCGTGGCCCGCATCGCGGGCATTGCCCTCGCCAACTTCCGACTGCGCGAGCGGCTGGTCTCGTCAGAGGAGCGGTATCGGACGCTCTTCGAGGAGTCGCCGGACGCATTGCTCGTCTCAGCCCTGGATGGAACGGTCTTGGACGCCAACGAGGCCGCCGTTCGGCTGTACCGGGTCAACCGGGGCGAGGTCCTGGGCCGCTATTTCGGCCAGATGATCTCCGCCGACGAGCGCGAAATGGCCCGCCGCCGCCAGATCGTGTGGGCGCAGGGCCGGGGCACGTTCAAGGACAGAGGACGCCGGGCGGACGGCAGCGAGTTCCCGCTCGAGGTCGAGGTCCGCGTCGTGGAACTTGGTGGGCAGCGGCGTTTCCTACATCTGGTCCGCGACCTTTCCGACCAGGATCGTCTGACGCGCGAGCTTCTGCAGGCCCAGAAGATGGAGGCCATCGGCCAGCTCGTCTCCGGTGTGGCCCACGAGCTCAACAACCCACTGGCGGCAATCATCGCCTTCAGCCAGCTGATTCGGAGCGACGAGCGGTTGCCCGAAGATATGAAGCACGATGCCGGACTGCTGGTGCAGGAAGCAGACCGGACCCGCCGCATCGTCCAGAATCTGCTCGACTTCGCCCGGGCAAGGCCGCCGGAACGCTGCCGCACGAGTATCCGCACCCTGGTCCAGAGCGTACTGGAGCTCCAGTCGTACGCCCTAAATGCCAGCCAGATCCAGGTCGACATTGCGATTCCGGAAACGCTCCCGGAAGTGGACCTTGACCGAGCCCAGCTGCAGCAGGTTCTGCTCAACCTTACGATCAACGCCATTCAAGCAATGCGGACGCGCGACCGCAAGAAGCCGGCGCACCTCTGGGTTTCGGCCTCCCTGGTCAAGACTCGATTTGCGCTGCCGGGCGTGGTTCGGATCGAGCGCCAGGAGGACGATCGACGGGTTCGCATCACGATCCGCGACGACGGCCCTGGCGTTCCCGAGTCGGCGCGAGGACGGCTCTTCGACCCATTCTTCACAACCAAGCAGCCTGGTGAGGGCACCGGCCTTGGCCTTTCCGTCTCATTCGGCATCATCGCCGCCCATGACGGTCACCTCTGGTACGAGCCGGGCCCGGGCGGCGTCGGTAGCTCCTTCGTGCTCGAGCTACCGGTCAGCGCCCGCTTGACCGACAACCGCACCCCCGGGGGGGGTCTCACCGGCGAAGTCGGCTCGGTGGTCACGAGCCAGCAGGCGGAGCCAAGTTCAGTCGTCGTGGCGGCGACGGCAGATCCGGCCGACGCCAAGAGTTCAGACCACTCCGCGCAAGGGGTCGGGCTAGCACCCGAAGGCACGAGCAGCTCCGCGGCGCCGGTCCCGCCCGCGGCCCCGCTGGCTCCGGGAGCCGAGGTTCGCCGGCCGCGCATCCTCGTCCTGGACGACGAACCGTCGATTCGCGCCTTCCTGCGCAAGGCGCTCAGGGCCGCCGGCATGGATGTCCTCCCGTACGAGGACGGAGCCGCGGCCTGGGAGGGCATCCGGAGCATAGGCAACTTCGACGTCATGCTGATCGACCACCGCATGGCCGGCATGAGCGGCACCGAGTTCTACGAGGCCGCCGTGGAGCTTCGTCCCGAGGTGGCCCCGTTGGCCATCTTCATGAGCGGCGACGTTCTGAACCCCGATCTGAGCGGCTTCGCAACGCAGCGCGGCATCAGACTCCTGGCCAAGCCCTTCGACATCGAAGCCGTGATTCGTATCGTGCGCGAGGTTCTCGCGGCCAACGCGGTGCCCTCAGTCGAGTAGCGAGCCCCGGCCCATGAAGAGGGCAAGTAAGCAATCGGCAGCCGCGTATGGATCGAGCTGGTGAGCGGCCACGGCGCGAATCAGTTCGCCGGCCGGCGTCTCAGTGCCAGCCAACGCACCCTGGGCGGCACCGTCCATCGGACCCTCTATGAGACGCAGTTGCTCGTGCAGCCGGTCGGACAGTACAGCCCAGACCTGAGCCTCGGCCCGAACGATGCGTACCGCATCACCGTCCGAGCCCCGCGTCGTGTTGCGGTGGCGATCGATGGCCGCCAGAAGCTCAGCCACGCCTTCGCCGGTTGCGGCCGTGGCGACCAGGATCTCCGGCTCCTTGGGCGTCGGCCATCCTAGGCGGGCCCCGCGGGGAGTGGCTCCGGTGAGCATGGCGCGGAGCTGTCCCGCGGTGCGGTGCGCGCCCGGCTTATCGCCCTTGTTGACCACGATCAGGTCCGCGACCTCCAGTAGACCAGCCTTGATCGCCTGGATCTCGTCACCCATTTCGGGCGCCTCCACGACGACAGTCGTGTCGGCGGTCGCTGCAACCTCGACCTCGCTCTGGCCCGTGCCGACCGTCTCGATCAGGACCACGTCGAAGCCCACGGCGTCGAAGACCGCGGCAGCAGCGGTCGTTGCGGACGAGAGGCCGCCCGAGTGCCCGCGCGAGGCCATCGATCGGATGAAGACGTCCGGATCTGCGGCGTAGGCCTGCATCCGGACCCGATCCCCCAGGACGGCCCCGCCGGTTATGGGGCTGGAGGGATCAACCGCGACGACGGCCACGGGTCGGTCGGCGCGACGTAGCTCCGCGATGAGCGCGGCCACGAGCGTGCTCTTGCCCGCTCCGGGCGGCCCCGTGATGCCTATGAGCTGGGCCCGGCCGGCCATCGGATAGAGGCGCCTGAGAGCGGCTTCGGCCAGCGGTGTTCGGTTCTCGACCGCCGTCAGCAGCCTCGCCAGTGACCGCCGATCGCCCGCCAGGGCGGCGTCGCATAGAGCGTCGGCCCTCTCGCCGACCGCGGTATTGGCCCTCTCGGGCGCGCCGGGCGGGCGCTTGTCGCTCACGCTGGTCGCGCTAGTCCCGCGGCCTGACGTTGGCGCGCAGGAAGTCGGCGACCTGAGCGATCGTCGTGCCGGGGCCGAAGACCGCGGCGACACCCGCCCGCTTGAGGTCGGGCACGTCCTGATCCGGAATGATGCCGCCGGCGGTGACGAGCACGTCGTCCATGCCGCGTTCGCGCATCAACGCGCAGATTTTGGGCAGCAGAGTCATATGGGCGCCGGACAGAATGGACAGTCCCACGACGTCGACATCCTCCTGGAGCGCGGCCGTAACGATCATATCGGGCGTCTGGCGGAGGCCCGTGTAGACGACCTCGAAGCCCTCATCCCGAAGGCCGCGGGCGAGAACCTTGGCGCCGCGATCGTGTCCGTCGAGCCCAGGTTTGGCGATTAGAACCTTGATTGGTCGATCAGTCATGCCTCGCATGATAGCGGGCCCGCGGATTGCTTCGGGGGCGTCCCTTGGGCTCAGCGCGCGCTCAAACCGGCCAGCGTTCAGCCACTTCGGTGTCGGCAGGGATGTGGATCGGGTCGCTCTGCATCTGGCCGCACAGCATGCACTTTGACGTATGTGAGTTCCCCAGGCCCGTGCCCTGGCCGGGCAATCCCTGCTGGAAGGCGATTCCCGTCTGCGGATACACGATCGGCTGGTCAGGGATGGGCTCGAAGGAATGGGGCTCATGCTTATCCGGGGCCGGCACCTGCGGCTCGGTGGTGTCAGTCGACTTGTCCTCGTTAGTCATTTCATCCCTTTCGGTGTTGCGTCCAGGGCGCGCAACGATCACGCTCTGGGCAGGGCTCGTTCGAGATGGGCCATGAACTCGTCCCGGGTCTCCTTGGACGATCGGAACGCGCCCAAGACGCTGCTCGTGACCATTGCGGCGCCGCCCTTTTGTACGCCCCGCATGGCCAGGCACAGGTGCTCCGCCTCGACGACCACGCCCACGCCATAGGGGTTGAGGCGCGTCTGTAGGAAGTCGGCGATCTGCTGGGTCATCCGCTCCTGGACCTGGAGCCGCCGCGCATACATCTCCACGACGCGTGGGATCTTTGAGAGGCCGATAACGCGACCGCGGGGCAGATAACCGACGGAAACCCGGCCGAAGAACGGCAGCATATGGTGCTCGCACAGCGAGTAGAACGGGATCGCCTTGACCACAACCATCTCACTGTAGCCGACGTCGAATACCGCGTTGTTGATTAGGCGATCGGGATCCACGTGGTAGCCGCAGGTGAGTTCGAGCCACATCTTGTGCATCCGCTCCGGCGTCCGAAGCAGGCCCTCGCGGCTGGGATCCTCGCCGATCACCCGCAGAATCTCGCGGACGGCAGCCTCAACTGGATGATCGACGCGCCCGGCCTGGGCGTCGATCGGCCCGGGGTCATTCGGGGCGCCCGTGCGATCGGCCTCGGTCGGGATGGCTTCGTAGGACGAGTCGTCGTCGCTCTCGATCTCATCGACCATCTTTCGAACGTAGGTTTCGAGGTCGATACGGTCGATCGGTCCGGGTTTGTCGGTGGGCATCGAGACTCCTGCGCACTTTCGGGACATTGAAACCGTAGCATACGAACATGTCCAAACGACTTCGGGGAAGCTCACGCAGGCGCCGCCTGCCAGCCAATCGAGGCACGGACCGTTTCGATGAACTGGTGGGTCGGGCCCTGGATTCGATTCCGGATCCGTTCGCCCGCGCCCTTGCCGAAGTGGCCATCGTGATCGAGGATGAGCCGTCTCCGCGCCAGCTGCGGGAAAGTGGCTTACGCCCGGATGAAGGGTTATACGGGCTGTACGAGGGCGTCCCGCGTACGGATTGGGGCGCCGATTGGGCCGCCCTGCCGAACAAGATCACGCTCTTTCGCAGCGCCCTACTGGAAGACTTCCTCGATTCGGCCGAGCTCGAGCACGAGGTCTGGGTGACGGTCGTCCACGAACTGGCGCATCACATGGGCATCGAGGAATCGCGCCTCCACGACCTCGGCGTGGACTAAGACGGCCGGCCAACGCCCCGTCGCAACTTGGACGATAGGAGCGTCCCAGGATTAGCCGATTGCCGCGGAAAGTGCATCGGAGTCATGAGGGGAAATGATGAAAGCGACTTCTTGGCAGGTAATGGCTGGGCTGCTGCTGGCGGCAGGCCTGGCCGGATGCTCGACTGTGCATACCTCCGCTTCCGCAAGTGCGTCCACGACGCCGGCGTCAGGGTCGGCAAGCGTTTCGACCGCGCCCTCGACGACCGCGAGCATCACGCCATCACTGACGCCCAAACCCACCCACTCGCCAGCCGATCAGACGGCGGTGACTGCGGCCCGCAAGATCATCGCCGCGCTCGGCGGAATTGCCGGAACCACAGCCTTGGTGCGCCACGATGTCAGCGCCACGTGCAAGACGGCCGTGCAGGTTGAGGCGTGGGAATTCTGCTGGGACGAAACCAAGCTCCTCACCCGGGTTCAGAATGATGCTGCGAGCACTCCGGTCGGGACGGCCGGTAACCTGGGCGAAGCCGCGGTCGATAACCGTGGCCGGGCGATCCTGACCTCATTGGGCGTGAAGTTCGGCGACATGAGCCAGCTATTCCTCGACAACGGCCGCTGGACAACCTACTGGCAGCGAATCATCGACGGCGTCCCGGTCCTCAACGGCGGAACCAGGCTGATTCTCGGGGACTATGGCGCGTTTGTCTCCTATGAGGCACTCCCGCTACCTCCTGCCCCAAAGCCCGCGAAGGTGCAGACCCTTGCCCAGGCTACGGCCGCGTTCAATGCGCACGCAGCGCAGCCTGCGCCAAAGATCATTCTCGCCAAACTCGCATGGTGGAGGCCGTCCGACTCGGCGGACTCGAGCCTTCCCCTTCGCCTCTGCTGGGTCATCTATTTCGCCGGCATCAACGATCCGGCCGTTGCCGGCCAAATGATTCTCGATGCCGGGACCGGCGAACTACTTGACTCGGCCGCAGTGATGTGATGCCCGCGGAACTGGGCGTCCACGGGATGGTCAGTTACCGCTGGCCCGACGATGATTCCGACGCAGACCGAGCTAGACGACAGGGGCCGGAATCTCCAGCGGTGCGGCGCCCGCCAGCAACTCGCCTAGGCGATCCACCTCCACGTTGCCGCCGCTGAAGACGACGCATACCCTCTCGCCCTCGTTGATCGGGATCTGACCGAAGAGCACGGCCGCCAGAGCCGCGGCACCGGCCGGCTCCACCAGCTGCTTCATTCGTTCCAAGGCGAAGCGCGTCCCAGCCAGGATCGAGGGGTCGTCCAGCAGCACGACACCGTCAAGGTAGTGCTTTGCCATCGCCAGGGTCCACTCGCCGGCAAACGGCGAGCCCAGGCCGTCGGCCACGGAATCGGGCTGAATACGCACGATCTCGTTGCGCTCCAAGGCAAGAGTCATCGAGTTCGAGCCGACCGGCTCCACGCCATAGACACGCGTCCCCGGCTTTGTCTCCTTGATGGCGGCCGCGATGCCGGTGCACAGCGCCCCGCCACCGATGCCCGCGACCACGACATCCACGTCGGGCATGTCGATGAGGATCTCCAGACCTACGGTCCCCTGCCCCGCGATGACGTATGGATCGTCGAACGGCGGCACGAACGTCAGACGTCGCTCGGCCTGAACCTCCTCCATGCGGGCCCACGTCTCCCCAACGTGCTCGCCAAAGAGAATGACCTCGGCCCCATAGCCGCGACTCGCGTCCACCTTGGAACGCACGGCACCGGAGGGCATCATGACCACGGCGTGGACGCCGGCCTGGTGAGCCGCCAGGGCCACACCCTGGGCGTGATTCCCAGCCGAAAGCGTGATCACACCCGCCTTGCGCTCGCGCTGGGTTAGCGCCTCCATCTTGTTTAGGGCGCCGCGGATCTTGAAGGCGCCGGTCTTCTGGAGGTGCTCGGCCTTGGCGTAGATGCGTCCGTCGCCGACGCGAATGCCGCGCGCGTCCAGGACCCGGCCGGCCGTCGTGGAGGTAAGAATGGGCGTGTGGTTGATCCGACCAACCAGAACCCGCCGCGCATCAACGAATCGCTCGAGAGGGACTATGTGTTCGGTCATCGGGAAAGTATGGCGCCCAATGCAACCGCAGGCCTTGCGCGAGCATCGATATAGGTGAGAGGCAAAGACGCGGCGTTACGACGCTGCAGAGCAGGAGGCAGATGGAGCGAACTCTCGTTGAGAGCCAGCGAGTGGACGGTGTTTCCCGACGCAAGCGGGACGGGCCACGGCGATGGCGTGACGCTCCACGTTCGGGCAAAGGTGGCCGATATCGCGGTGCCCGCCGACACGCCCTAAAGAGGTCCGCGGGCCACTCGTACGGCTCCCGGCACCTGCCCGGTGGCGCTAACATTCGACCCTAACCGTCACAGCCAAGGCCGCCCTCGCGGCCGCCACCGGGAGTGGGTCGAATGCCGGGCTTCACGCCGTTCACGAGCAACTACCAGGATCTCTCGAGCGACCAGGGCTACCAGTTCGAATTCCGCTGCGAGGTATGCAACAGCGGCTATAGAAGCGAATATCAGAAGAACCTTCTCGGCACAGGGGCATCGATCCTCGGCGGCGCGAGCAGCTTCATCGGCGGGCTCTGGGGAGCGCGCAACGCGGCCGACGCAGCCCACAACATCACCGATCGCGGCGCCCGGGATAAGGCCCTCGAGAAGGCCTCCAACGAAATCATGCCCCTGTTCCACCGCTGCGTGCGATGCAACAACTGGGTCGACGAGACCTGCTTCAACGCCCAGCGCGGACTGTGCGTGAGTTGCGCCCCGAACCTCGCCGTGGAGATGGAGGCCGAGCGCTCGTCGGTCGAACTTGGGCAAATGCGCGACACCATGCGCACCCAGACTGTCTTCTCGGGCGACGTTAGCGCACGCGCGACTGAATGCCCCAGCTGCGGCAAGCCGATCGGTAGCGAAAAGTTCTGCGGCAACTGCGGCACGCCACTCGGCGTCGCCAAGTGCCCCCAGTGCGGCAACGAAATCGCTCCCGGTACCCGCTTCTGCGGCAACTGCGGCGGCAAGATCGCGTAGCCGCTCGCGGCCCTAGCCGGCCGTCGTCCCGCAGACGGCGCAGAAACGAGCTCCGGCGGGGAGCGGTGTGCCGCAACCGGAACACTTGCCGCCCGACGCAGTCGCGGCGACGGGAGCGGGCGTCGGCAGCGGGGCGGGCGCGGGCGTCGGCGTTTGGGCGGGCGCCGGGGCGGTCGTGGCTCCAGCGGCCGTTCCCGCAGCTCCGGTCTGAGTCACGATCACCGTTAGCGAGGCCCCGCACGACGGGCAGACCACCCACGCCGGGTCCTCGACGATTTTGCGGCAAACCTGGCAGCGTTTGGGGCTGAACGGCTCGGCAACGCCGCAGTATGGGCAGGCCGCAACCGCTCGGTCGATGAGCTTGTCGCAGTACGGGCACGGGTGTTTGAACGTTGGCATCGTCCGCTCCTGGTTAGCCTGGGGTGCCGGAGGGCTTGGATTTGCCGCTGGCCGCGGCGCCGTTGTCACCGTCGCCGTCGGCGTCAGGGCCGGGCGGACCGGGCGGACCGGGCGGACCGGGCGGGGAGGAACGCTGGGCCTGCTCTCCATCGTCGTCGCCGGCCTCGGAGACTTCCGCCTCCTGTGCCGCGCGACCGGGCCACTCGGTTGCCTCGCCCTTCGCACCGGCGTGCCAGCCAATCAGGTCCGCGACCGCCGCGGACCAACTGGCCGGATCCCGATGTACGACCCGGGCGACGAACCGCGCCCGCGCGGCTGCCAGTGTCGGCAGAACCGCCAGCGCCAGTCGGTAGCGCAGATACTTGGGCAGCCGCAGTTGATCGGCCGGTAGGGCCATCGGCTCGCGTAGAAAGCGGCAGTCGACCAGGGCCTTGGAGACGTCGCGCACGGCCTGTTGCGCGAACACGCCCAGCTTGTCGGGGGACTCACCTTTGTACTGCGCCCGGGGCATGACCCGGAAAAAGTAAGTGGCATGGGCGCCGACGGTCACCAGCTCCAACGCAACCAGATTGCCGGACAGCGCGACCAGGAACCAGATCTTGGGGTTCGTTCCGCCCGGGTCCTCAGGCGACATCGCCACCCATCGGGGCGCCCCGGTCCCGGCGGAGGTGCACAGCGATTGGTAGCTGTCGGCGAAGGTTGGGTCGCCCAGGACCGCGGTTTCGATGATCGGCCAGCCAGCGTCGCCGAACACCTCAGGGCGGGTTGGCCGACCGTCGACGAGGACCTCCGAGGCCTTTTGCCGCACCCCGAACGGGGCGTCGGGCATGAGCTGCTCAACGAGTCCGGCCGCGTCGGCGAAGGCGCCGTCGCGGAGCCTCTGGAGAGTGTCGTGGAGCCGGGTCGAGGCCTGACCGAGACCGCGGAGGGTCAGCCTGCCGGGTTCGCCGTCTATCACCACATCGCCGGCGGCCGGTCGCGTGACCTTGACCATCGACGCGCGGCGGTAGTTGATCCACGCCGTCCGCTCATCGATCGGGCTCACGACGAACCCCCAATCGTGGATCGCAAGCTGCCCCACACCCCCGACCGCCGCTGCCGGCCCATCGGATCCGGGACCCATCGGATCGGCGGTTGGCTGCCAGTCGAACTCGACAAGCTCGGCGACGTCGTCGGGAACCTTTACAAGGCCATCGGACAGACGCTGCTTGAAGCGCCGCTCGCGCAAATCGCGGACCAGGGGGCCGAGACGGTTGCCGAACTGCTCAAGCATCCAGCGCATGGTGTCCGGACCGTCGCCCATGACCAGCAGCGCCTTGGACTGCGCGATGGCGATCAGGCTCAGGTCGCGATAGCCGGCCCGAATCGGCCGACCCGTGCCCACCTGAAGCGTCAAGCCGGTTCCGTCCAGGGTGATGCTTGCGGGCTCCAGAACGTTCCCGGCCCCCGCCGGCCGAGCCTGGCCCTTCAATTCACGCGCCTTGCTGCCACTCCCGCCACCGCCCTCGCCACGACCGGAAGTAGCGTCGGTTTCGTCCATGACGGCAATCCTACCGATTAGCGTACAGTTCGGCGCCGCCGGCGTGCATGGGAGCGACCTCCGTGCGCCGCCCCAGCCAGATTGGGCATCCTTCTTACTTGCGTGATTGCGCAACCTGTTGTAGAGTACCCGCATGCTCGACACGGTAGATCTGGAAGCCACCCGGCGGCGCTCGGCGGCATTGGCCAAAGCCCTTTCCGACCCGAAACGTCTGTGTGTCCTCCAGTCGCTTGCCGACTGCGAGCTTTCGGTGCGCGAGCTGTCCGACCGGGTCGGCTGCCACGTCCCCAATATGAGCCAGCATCTCGCGGTTCTGCGTAACTCAGGCCTCGTCCTGACCAGGCGGGACGGCAACGCGATCTACTACCGCATAGCGGATCCTAGAATCCTCGACGCGTGTCGGCTGCTCCAATCTATCGCCGGCTGAGATCATCAGTTCCGGACGACGCCGTTTAGGCAGAAAGGACCATCAGCCAGATGGCCGAAGTCAGACAAATCACGGACGAGACGTTCGAAGAGGTCGTTCTCAATGCCGAGCGACCGGTCATCGTCGACTTCTGGGCGACGTGGTGCGGACCGTGTCGAATGGTCGCCCCGGAGCTTGAGCGGTTGGCTGACAAATACGCCGGTTCCATCGATGTCGTCAAGATGGATGTGGACGCGAATCCCGCGGTCTCGCAGGCACTCCAGATCATGACTCTGCCGACCATCGCTTTCTTCCGCCCCGGCCAGCCGCCGATGGCTGTTGTAGGGGCCGCATCGGCTGAACAGTTCGAGGCGCGTTTCGGGCTTTCCGAGTACGCTACGATCAAGCCGAGCTAATCGACCGGCTCACCAAAGCGAATACCAAAGCGGAACCACCCCCTCGGTTCCGTTCCCTTACGACCCCGGCCTACCCCCTCAGGCCGGGGTCGTGTTTTAACGACGGCGAGGCCACTGTTGGCGCGGCTAGTGGATTTGGTGTGGTCCCTCCGGCGAACCGCCGGCGAGCCGCCAGGCGCTTTCGAACCAGGCCAGAGCCCGATCCAGCACGAACGGATCCTGAGCGACCGGGTTCAGGGCGACCCAGTCGAGGCCGCGTTGCGAGGTGGAGGTATCGGGCGTACGCAAGGCTGCCTCCACGACCTCGGGAAGCAAGCGGAAGCTCAATCGCGAACCCTCACGTACGGCGAAAACGAATCCGCCGCGGACGTAGGCGACGCCGCCGTCAACGGGTGCCGTCTCGATCTCGTCCAGTTCGTCGGCCAGCCGATCGACCGCATCCAGCGCGCTGGGTACCTGACTCTTGCCGTTGGGTCCGTGGTCGCTTGCCATGTCGGCCTCAGTTTCCTGCCGCGGCCAGGATGGCTCGCAGATCCGGCTCGTGTTCCGCGTAGTGCTCCGTCGTGTTGCCCAGCAGCGACTTGAGGTTGTCCGCGTTCTTAAGCCAGCGCGTCTCGGGAACCACCGTGAGGTATCCGCGCAGCTCGCCGGGCAAGATCGAGAAGCGCCGCCGCAGTTCTTCCATCGGCAGGGCCGCCCACTCGGCCTGGTATCGGCCGTTCAGAGCGTCACCCTGTTTCTCCCAGTCGCGCTGTATCTCCGACAGGCGGTCCCGAGTGGAACTGGTGGGGCCGATCGCGAGCTCCTCTGCGATGGCGCGCCACCACCCGACCCAGACACCCATGTGCGCCATGAGGTCGCGGCCTCGCCAGCCATGGGCGCCATCGATCGGCCGCTCCAGCTGCTCGTCGGTCAGCTCGAGCAGAGCCTCAAACGGCAGCCAGGCCTCACGCTCTTCTTCCAGGAATGAGAGTCCATCGAAGTACATGCCGCGATGGTAACCCGACGCCGCCACCTTGGCCGGTGGTGCGCACACGCGCCTGACTTACGGGCTGTCGTCGCCATCCCCGTATGGCCATTGCCGCAATTATCCCCGGCTGTAGGGTGGAGGTGGCCGCCGATTACAGGTAAACGAAGGCGCCTGGGGCGTCGGATACGAGCTGAGGCCAGCGCGATCTCCGCACTATAGGCGAGCGGGCGTTCGCACCAGGAAGTCGCAAGCCTCGACTACGACCCGAGCAACCACGGAATGTCGGCCAACCTGGGCCTTCGAATCGGCGGCCACGACAAAGGGAACGGTCCTTTCGGCTTGCCGAGCGGGCCGTTCTCGAGTCTGGCCGATCAGAAGTCGCGGCTCCGCGGAACGGCCGTATCGAGGCGCTGGCGGCGGACGGAGCCAGAGCGTTCGAGGTACCGCAGCACAACCCGGGCCGCCAGCAGCAGCTCGGGGTCACGATTGATCGTCCGTACGATCCAATCGACGTAGGAAGGCTCAAGGTCAGCTACGTCGCCCAGGGTCAAGCCGGCGAACTTCCCGAAGCCGACCGGCGCGTCGAGGGCCGAGGCGAGCGGTGGCAACTCCGAATCCATATTCGGGCCGGGGTGGCGATAGGTTGGGCCGGTCGGGTCGGAGGCGCGCGGAGGTTCACGATCCTCGGACACCCGTGGACGCGGCGGAAGCCCCGGAAGCGGGCTGCGTTCGTGAGAAATGAGAGTGGCGTTGCACGGCCGCAGGAGCGCACTCGTGTCTATACGGGCCGTGACGGGCCGGCTTGATCGGCCGAGGGGCCAGCCGGGCTCCGACGGCGGGCGGCGTCTCGCGCTGGCGGCGGCCGCAGCCGACGCGGCGCTGGACCCGGCCGCAGAGCCGGCCTTGGACCCGGCCGGGGAGCCGCCCACCGAGCCGTTCCGCGCCGCTTGATCGCGGTGGACCCGTCGCCGCTCCGGGTCGCGAAGCTCATGGTAAGCGGCGTTTATCTCGGCCATTCGCCGAGTCGCG
>JANYJG010000247.1 GCA_025358515.1 Chloroflexota bacterium
CGAAGGCGCGGAACTCCGCCCCACCCTTTAGGGCGAGGTACTTGGTGATCGCTGCGGTGAGCGTCGTCTTGCCATGGTCGATATGGCCGATGGTGCCGATGTTGACGTGCGGCTTAGTCCGCTCGAACTTCTTCTTCGCCACGTGCGCGTTTTCTCCATCTGGGGCGGCCCATGCCGCTAAGCGGGAATGGAGCCCTCAATCGGACTTGAACCGATGACCTCGTCCTTACCAAGGACGCGCTCTGCCAGCTGAGCTATGAGGGCCCAAGACCGAGAGATTCGAATATAACTCCGTTGAGGTGGTGGGCAGGAGAGGAATCGAACCTCTACAGCCGAAGGCGGCTGATTTACAGTCAGCTGAGCTCACCACCTGCTCAACCTACCCACGAAACGTGCCAGTCGATGCGGCGGGTTCCCAGCAAAGGCTGACGTTGTTCAGTTGGAGCCGACGACGGGACTCGAACCCGGAACCGGCGGTTTACAAAACCGCTGCTCTACCAATTGAGCTACGTCGGCGGGCGCTCGGGCATGCTGACGCTAAGACCCCTAGGCGCCCGGGAATGATATGGGCTGGCCCCCTTGGCGGTCAAGCACGACCCAGAATGGCCGGCTCGCGACCGCACGGGCCTTGGTTATGTGCCTCGCAAGCCACCGCCGCAAGGTGGACCTCACGACTAATCGCCCGAGCTAAGGTCGCCCGAAGGCGAGACAGCGGGGCCGCCCGGAAGGAGCTCGTCGTGCGGTGCCGGGGCGTCGTGAGTTGTCGGGGCGTCGTGCGTTGCCGGGGCGGCTTCGCTGGCTTCCGCCTTGGCTGCCGCTTTGGCTCGCTTCCTGGGAGCGGGCTTGTCCGACGGCTGCGGCTCAGCAGGGGCGGAGTCGGACTCGGCCGTCTCCGGCTCGACTTCGGCCTTCGCCGGCTCGAGTTGGGCCGCCTGGGATTCCGACATCTCAGGCATCACCTCGGGCGCAATCTCGGCCTTGTTCGGCTCGGCCTCAGTTGGCTCGGCCGGCTCGTCCACCAGACCCTCGTACGAGATCGCATCGACCTGCGTCGTGGGTTCCGACGGGAGCAATGTCCGATCACCACCCCGCTGACTCGATGCCTCGTACAAGAGAATCGATCCGGCAACCGCTGCATTGAGCGATTCGACGTGGCCGCGCATCGGGATCCTCACCACGGCGTCGCAGCGGCGCCGCACCGCAGGACCGAGGCCCTGACCTTCGCTGCCAACAACGATGACCACCGGGCCGCGCAAGTCAGTCTGGCGGGCCGTCAGGGGCGCGTCAGCGTCCGTGCCGATCACCCTCAGGCCTCGCACGTGTAGACCCGCCAGAGCGTCCGGCAAGTCGTCCACTGGAACGAGCAGCAGATGCTCAACGGCCCCGGCCGACGCCTTGATCGCGGCCGCCGAGAGCGGCGCCTGGCGGTGAGTGGGGTAGATCACGCCGTGGACGCCGGCGGCCTCGGCCGTACGCAGCAGCGTGCCGAAGTTCTGCGGATCCTCGAGCGAGTCGAGCACCAGGACGAAGGCCGGCTCCTTGCGCTCGATTGCTCGGGCCAAAAGATCGTCCACAGTGGCGAACTGTCGCTTGTCCGTAACCAGGGCGATTCCCTGGTGACCATCGAAACCGGCCAGCGAAGTCAGCGTGCCGCCTTCGACCTCGATGATTGGAATGCGCAGGTTGGTGGCGTGCAGCACCAGCTTCTCAAGGGCCAAGCGGCGCTGCGGGACCACAAGCAGGCGGTGCGCCTTGCGTCGCGCGACGAAGGCCTCTTCCACCGGGTGACGTCCGGCGATCAGCTCCTCGTTCTCACCCATCAGGCCCTCGGCCGATGGCGTGACCTGGGGACGCGGCCGGAACGCCGATGAGGCGCCTGGGGGTCCGTAGGGTCGGCGACCCGGCACGAAACCCGGGCCGTTGCGACGGAAGTCCTGCCGAGGCGGGCGCGGGACGAACCTCTGCTCGTTAGTCTGGGCCGGCCCGGGCGGCGGGAGCGGCTGCGTGGCCTCGGACGACTCCGGGGAGTCGAATGACTGGCTGGGTTCGGGAGCTGTGACGTCGCCCGAATTGTCGGCGGTCGGTTCCGAGGACGGCGTGCCGACTTCGCGATCGAACGGCTCGCCGAACGCCTCGGACACGCCTGACGCGCCATCGAACGCCTCAGGTGCATCGCCTGGGCTGGGCGCCTCCTGGCGTCCGCCGAACCCGAAACCTGACCTCTGGGGCCGCGGAGCCGGGTATGGCTGCGATTGATTGCGGGGCGCCGCGTCGCCGTTGCGGGGCGCCGCGTCGCGCGGGGGCTGACCGCCTTCGGGCACCTCATCCTGCGGGCGCGGTGTGAACGGGCGCGGTGTGAACGGGCGCGGTGTGAACGGGCGCGGTGTGAACGGGCGAGGACCACCGAAGCCGCCAGGACGGGGACCGCCAGGCTGCGGACCGCCCGGGCGCGGTGTGAACGGGCGCGGACCACCCGAGAAGCCGCCAGGACGTGGACCGCCTGGGCGCGGGCTGAACGGGCGGGGGCTGAACGGGCGAGGACCACCGAAGCCGCCTACGCTCGGACCTTGCGGCGACTGGCCTTCGGAACGCGGGCCGTCAAAGCGCGGGGCGTTATCTGGATCGGGGCCGTCAAAGCGCGGGGCAGCGGGGCGTGGGGCAGCGGGGCGCGGGGCAGCGGGGCGTGGGGCGGCGGGGCGGGGGCTGAACGGTCTGGGGCTGAACGGGCGGGGGCTGAACGGGCGCGGAC
The DNA here is from genome assembly GCA_025358515.1 of Chloroflexota bacterium. Taxonomy (GTDB): domain Bacteria; phylum Chloroflexota; class Limnocylindria; order Limnocylindrales; family CSP1-4; genus Fen-1039. The sequence goes on from JANYJG010000247.1 coordinate 2,750, forward strand.
CGCCCGAGAACCCGCCGGGGCGCGGGGCGTCATAGCGCGGCGCGTCCTGGCGAGGCTCGTCATAGCGCGGCGCGTCGGGGTGCGGCGCATAAGGACGCGGGCCTCCCGCGAATCCGCCGGGGCGAGGGCCGCCCGGACGCGGGCTGAACGGGCGCGGGGCGCCAGAGAAACCGCCAGGGCGGGGCTCGTAAGGACGCGGGCCTCCCGCGAATCCGCCAGGGCGCGGGCCGCCCGGACGGTCACCGGCCGGGCGGTCACCCTGGGGCTTACCATGCCATTTCCCCGGACCCGGCTTGCCGGAATGCCGGTCGCCGTGGCCAAACTTGTCGCCGGGCTTGTGCCTCTGATCGTCTGTCACTTCTCTCCCATTTCACTCAGCCCGACGCCATCGCTGACCATCGCGCGTGTCCTCAACGAGGAGACCTCGCTCCGCAAGGGTAACCCGCAACTGATCGGAGGCGGCCCAATCGCGTGCGGACCGGGCGGCTTCACGCTCAGCCAGGAGTTTGTGCAGTTCCGGCTCCAGCTCTTCGGCCACCGCAGTTACCCCCAGCACCCGGTCGAGATCCCGCAGAAACGCAACAGCGCGACCGGCGTCCGCAGTCGAAATCGCCCGCGCATCTGTGCGCCTGTTCAGCTCGCGAACCAGATCGAAGAGTGCTGCCAGCGCAGGCGAGACGTTTAGGTCGTCGTCCAGCGCCGCCTCGAATGCCGTCCGAGTTTTGTCGAAGAGGGCGGCGAGCGTCGCGTCGTCCGGGCAATCGGCGCGGTAGGTCGCCAGCGCGGCGAGCAGCGCGTCCAGTCGGTCGACGGCCGAGCTCGCCGCCTGCAGCGAATCGTCGGCGAAGGACAGCGGGACGCGGTAATGGGCGGAGATCAGTGCCAGGCGCAAGGCCCGCGGCGAAGTCCCTCGCGCCAGTACGTCGGCAACGCGGGCGATGTTGCCGGTCGACTTGGCCATCTTCTGGCCGCCCATCTGGAGGTGCGCGCAATGGAGCCAGTAGGCCACGAACGTCTTGCCGGTGGCCGCCTCGCTCTGGGCCATTTCGTCCTGATGATGCGGGAAGATCAGGTCCACGCCGCCGGTGTGGATGTCGAACGACTCGCCCAGGTACTCCATGCTCATGGCCGAGCATTCGATGTGCCAGCCCGGGCGGCCCGGCCCGATGACAGTGCTCCAGCTCGGCTCCTCCGGCTTTGGCCCCTTCCACAGAGCAAAGTCGCGGACGTCGTCCTTTCCATATTCGTCGGCCTCGACCCGCTCGCCGACCCGCATACCCTGAGGGTCGAGCCTGGCCAGGCGACCGTAGTCCGGCCACGAGGCAATGCGGAAGAAGATCGAGCCATCGTTCGTCTTGTAGGCGTGGCCGGTCCCGAGAAGCCTCGAGACGAGTTGAACCATCTGAGGAACGTGCTCGGTCGCGCGCGGCATCACGTCCGGCGGAGTCACGCCCAGCGTGGCCATGTCGGACAGAAACAGCGCCAGATAGCGCTCCGCAATCTCGCCGATGGAGATGCCCTCGGCCCGTGCGCCTTTGATGATCTTGTCGTCAACGTCGGTCACGTTCATCACCCACGTGACCTTCAGGCCGCGATATCGCAGGTAACGAACCAGCAGATCGGCGAACAGGAACGACCGGAAGTTGCCGACGTGGGCCGGGCCGTAAACGGTCGGACCGCAGCTGTAGATGCGAACATGACCGGGCTCGAGCGGGATTAGCTCGCGGTCGGCACCAACCAGGGTGTCGTGCAGCCGGATCGTCATTCCCCTCTCCCGTCGTCATCCGCGGCCGCGCGCCCCGAGCCGATCGGCACGATCCAGGCAATCGCATTCGCCGATATCGAGCGGCCGGCGCCTTCGGGCCCGCTCAGGTTTCCGCTGGAAGCTTTGACGTTGACCGCGTCCGGTTCGACGCCGAGGACGGCGGCAATCTCGACGGCCATTCTCGGTAGCAGCGCGGCCAGCTTGGGGCGGGCCGCGACGATGGTCACGTCGACGTTCGACGGCCGCCAGCCCGCGCTCCGGAGCCGCTGGGCGACCGTACTCAGAAGGACGCGGCTGTCGATGCCATGGGGAGTGCTGGAGTCCGCTGGGAAGAGGCGGCCAAGATCGCCCAGGCCGGCGGCTCCGAGCAACGCGTCCGCAACGGCGTGGAGGGCCACGTCACCGTTCGAATGACCGACCAGCCTCGGGGCGCCGTCTATCTGCAGCCCGCCCAAGGCGAGTGGCTCGCCCGGTCCGAAGGAGTGACTGTCCATGCCCAGCCCGACTCGCCCAAGTCCGCTGGGCCCGGGAATGTCCGGATGACTTTCGAGAATGGCTCTGGCGCGCGCGAGATCTGCTGGCACGGTGACCTTGAGATTGGTGGCTTCGCCGGCTACGGCGTGGACAGGGATTCTACAGGCCTCCAGCAGAGCGGCCTCATCGGTCCATGTTTCCGGACCGAACGGCGGATATTGCTCGTAGGCCCGCTCGAAAAGACTGCGCCGGGCGCCCTGCGGGGTTTGAGCCGTGACTACGTCGGTGCGGTCGACTGTCGAGGCGATTAGATCGCCTGCCAGCCGCTTGAGCGTTTCGGCCACCGGCAGCACCGGGATGGCGGCGCCATGGTCGGCGACGGCCTGAGCCACGGCGGCAACCAGCGCCGCGGTCACAAGCGGGCGGGCAGCGTCGTGCACCAGGACGATGGGATCGAGCGCCGCAGTCGGCGCGGGCCCGGCAGTCGGCGCGGGCCCGGCAGTCGGCGCGGCCCCCGCAGTCGGCGCGGCCCCCGCAGTCGGCGCGGGCCTGGCAGTCGGCGCGGCCCCCGCAGTCGGCGCGGGCCTGGCAGTCGGCGCGGCCCCCGCAGTCGGCGCGGGCCCGGTCGCCAGGGCCGCCAGTCCGGCCGCCACGGACTCCTGGCGGCGTCCACCGCCGGCGACGACTGCGATGACCGCCTCCGGCATCCACTCGGCGGTCGCGAGTTCCGTGACCCGGGCGGCATTCGTTACGACAACGATGCGGCGGACGCCGGCACCGGCGATCGCCTCGATGGAACGGCGCAGGACGGACTTCCCGGCAAGGATCGCGTCCAGCTTGTCCGGACCACCCATGCGTAGGCTCGAGCCGGCGGCAACGATCACCGCCTCCGTGCGAGTTATGGCCTCGGCACGGCTGGCATCCGCCTGGCTGGCATCGGCCTCAGCCCGTGGTGCGGCGTCGGGCAGCGCTACGGCGTCGGCTCGCGGTTCGCCTCCGCCCGTAGATTGGCTCACTCCTGGTGGAGCTGGGCGAAGACCATCCGGCCCATCACCGTCTGAAGGACTCGAGTGACCATCACGTCCAATTCGCGATCGACATATCTGGCACCACCCTCGACCACAACCATTGTGCCGTCATCCAGATAGCCCACACCCTGGCCCTGCTCCTTGCCCTCAGTCATGATCCTGATTTTGAGAGGGTCGCCGGGCAACAGGGCCGGCTTGAGGGCGTTGGCCAGTGAGTTGATGTTCAACACACGCACCGATTGGAGATCGGCCACGCGGTTCAGGTTGAAGTCGTTGGTGAGGATCGCGGCTCCGCGGAGTCGCGCCAGGACGACGAGCTTGGCGTCCACGTCGGATACCTCGGTCGGGTCATCGTCGACGATATCGACCGGAGTCGGTCCCTCCTTCTGGAGGCGGCCAAGTATCTCGAGGCCGCGACGACCTCGGCCGCGACGCTGCGAGTCGGAGCTGTCGGCAATCCGCTGCAGTTCGTCCAGCACGAAATGGGGGATCACAAGGCGGTGATATAGGAAGCCGGAGTCCACGATATCCGCGATCCGACCGTCGATGATCGCGCTGGTGTCGACGATCACCTGTGTCTGGCCGCCCTTGGAACCATCTCCGCCCGGCGACTCGGGCCGACGAAAAAGTCCGGCAGCCTGAGCAGCGGCCACAAGGTCCTCGCGCTTGGCCACGGTCAATCCAACCATAGCCAGGCCGAAGCAGATGGACACGCCCAGCGGCAGGTACCGACCGAAGGGAGCGGGCAGGACAGATAGGGGCAAGCCCAGGAGCAATGCGATCAAAAGCCCGACCAGGAGACCCACCACCGCGGCCACGAACTCCGCCGTGGACATAGCCCGGACTTCCTTGATCAACCTGGCGGCAGGCACGACCGTGAGGTAGGGCAGAAGCAGGAAGCCCACAGCCACCCAGGCAACGACCCAGATGAGGATGGTCGGGCCAGCCGAGCCCGTCTTGTCGAATAGCGACTGATCCGACAGGACGAACGTAATGCCGATCAGCGCCCCCAGAGCGGCGCCAAGCAGTCGGATGAGACGAAACAAGATCTCTCGCAGTTGATAGTCGCAAGCGCCGAATGAATGTTGGATGAATCACGCTTGGTGGAATGAAGCCTAGCATCCGCGCCCGCAGGCACGCTACCACTACTGCCCTTAGCCTCCGTCGGCAGCTGCTTTCGCACCGTCCGCCGGTCCGGCGTCGGCCAGGGCGTGGCCGATCGCCTCACGGAGATTGGCCACCGCCAGCACTTTCATGCCCGGCATCTCAGGAGGACCGCCGCGCCGAGTCTTGGGCACGATAGCCGTCCTGAAGCCTAGCCGGGCCGCCTCGCGCAAGCGCCGCTCCAGGCCCGGGACGGATCGCAACTCCCCCAGCAAGCCGACCTCGCCGATGGCGACCAGATCCTTTGCCACGGCCTTGTCGCGCATCGATGAGGCCAGGGCCAGGGCCAGCGGCAAGTCGAGGCCGGGGTCCGTCAGGGAAAGACCGCCGGCAAGGTTCGCGTATACGTCGTGAGAGCCCAGGCCCACGCCGGCTCGCCTACCCAGGACCGCGATCAGGAGCGATAGCCGATTCGTGTCGATTCCGGCGGAGGTGCGGCGCGGACTGCCGTATCCGCCCGGGGCAACCAGCGCCTGGACCTCCACCAGCAACGGTCGCGCCCCCTCCAGAGTCGCGCCGGCGACGCTTCCGGGGGCGTGCTCATTGGACTCGCCCAGGAATGCCCGGCTCGGATCGGCCAGCTCCTCTAGCCCGCTCTCGACCATCTCGAAGACGCCGACCTCCTCGGTCGAGCCGAAGCGGTTCTTGGTGGCGCGCAACAGCCGGAGTGACGCGTTGGACTCACCCTCAAGACTGAGCACGGCATCGACCAGGTGCTCCAGGGTCTTAGGGCCGGCCAGCGTCCCGTCCTTGGTGACGTGGCCGACGACGATGACGGAGATACCTTCGCGCTTTGCGACCTCCATCAGCCGCAGGGCGCATTCCCGAACCTGGCCGACGCTACCCGCGGGTCCTTCGAGGTCGTCTACGGTGACCGTCTGGATTGAGTCGACCACGAGGACGACCGGGCGCATCTCCTGGGCCAGATCCACGATGCGTCCGACCTCGCTTTCGGCGACGACGTGAATCCGATCTCCGGGCACGCCCTCGAGCAACCCCAACCGGCCGGCACGCAGTCGAACCTGACCGGCGGATTCCTCGCCGGTGGCATACAAGACATCCCGGCCCGCCCCGACCGCCCCACCGGCCGCCAGGCCCGCGGCGGCCTGGAGCAGCAGCGTGGATTTGCCAATGCCCGGCTCTCCCGCCAGCAGCACTACGGACCCGGGGACCAGGCCGCCGCCCAGGACTCGATCCAACTCATCGATGCCGGTGGGCGTCCGGACAAGCGCGGCCTCGCGCAGGTTGCTCAGCGACTGCGGACGCCCGGCTCGTTCCGGTCCAATCGCCATTGGGCGACGCTTCTGATCTGGCTCGCGAACGACAGTTTCGACCAGCGTGTTCCAACCGCCGCAGGTCCGGCACTGGCCTTCCCAACGGAGGTGGGCAGCACCACAGGACTGGCAGACGTAGCGGCTTTGCTGGCGACCCAACCCCTCACGACCTCTAAATCAGGGAGCGACTTCGACGGGTTGCTTCTCTTCGACGGTGTGGATGTCCAGACCCGCCTCCGAGCCCTTGTCCACAACGATGGTCGAGCCACGGACCAGCTTCCCAAGCAGGAGCTGCTCGGCCAGCACGTCCTCAACCATGTTCTGGATGACTCGACGTAGCGGGCGCGCGCCGTAAGCTACGTCGTAGCCGATCTTGATGATGTGGTCCTTGGCCGCTTGCGTGACTTCCAGGGCCATCCCCTGGGCCTTGAGCTGCTCGCGTACGCGACCCAGCATCAGGTCCACGATCAGGCGGATCTCATCCACGGTCAGGGATCTGAAGACGACCGTCGCATCGATGCGGTTGAGGAACTCGGGCCGGAAGGTCGCCTTGAGCTCCTTCTGCACCTTCTCCTGCATGAGGCCGTAGGAGGCGTCCTGACGCTCGGCCTCGGTGTCGCCCTGCTGGCGGAAGCCGAGTGACGAGTTGGTCTGGAGTTGCCGAGCCCCCAGGTTGGAGGTCATGATGATGATGCAGTTGCGGAAGTCCACCCGGCGTCCCTTGGCGTCGCTGAGGTGGCCATCCTCGAGAACCTGCAGCAGCATGTTGAACACTTCGGGGTGGGCCTTCTCGATCTCGTCGAGCAGGATCACCGCATAGCTCTTGCGCCGGACCGCCTCGGTCAGCTGGCCACCTTCGTCGAAGCCGACGTAGCCAGGGGGTGCCCCGACTAGGCGACTGACGTTGTGTCGCTCCATGAACTCGCTCATGTCGATCTTGATGAGTGCGTCTTCGGAGCCGAACATGAACTCAGCCAGGGCCTTCGCCAACTCCGTCTTGCCCACGCCTGTGGGTCCCAGGAAGATGAACGAGCCGATCGGCCGCTTGGGATCCTTCAGCCCGGCGCGGGCGCGGCGGACCGCCTTGGAGACAATCGCGATGGCGTCCTGCTGGCCGATTACGCGGTGGTGAAGCTCGTCCTCCATGTGGAGCAATCGGGCCGATTCCTCCTCGGCGATGCGGGTTACGGGTATACCGGTCCACATCGCGACGACATGGGCGATCTCTTCTTCGTCGACCTGTGGCGTCTCGTTCGAGATAGACGCCTGCCATTCGGCTCGCAGGTCGTCGACCTTCTGGCGAGCTTCGGCCTCCGACTCGCGCAGCGTCGCCGCCTCCTCGTATTCCTGGTTGTTGATCGCGCCGTCCTTTTCGCGGGTGATCTTCTCAAGTTCCTTTTGTGCCTCGCGAAGAACTGGCGGGGCGGACGCGTAGCGCAGCCGGACTCGACTCGCCGCTTCGTCGATTAGGTCGATGGCCTTATCGGGAAGGTGGCGATCGGTGATGTACCTGATAGAGAGGTCCACGGCCGCGCGCACGGCGCCGTCGGTGATCTGGACCTTGTGGTGCTGCTCATACCGTTCGCGGATCCCCATAAGGATGAGGACCGACTGCTCCAACGTGGGCTCTTCCACCATGACCGGCTGGAAACGACGCTCCAGGGCAGGGTCCTTTTCGATGTACTTGCGGTAGTCGTCCAGCGTCGTCGCGCCGATGCACTGCAACTCACCCCGAGCCAGGGGCGGCTTCAGGATATTCGCGGCATCGATGGCCCCTTCGGCCGCGCCGGCCCCGACGAGCGTGTGCAACTCGTCGATGAAGAGGATCGCATCGTTGGTGCTGCGCAGTTCCTCGATGATCTTCTTGAGGCGCTCCTCGAATTCGCCGCGGTACTTCGTGCCGGCCACAAGCGACCCGATGTCCAGGGTGAGGACACGCTTGTTGGCGAGCGTCTCTGGCACGTCGCCGCTGACGATCCGATGGGCCAAACCCTCGGCTATGGCGGTTTTGCCGACGCCGGGCTCGCCGATGAGGGCGGGGTTGTTCTTGGTCCGGCGGCTAAGGATCTGGATGACCCGCTCGATCTCCTTCTCTCGCCCGATGACCGGATCCAGCTTGCCCAGGCGCGCGGCCTCGGTCAGATTGATTCCGAGCTGATCGACGGTGGGGGTCTTGCTGGCGCGCTTGGTTTCCTGGGCCGGACCGGCCGAAGAAGACTGCGATAGGACCCGGATAACCTCGTGCCGAACCTTGTCCAAGCTCACACCGAGGGACTCGAGCACGCCGGCGGCGATTCCTTCGCCCTCCCGCACCAGGCCAAGGAGCAGATGCTCCGTGCCGATGTAGTTGTGGCCCAGGCGTCTGGCTTCGTCTATCGCCAGCTCGATGACGCGCTTCGCCCGGGGCGTGAGACCCACCTCGCCGACGACAGGCCGGTCGCCGCGGCCGATGATGAACTCGACAGCAGTGCGGACCTTTGGCAACTCGACGTTCATATTTTCGAGCACGCGCGCGGCCACGCCCTCGCCCTCGCGAACAAGCCCCAAGAGCAGATGCTCCGTGCCTATGTAGTTGTGGTTGAACCGCTGCGCCTCGTCCTGAGCGAGTGTCAGGACTTTGCGTGCTCGGTCCGTGAACTTGTCGAAGCGATCCATCGAGTTTGAACGTCCGTTCTGTATTGCCTACGGAGAGTGCCCGTGGAGCCATGCTAGCACGCCCCGGTGGCTGTGCAACGCGCCCGACATGTGGCGGCTCGCAGGACCCGACAGGTGGCCCGTACGTTGCAGCGCACTCGCCCGACGCTGTAACCGAATCAGGTCCCCGCCAGAGAGTCAGAGACCCGCCGGCAAGGCCGACGGGTCTCTGACATCGCGTTTGTAACCTACGCGCTGCGAAGCCCTAGCGCGGATCTCGCTTTGCGCGTGCCAGAGCTAGCCCTTGGACTCGTCCGCGACCGGGGCCACTTCGGTTTCAACTTCCGGCTCCACTTCCGACTCAACTTCCGGCTTCGCTTTGGCTGTGGGGGCAGCCTCGGCGACGGAAGCCTCGGCGACGGAAGCCTCGCCCGCAGGAGCCTCGCCCGCAGGAGCCTCGCCCGCAGGAGCCTCGGCCTTGGGGGCCTTGGGGGCGCGGGTTGCCTTGGCCTTCACTGGAGCCGCCTCCGGCGCCTCTGCCGACTCCTCTTTAGGAGCAGCTTCGACTGCCGGTCCGGCTGTCGGGGCAGCTTCCACCGGCGCGCTATCGTCGGTAGACTGCTTCTCGGACTCGGCCATCGCCGCACGAACCTGAGCAAACGCCGAGGCGAGGGTGTTGTCGATGCCGCCTTCGGGTTCCTGAACGGCATCCGACATCGAGTAGCCACGCTCCGGGCGAGGTCGTCGCTCCTGTCGCGGGGCTGCGGGCATCGGGGCCACACCGGGCTCGGGCATCGGCGGTCGAGCCGGCGCTTCCTCGGCCTGCTTGAGGCTGAGGCCGAGGCGATGTCGCTCGGAGTCCAGGGAGATGATCTTGAGCTTGATCGTCTGGCCTTCGTGGACGACGTCGCCCGGGTGAGCCACTCGCTGATGTGAGAGTTCGCTGATGTGAATCAGACCTTCGAGGCCCTCGCGGACCCGAACGAAGGCACCGAAGTTCACGAGCTTCGTGACCGTGCCATCGATCACGTAGCCGACCTTGAAGTCGGCCACGGTGGAGTGCCACGGATCCGGCTGCAGTTTCCGGATGGAAAGGCTGATCCGGCCACGCTCGTGATTGATGTCGATGACCTCGGCCTCGACCTGGTCGCCGACCTTGTATCCGGCTTCCGGGTTGTTGACCTTGTTCCACGAGAGCTCGCTCTTGTGGACGAGGCCATCGATACCTCCCAGGTCGATAAAGACGCCGAAGGGCGCGATCGAGCGGACGGTGCCTGAGACCTTCTGGCCGACCTGAAGGCTGCTGAAGAGCTCGTCCCGCTTTTCGCGGCGCTCCTCGTACAGGGCCACCTTCTCCGAGAGGATTAGGCGGTTGGCCTTGCGGTTGACCTCAAGGATCTTGAGGCGGAGCTTGCGGCCCACGTATGGCTGCAGCTTTTCGGCAATCTCCTGAGCGGCATCGCGCGGCTGGTCATTCTGCGGGCGACGCGGGAAGTCCACGATCTGACTGATCGGAACGAAGCCGCGGATGCCACAGTCGACGATAAGGCCGCCCTTGTTGTGGTCGATGACCGGAGCGTCGATGATGACCCCAGCTTCGAACTGCTCCTGCATCGAACGCCACTTGCGCTCGAGACCGGCGCGGCGGAGCGACAGGACGGCGTGGCCTTCCTGGGACTCGGGCTGAAGCACGTAAACGAGGACCACGTCCCCGACCGCGAGCGCCGGTGCCGATTCGGCATGGCGACCGTAGAGCTCGCGATTCGAGACAACGCCTTCGCTCTTGGCACCGATGTCGACGAGGATCTCGTCGCGGTCGATGCGCACGACGGTCCCTTCGACGACGTCGCCGTGCTTGAAGCTGCGAATGTCCGCGTCCTGCTCGGCCAGAAGCTCCTCCATCGTGGTGGGCTCGGCCCGCTGGACGACCGGCACGTCGATCTCGTCGGGCTCTTCCGCGGCCGGGGCGTCGGCGACTTCGGCTTCGGTCACTGCGGACGCCTCAGGGGCGGCCGGGGCGGCGGCTTCGCTCTCCGGCTCGACTGCTTCGCTCACCGGCTCGACTGCTTCGCTCACCGGCTCGGCGGCTTCAGCGTGCTCGGTTTCGCCCACTGCCGCAGTTTCGAGGGCGGCCGGGGCGGGCGGCTCACTGGTCTCGATGCTCGCGATGGGATTCGTCTCGGCGGGCTCGTCGGCGATTGCGACGCCAACGGCTTGCTCGGACGCCTGGTCAGCGATGGCGGCGGGTGCCTCCATCTCCGGCGTGGTCCCGCCCGTCTGCTCTTCGGTCAAGGTTGATGATCTCCTGGTTGATAGGTCATCCCCTGGAAAAAACGAAACGGCTCGAACTCTGCTCAAGCCGTCTTGTAGGGTCAGCAGTCCGGGGCTTCGTGCGCTCGGTCCACTCCTTCGATCAGGCGAAAGCGCGGCATAGGTCTATCTCGCTCAGAGGCCGCGTGAATCTAGCACACGTGCTCACGATCAACAATCGCTTTCACATGTGCGGTTTATTGTGTTCGCGCGCGCGCGCGAAGGCAGGCCCTCCCGGGCGCCCGCCGCCGTGGCCCTTTCCGGACGAAAGCCAACCGCGACGCTTCGATCGGGGCCCTCGGGGGCCGCTCCGCCAGGTGTTCCTGTCGCCGAACGTGGCGACCGCTCCCATACAATTCCTCGATGCCCGAGTTGCCCGACCTCGTCATCCTCGCCGACGCGTTCCACGCCTCCCTGGTCGGCCGTCCCGTGCTGGCAGTCGCGGCCCCAGGCCCTCTAACAGTTCGTGGGACGCCGGCGGAAATGGCGGCGTTGGTGGGCCAGCGACTGCTCGACTTCCATAGGCGGGGTAAGTTCCTGTGGCTGGAGTTCGATCGCGATCGGGTCGCCATCAACGCGATGCTCACGGGTCGGATTCAGCTTGCTGCATCCCCGGCCGTCAAGAAGCCGCAGAAGACGATGTTTGTCATGAGTTTCGGTCGGCGCGAGGACGGACCGCCGGCCTCCGCAGCTGAGTGGACCGCCAACGCCACTTGGATGCCGGGGCCGGAGGCGTTCCCAGAGCTGCGCTACCGCGACCCGACTCAGATGGGCAAGGTCTACTTGTTGCCCCGAGGCGTTGAACGTAACGTGCCTGGTGCCGGTCCTAACGACATAGGCCCCGACGCAAATGATGACGCACTCACCTTGGAGGTCTGGAGGGAGCGCATCCGCGGACATCCTGGGGAGTTGAAGAACCTCCTACGGAACCAAACATTCGTGGCCGGAATCGGCAACGCTTACTCCGACGAGATCCTGCACGCCGCCCGGCTACTACCATCACGTAAACGCGGGACCCTCGCGTCCGAGGAAGTGGACGAACTGTATCGAGCTACCCGCGTCACATTGGCGAATGCCATCGCCACCCTGCGTGATCGTGTTCCGCCCACATTCGAGACGCAGGTCCGTGACTTCATGGCGGTGCATAACCGCGGCGGCCAACCGTGTCCCCGTTGCGGCCAAAGAGTCACGCAAACCGAGGCTGGTGGATTCGTCACCAGCTATTGCCGCAACTGCCAGCGCTAGTAGACACGACCGCGTCGCGGGCGTGTCAGCGGGCCTGCGGGTCAGGCTGCAATCTGTGGGCACCAAAAACGGCCCGTCCGATCTCGTATGGTCGAAACAGGCCGTTAACGCAAAAACCCTGGCGACGACCTATTTTCCCGAAAGGCTGCCCTCTCAGTATCTTCGGCGCTGGAGAGCTTAACTTCCGTGTTCGGGATGGGAACGGGTGTGGCCTCTCCGCTAGAGTCACCAGGGTTCAATGCGTCTGGACGTGTTTCGGTAGGACGATACGCCACCCTGTGGCGGGCGCGACCACAAGGGCCGCTGCACGGTCGTCACCGCAGATCTTCAATTTCACCAGTCTTGTGCAGGATTGTTTTCCCGAACCAGCACCAGACCCTTGGTAAGGTGCTGTAATGATCAAGCCCTCGACCATTAGTACGGCTCAGCTTCATCCGTCACCGGACTTCCACATGCCGCCTATCAAGCAGGTAGTCTCCCTGCGGTCTTACCCGGTTAACCCGGTGGGGAACCTTATCTCGAGACAGGCTTCGCACTTAGATGCTTTCAGCGCTTATCCCAACCGAACATAGCTACCCAGCGGTGCCCTTG
>JANYJG010000249.1 GCA_025358515.1 Chloroflexota bacterium
GAAACGGGTCGGGCTGGCACGGACCGCCACGCCGCGCCCGCACGGGTCGGCAGCCGAAGTTGCGTCGCATCGCGTTATCATCCCCTCATGCTTCTCGCGCTGGACATAGGCAACACCAACGTCACATTGGGCCTTGTCAACGGCGAGGCGATCATCGCCAGCCGCCGCGCGTCGACTCGCCCCCAAGGCACGGACGACGAGTTGGAAATGCTCCTCGATGGGCTGCTCCACCTCGATGGCGCTTCGCTTGCCGACGTCACAGGAATCTCGCTGGCGTCGGTCGTGCCGGCCCTCACTAGCCACATCGAGACGATCGCCGAGCGCCGAGGCCTGCCGCTCTTGTCCGCATCTGCTGCGGTCATGCCGATCCCCATTCGCACCGAGCATCCGACGGAGGTTGGGGCGGATCGCCTCGTCAACGCCCTGGCCGTGGGGCGTCTGTACGGCGCTCCGGCGATCGTCATCGACTTCGGGACGGCGACCACCTTCGACTGCGTGGCCCGCGACGGAGCCTACATCGGCGGGGCGATTGCGCCGGGACTCGAGATCGGCGTGGAAGCCCTGGCTTCGCGCACCGCCCGACTTCCACGCATCGAACTGACCGAGCCCAAGAAGGCCATCGGCACGGACACCGTCTCGGCGATGCAGTCCGGCGTTGTACTCGGCTACCGGGCCCTGACCATGGGACTGCTGGAGCGGATCCGAACCGAACTGGCGCGCGCTGAGAAGGTCGAGGAGTCGGCCATCCAGGTCGTCCTGACCGGCGGTCTCTCCGCCGCTCCGTGGGCTAGGTCCTTGCCGGGTGTAGACGCGGTGGATCCGGAACTGACACTCAAGGGGCTGGCGATGTTGTGGGCGGTCGCCAGTGGGTCGACCGTCCCTGGTACGGACGTTGGCTGGGCGGGCAGTGCCGCCGGGTCCATCCACGTCATCCCAAACAGTCAGCGATGAGCGGTCAAGCCGATCCCGCCATGGCTCGCCTGACCGGGCGGCGCGTTGCCGTGGGCGTGACCGGGTCCATAGCAGCGTACAAGTCGGTCGAGTTGGTGCGCCTGCTCCAGACCGAAGGCGCGGACGTTCGCGTTCTCATGACCCCAGCCGCGACCGCGTTCATCGGCACTTTGACCCTCGAGACTCTCAGCCGCCACCCCGTGGACACCGATGTCCTGGCCCTCCAGGCTGACGGCCGCATCGGCCACATCAGCGCCGCCCATGACGTCGAGGTGATCGTTGTTGCGCCGGCCACGGCGCACTGGCTGGGCGCGATGGCCAACGGCCTGGCGAGCGACTCGATCACAGCAGCCTGCCTGGCCACGGACGTGCCGGTGGTGGTTGCCCCGGCAATGGACGGCGGGATGTACTCGCACCCGGCGACGCAGGCCAACGTAGCCCGGCTGCGCGAGTTTGGATACACGATCGTCGAGCCTGGCGAGGGATTTCTCGCGTCCGGAATGACGGGCCGCGGACGCCTGGCTGATCTCCCGCAGATCGTCGATGCCGTGGTCCAGGCGATCGCTGCGGCGGTCTCCTCGGCCGCCCCGTCCGGAGCGGCTGCCGATTCCGCGCCGGGCGCGCCGACCTCATCGACCCGGTCCGACCTGGCCGGTCGCCATATCGTCATCAGTGCGGGCGGCACCACGGAGTCAATCGACCCCGTGCGCTTCATCGGGAATCGCTCCAGCGGCAAGATGGGCATCGCCATCGCCCGGGACGCGCTCGATCGCGGCGCCTCGGTGACCCTGATCCTGGGCCACGTAAGCGTGGATCCGCCGGCCGGCGCGCACATCGTCCGCACCGAAACCGCGACGGAGATGCAGGCCGCGCTTCGAGCTTTGACGCCGCCGGAAGGCCCGACTTTCGATGTCCTGATCATGGCCGCTGCCGTGGCGGACTTCCGGCCGCGCACCGTTGCGCCGAAGAAGCTTCCCCGCACTGCAGATCTGACGATCGAATTGGAACCGACCCCTGATCTACTGGCCGAAACCGCCGAGCGCGTGCGCGTGGGCACGGCCGCATCGGGCCTGAGACGCCCGATCCTCGTCGGTTTCGCCGCGGAGACCGGCTCCCTGGACCGCGCCCCGGAGAAGCTGCGCGCCAAGGGAGTGGACCTGCTTGTCGCCAACGACGTCGCCGAACCCGGCTCCGGCTTCGGCACCGACACAAACAGGGTCACCATTTACGCCACCGACATGTCGCCGCAGGCGCTGCCACTGCTGACCAAGCGCGAGGTCGCCGAGCTGCTACTTGACCGCGTTGTGGTTCGGCTGGCCGCCACGGAACCCGCCACGGAACCCGCCACGGAACCTGCCGCGGAACCCGCCACGGAACCCGCCACGGAACCCGGCGCCGAGCGGGCCCGGGCCGGCGCATGAGCCAGCCGCCCGCGCCCCAGCAGGTGCCGCGCCACACGCTCGCCTCGATCGCC
>JANYJG010000005.1 GCA_025358515.1 Chloroflexota bacterium
GGCATGCTCGGGTCGGCGGAACGCCCTCGGCGATCAGTCTCGCGTACGCCTCACGCTTGCCATAGTCCGGCTTCGGTCCTCGACGACCCATCGCAACTCCCCAATCTCATGGGTGTTGCGACGTTCGCCAGAATCCGCCCCGGCGTTAGGGGGTCAACTTTCAACCGGCGTTGACAACCTGAACGGCATGCGGGACCAGTTCATCTGCCATCAGCAGTTTGCGTTCTGGAAGAACACGTGGAATCTCGATGAATGTCGACCTAATGTTGGGTATGCCCAGACGGTCGCCCAGCTGTGCAATCCGGGCGGAGCGAAGTGGTTCGACTGAACGGATCAGACGAGGGCTGAGGCCGCGGCGTCGGCACGTCCAGTAGCTTCCCGAAAAAGGGCAAATCCAGGCCGGGAAGGTGAGAAGCGATCTCGTCTTCGTAGCTTGGCAGGAGTAATAACCGTTCCAGATCGGCCGACAACTAGTCGGCCGATCTGGCCGTCTAGACCGAACCAAGAGCGGTCGGCTTCCTCAACCGCCCTTGATAGAGCCGGCTTCCGCCCCGCTGTCGTCGAGATGGAAGTGGACCATTGCGTGGCGCGTGGGGCTCACGCACGCGAGATCTGCCAGAGTGTCGTCATGAGTGCCGATGATCCGAAGCGCATCTTCACCGGTATTGGGGCCTCGTACGATCGCGTCGCGACGCTGCTGTCGCTCGGGCAGGATCCGCGATGGCGGCGGGCGACGGTCGAGGCGATCGACGCGGGACCCACGGACCGCGTCCTGGACGTCGCGACCGGGACCGGAATGGTCGCCCAGGCGCTGCACGATCGATATGGATGCGCGGTGACCGGGATCGATCAGAGCGCGGACATGCTGCGGATGGCGCGGAGCCGACGGGGTGTGTACGAGAACATCGTCGAGGGGCGCGCGGAGGAGCTGCCATTTCCGGACGCGGCGTTCGACCACCTAACATTCACCTACCTGCTGCGCTATGTCGACGATCCGGCCGCCACGATGCGGGAGCTGGTGCGCGTGGTGAAGCCCGGCGGTCGGGTGGCGATGGTCGAGTTCGGTCTGCCGGGTGGCGTGTGGCGCCCACTGTGGTGGCTGTACACCCGCATCGGGCTTCCCGTCGCGGGCCGCATGTTCTCGGCGCAATGGTCCGGGGTGGGCGCGTTCCTCGGTCCCAGCATCGAACGCTTCTACGCCCGCCATCCGCTTTCGGCCGTGGAGCGGTACTGGCGCGACGCCGGATTCGGTGACGTGCAGGTCCGGAGGATGAGTCTCGGGGGCGGCGTCGTCATCAGCGCCACGAAGGTTGATTCACCGCCCTCCCCTACCCCGTCGTCGCTCCCGCAGGCGACTCTTCCACCGGCGTTCTACGCCGCTCCCGGTGGCGGATGGCGCGATTATTGGACGCTCCTCCATCCCCCGTACACGGTCTGGCATCTTTCATACGTGCTTCTCGGCGGGGCCATTGCGCCCGCGCCGGACCCGAAGATCGTTGCGGGTGCGCTGGTTGCGTTCGGGCTGGCCGTCGGCGTCGGCTCGCACGCATTCGACGAGCTTCAAGGGCGGCCCTTGCGCACCCACATCCCAGCGGCGGTGCTCGTTGCCCTCGGCACGGCGGCGCTCCTGGGCGCGGTCGCGATCGGCCTCGTCGGGGCGACGATGTTCGGTCCGCTCTTCCTGCTGTTCGTGATCGGCGGCGCGTCGATTGTCGTCCTGTATGGGTTCGAAGTTCCGCTGGTGCACTCGGACATAGGATTTGCGATCGGATGGGGAGCATTCCCTGTCGCGGCAACCGCCTTCGCGACGGGCGGTCGTCCGGTTCCGACCGTTCTTGCGGCCCTCGCGGCCGCGCTGCTGAGCCTGGCGCAGCGACGTCTCTCTACCCGCGCGCGCTCGATCCGTCGTCGCGCCGTGAGGGTAAGCGGTCAGATCCTTTACTCGGACGGATCGAAGGAGTCTATCGACGCGGCCGCGCTCATCGGGGCAACCGAAGGAGCGCTCTCCATCTTGTGGCTCGCGCTCTTCGGGGTCTCGCTGGCAGTGCTGCTCGCACGCTGGCTCTAGTACTTCGTGCGGCGCGTCTCTTCCTTCTTGGGTGGGCGCGGTTCGAAACCGGGTCGCGGCGGGTGAGGAGCGGTCCCGGGGGCCATATCCGGCTGGGCGGGCCGCGGCCCACGAGCACGGGCGGCTTCTACCTCGAGCGCGAAGGAAGCTGCGCGCTCAGGCGGAACGGCACGCTCCCACTCGGCAGTTATCTGCTTGATCCGCACATTTCCCGCGGCTCGCTGCTCGCGTTCGTATTTCGACCTCTTCGTCATTTGGTCCTCATCTGGCATACCCGGCATTTCCGCCGACTGGGGCGCCCATTTTGCGCTCATCGCCGTCACCTGTCGCGCAACCCGCTGCAATGCGCTGACCAGCGGTCCTCCCCATTCCCTATATTACCCAGCCGGGATCACGTCCGCCCTGTCCCTGGGCTCATGTACGACAGGCGGACGGCGGCTACCATCGACCGTCGAGTGGCGCGCCAAAACGAGCTTGCGGCCGGCGGATTCCATCAGGATGCAGAACGCCTGACCTTCAGTAGCGATCCCGGGTCGATCGAAGTTCGGCGCGCCGCACACCCCTTGCACATAGCCGAAGGCGTCCATCCTGGCCCTGGCGGCCGCGCGCATACGGTCCGCCGCGGCTCGATAGCCCGCAGGCAGCCAGCCGCCGGCAATCCCTTCATAGATGGCAAATGCCAGCATCTGGGCGAGGTTCGTCTCTACGAACGTTTCGGGCTGGTCGACCACGTCGTGGAACAGCCCGTCTGGCCGCTGCCAGGCCAGGCAGCCTTCCACGATGTCCGCGACGAACGTAGCCAGGCGGGTGCGGTCTTCGTCGCGGCCCGGCGGCAGCGAGCGAACGACGCGTGTCAGGCCCACCGCAGCCCAGCCGTTCCCGACGCCCCAGAACTCGGCCCGCTTCAGCCGTCGTGCGCCATCGTCCCAAATATGCGAGAGCAGTCGCTTCTCGGGATTCCAGAGGGGCTTCCGGTAGCCGTCTATCTGGGCCAGCGCTTCGTCGTACAGGCCCATCGCGGCGAAGAAGGGCGGGGCGCAGTTGAAGCCATCCGACCACATCTCGGGTCGGTCGAAGACGTGGTAGAGAATGCCATCCGGGCAGTGCGGCGCCCTTTGCAGGAGGTACTGGAGGAGCCCAAGAACGGCCGCCTTCATGCCCGGGTCGCCGGTGCCTTCCGCCGCGCGCCAGTAGGCTTCGCCGCCCATCGCAGGGTCTGTCGGTCCGCCGGCCACAACCACGGCGAGGCGACCGTCCGGAGCGCCCTGAACGATGGCGCCTTTGGTCAACAGGATCACCCGCTCCAAATCGCCGGCCTCGAGCAGGGCCTGCGCGAGGATCCCCTGCTCCCAATCACGACGCTGCATCGCCATCGCCGCCGCAGTAGCCATCTCGATCCGTCGCGTCGCCTCTTCCGCGGCGTTCGCGTCGGCGTCTTCGGCAAGCGGGACGCCGCTTATGGGATCCAGTTGAACTCGTCCGGGTTCGGGCCGCGGCGGCCGTTGCGATGGAGGGCCGTGATCGCCGCCATATCTTCGTCGGTAAGCTCAAAGTCGAAGAGCGCGAAGTTCTCGGCAATCCGCTTGGGTGTCGTCGACTTCGGAAAGACGATCTCGCCCCGCTGGATGTGCCAACGGAGGGTGACCTGCGCAGGCGTCCGGCTCAGCCGCTCGGCTATCGGCACGATCGTCGGGTCGTCGAGCACCTGTCCCTGGGCGATCGGCGACCACGCCTCGGTGGCGATCCCATGCTCCCTGTCGAATGCGCGCAGGTCGTCCTGGGTGAAGTAGGGGTGGATCTCGATCTGATTGACCGCCGGAATCACCGTAGTCTCCGCGGCCAACCGCTCGATGTGGTGCGCCTGGAAGTTCGAAACGCCGATCGCCCGGACGCGTCCGGAACGAGAGATTTCCTCAAGCGCCTGCCACGTTTCGACGAAGTCGCCGACGCCCGGAAGCGGCCAGTGAATGAGGAAGAGATCGAGATAGTCGAACTTCATGGCTTCGAGCGATCGGTCGAATGCCGTGAGGGCCTTGTCATGGGCGTGGAAGCCGTTGTTGAGCTTGCTCGTCACGAACACGTCGGCCCTGGCGATGCCGGAGTCTCGAATGCCCTCCGCAACCTCGCGCTCGTTGCCGTACATCTCGGCCGTGTCGATATGCCGGTACCCGACCTTGAGCGCCTCGAGCGTTGCCGCTCTGGTCTCCTCCGCCTTGATCTGAAAGACGCCGAACCCCAGCTGCGGGATCTCGACGCCGTTGTTGAGCTTCACGTTTGGAACTGCGTTCAATGCCGTTTGCCTCCGAGACTGACGAGAGAAAACCGGTCGGGCGGCACGACTAGCGGTTAGTAATTCGAGACTCCGTCATCGCCGCCGCTCGGCACGATCATGTCGATGACAGGCGGTGATCCCGCCAACGGCGCCGTGGCCGCCAGAGCCACTGGGCTGACATAGATTATCTGGGGGCTCATGGCCGCTGCCGCCCGGTCTGCGACAACCTGGGCATTCGCTTGTGCCGCGGCCTGTTGAGCGCCCACGTAGCCTTGCACAACGAGGGCGCCGGCCACGGTCCCAACCGTCGCCACACTGGCGATTGTCAAACCAAGGCGATGGATCGAGTTCATCACGATCTCCTGCTCTTATAGCACGGGCGGCTTGTAGATGTCCTAATCTCGCCGACTGCCGTGTAACCAGCGTGGAGTCGCGACGGAGGCTTAGTGGTTGTTCCGTGGAGACAAGGGCGCGCCGCTCAATCGCCCAGGCAAGTCCCCACGTGGCGCGCCGCAAGGACCCACGGATGGTCGAGCGGGACAGGCCTGTGCTTTCCGGCAACCTGTTCGAGCGGGACCGGCTCCGTCCCCTCCCCTCGCGCGGCCACCATCACCCCGAACACGCCCGCATTGACCAGGTCCGCGCCTGCGCTCCCCAGGCGCGTCGCCAGCAGACGATCGGCCGCCGAAGGCGTACCGCCGCGCTGCACGTAGCCAAGGATGGTTACCCGGGACTCCAGCCCGGTCAGCGCCTCGAGTTGGCTCGCCAGCCGAATGGTGTTGCCCGCGTGAGCCGCCTCAACGGTCGCCAGGGCGCCGATGGCGGCCATAACCTGCTCCGGGGTCGAGGCTGCCCGCTTCCGGGCCTCCGCCTGCCGGTACACGCCCGCATCCTCGGTGTTCCTGGCGCTCTCGGCCACGGCGACGATGCTGAAGTTGGACCCAGCCCGAACGCGCCGGCCGATAGCGGCGGCGATGGACGCTGCGTCGTAAGGGATCTCTGGAATGAGGATCACGTCGGCGCCACCGGCCAGCCCCGCTGCCAGAGTGAGCCAGCCGGCCCTGTGACCCATGGTCTCGACGACGATGATCCGGTGATGGCTGTGGGCAGTGCTGTGCAGCCGGTCTATGGCGTCGGTAGCGATGTCGAGGGCCGTCGCGAACCCAAACGATGCATCGGTCATCACGACGTCGTTGTCGATGGTCTTGGGAAGAGTGATCACCTTCAGACCGGCCCGGACGAGGCGTAGGGCGTTCTTCGCGGTGCCTCCTCCGCCCAGACAGACGAGGGCATCGAGGCGATGCTTCTCGTATGTCCGGATCACGGCGCCGGTCATGTCTACGACCTCGCCGCCAACGAGCATTCGGTGGGGCTTGTCGCGGCTGGTGCCGAGGATCGTGCCGCCCTTGGTGAGGATCCCCGACAGTCTCCTACCGAGCCACACGGAGCGGTCTTCGGCCAGGCCGCGGAAGCCGTCGCGGAAGCCAACGACCTCCATGCCGTATTGGCCGATGGCGGCTTTGCCGATTCCCCGAATCGCGGCGTTGAGCCCGGGGCTGTCGCCCCCGGCAGTCAGGATTCCGATGCGCCTGGCACGGGCCATATTTCCGCTCCACCTCTGCGAAGTAGTCTGATGCCGAGCCAGCATACGTCGGGTTACGGTCCAAGTCGCGGAACGCCAACCGCCTCTTCACCGCAGCGGGTCACACCGGGTGGGGCCAATTGGCCTTCCACTCCGGCGCCGTTGGACTTCCGACCTGGGACCTCTTGGCCCTCGTCCGATGCCCGGTCGGTGACCGATGCTCTCAAGGTGGACGGGCGTCCGTCGACTTTCGCATTCGAGGACGAGCATGCCGGTGCTGACAGCAAAGAGAACCGCCCCTACCGACGACAAGCGCTGGCGCATCGTCGAGACGCGAATGCGTCGCCTGGGCGATCGGCCCGAGGCTCTCATTGAGGCGCTCCATGCGGCTCAGGAAGCCTTCGGATACCTCGACAGTGACGCCCTGCAATACGTCAGCGACATCCTCGGCGTGCCGCCGGCCAAGGTGTACGGGGTCGCGACGTTTTACTCGTTCTTCACTCTCAAGCCTCAGGGCGAGCACACCTGCGTCGTCTGCACCGGCACGGCCTGCTATATCAACGGCGCCAAGGACATCATGGCCGGCATCGACGCCCACTTCGGCATCAAGCCCCGCCAGACCACTCCCGATGGCAAGTTGTCGCTCCTGACAGCGCGCTGCCTGGGAGCCTGCAGCCTGGCCCCGGCGGTGATCGTCGATGGCAATGTCCACGGCAAGATCACAGCGGACGAGTTGATCGCTCGCCTGGAGGCCATATGAGCGAGATGCCTGCTGCGGTCCCCCCGAAGCAACACCGAGCCCCCGACGACCAGGTCATCGATGGTTCGCCGCGAGCCTCCGCCTACGTCTGCTGCGCCGCCAGTTGTGTCTCGGCGCAGTCCGATGTGATCCTCAAAAACCTGGCCGCGCGCGTCACCGAAGCCGGTCTGGGCGACG
Organism: Chloroflexota bacterium; assembly: GCA_025358515.1. Taxonomy (GTDB): domain Bacteria; phylum Chloroflexota; class Limnocylindria; order Limnocylindrales; family CSP1-4; genus Fen-1039. Next base: position 6,860 of record JANYJG010000005.1, read on the forward strand.
TAGCCGTAAAGCGCGTCGGCTGTCTGGGCCTGTGCGCCGCCGGGCCGCTCGTCTCAATTCCCGAGACCGGCCGAATGTTCGAGCACGTGACGCCGGACAAACTCGACTCCATTGTCCAGCTGCTGCAGACCGTCCAGCCGACCGGCCAGATGGAGCCGCAGGCGCCCTTCTTCTCCAAGCAGGTCCGGGTCGCGACGGAGAACATGGGTGTCATCGACCCCGAGAGCATCGACGACTACATCGCTCGAGGCGGGTATGAGGCGCTGCATCAGGTTCTGACGACGATGACGGCCGCGGAAGTCCGCGACGAGATCACACGCAGTAGCCTTCGAGGACGCGGCGGCGCCGGTTATCCGACAGGGCTCAAATGGACGACCGTGGCCAAGGCTCAAGGTAACCCCAAGTACGTCGTCTGCAACGCGGACGAGGGCGATCCGGGTGCCTTCATGGACCGCAGCGTTCTCGAGAGCGACCCGTTCCGCGTTCTGGAGGGGATGACCATCGCGGCCGTCGCGGTAGGCGCCTCGGAAGGCTACATCTACTGCCGCGCCGAGTACCCCCTGGCCGTGGCTCGACTGCGGACTGCCATCCGGCATGCCCAGCGGGCGGGCCTCCTCGGCACCGGAATCAGCGAAACCTCTTTCAGCTTCGACATTCAGATCCGACTCGGCGCAGGCGCGTTCGTGTGCGGCGAGGAAACCGCGCTGCTGGCATCTGTCGAGGGACGCCGCGGAACGCCGCGCCCGCGTCCACCATATCCCGCTGTCGCCGGCCTGTGGCACAAGCCGACCCTCATCAACAACGTCGAGACCTTCGCCAACGTGCCAACGATCATTCGCAAAGGCGCGGAATGGTACTCCGCGATCGGCACGGAGGGGGGCAAGAGCAAGGGCACCAAGGTCTTCGCCCTGGCCGGCCGGGTGGTGAACACCGGCCTGGTCGAGGTGCCGATGGGAATGACGCTCCGCGAGATCGTTTTCGACATCGGCGGCGGCATCGTCAACGGCCGGCCGTTCAAGGCCGTCCAGACCGGCGGGCCTTCAGGCGGTTGCATTCCAGCTCAGTATCTGGACATGCCGGTGGACTACGAGTCGCTCATCGGTGTCGGTTCGTTCATGGGTTCGGGCGGCATGATCGTCATGGACGACACGTCCTGCATGGTGGACGTTGCTCGCTACTTCATGGACTTCTGTCGCGAGGAATCCTGCGGCAAGTGCGTCCCATGTCGAGTCGGCACCACGGAGCTGTACATGCTCCTGGACCTGATCGCCCGCGGCGACGCGACGATGGACGACCTGGCCCAGATGGAACATCTGGCGGGCATCGTCCAGCGGACGAGTCTCTGCGGACTCGGACAGGGTGCACCAAATCCCATCTTCAGCACGTTGCGGTACTTCCGGGACGAGTACGTCGCGCACATCGTGGATCGCGTCTGCCCGGCCGGGGTCTGCATAATCGAGTCCGCCGAGGTAGCGCTATGACCACGGTCTTCACTTTCGTTATCGATGGCGCGGCCGTGGCCGGGTCCGAAGGCCAGACGGTGCTGGACGTCGCTACCGAAAACGGCATCGACATCCCGACCCTATGCCATCTCGACGGCATCACCGACCGCGGCGCCTGCCGTTTGTGCGTCGTCGAGATCGCCGGTTCGAACAAGCTCGCCCCGGCCTGTACGACCCAGATAACCGAGGGCATGGATGTCACGGCTCACTCGGATCGCCTCCAGGAATACCGGCGCGCGATCATCGAGATGCTATTCGTAGAGCGCAACCATGTGTGCGCGGTGTGCGTGGCTAACAACCACTGCGAGTTGCAGGACCTCGCCGATGAGCTGCGGGTCACCCATTTCGACCTGGCGCCCATAAACCCGGTACTCGGCATCGACGCTAGCCACCGGCTCTTCGCCATCGACCACAACCGCTGCATCCTGTGCCTGCGCTGCGTTCGAGTCTGCGATGAGATCGAGGGGGCCCATACCTGGGACGTCATGCAGCGCGGCATCGAGACCCGAGTGGTAACGGACATGGGCAAGCCTTGGGGCGAGTCCACGACCTGCACCAGTTGCGGGAAATGCGTTCAGGTCTGCCCCACGGGTGCGCTCTTCGAGAAGGGCCGCGCGGTCGCCCGCGGCAGCAAGACCCTCCGTCCCTACATGCCGTATCTCAAGGTCGTTCGGGAGGAGCACGGTTCATGAGCAAGCCAACCCTCGCCACCGTCTGGCTCGATGGCTGCTCAGGCTGCCACATGTCGCTTATCGATATGGACGAGCGCCTGCTCGGCATCCTGGATCGGGCCGACCTCGTCTACAGCCCGCTCGTCGATCGCAAGGATTACCCCGAGCACGTTGACATCTGCCTCGTAGAAGGCGCCGTATCCAGCGAAGAGGACCTGCACAAGATCCGCATGGTCCGCGAACGCACCACGACGCTCATCTCCTTCGGCGACTGCGCCGTAACGGCCAACGTGCCCGGCATGCGCAACCCGATCGGTGTCGCCCCGCTCCTCGATCGCGCGTACATCGAAAACGTGACCACCAACCCGCAGCTTCCCTCGCAGATCATCCCGAAGCTGCTGCCCACCGCCAGGCCTGTGCATCGGGTGGTGAAGGTCGACGTCTTCCTACCAGGCTGTCCGCCGTCCGCGTATCTCATCCACCAGCTACTCGACGACCTGCTGGCCGGCCGCGTCCCCGACGTGGCGGGCGCTCGCTTCGGTCGCTGACGGGAGTCCACGTGAACAGACAACTGATCATCGATCCCGTCACCAGGATCGAAGGCCACTCCAAAATCACCATCCAGCTCGACGCCCGGGGCGAGGTCGTCGACGCTCATTTCCACGTGACGCAGTTCCGCGGCTTCGAGCGCATCACCCAGGGCCGCCCGGTTCACGAGATGCCCTCGATCATGGCCCGCATCTGCGGCATCTGCCCGGTCAGCCACCTCATCGCCTCCTCCAAGGCAGTCGATGAGATCATGGCCGTGGAGCCTTCGCCGACCGGCGCCGACTTGCGCCGCATCCTCAACCTGGCCCAGATCGTCCAGTCGAACGCCCTGAGCTTCTTCCATCTCTCCTCTCCGGACCTTTTGTTCGGGTTCGACGCCGACCCGGCCGTTCGCAACATCGTGGGCCTGGCACGCGAGAACCCGCAGTTCGCTAAGGACGGGATCGCCTTGCGCCGCTTCGGGCAGGAGATCATCGAGTGGCTGGGCGGCAAGCGGATCCATCCCTCCTGGATCGTTCCGGGCGGCGTTGCGCAGCCCCTGAGCGCTGAAACCCGCGACCGCGTTCTGGCGGGGATCCCCGACGCGATCGCGATCGTCGAACGGGCCCTGACCTGGTACAAGACTGAGATGATCCGATGGGAGGAAGAGGCCGCGCAGTTCGGCAACTTCCGCTCCGCCTTCATGGGCCTGGTGGATAAGCACGGCAACGTCGACCACTACGACGGCTGGCTGCGCGTCATCGATGCCGATGGCGGCTACATCGCCGACCGCGTCGATCCTCACACATACCCCGATCTTATCGGCGAAGCGGTCGAACCGTGGTCGTACCTGAAGTCGGTCTACTGGAAGTCCATGGGCTATCCGGACGGCGTCTATCGGGTCGGTCCTCTGGCCCGCGTCAACGTGTCCGATCACATGGGCACGCCCCGCGCCGACGAGGAGCTTCAGAAGTTCCGCTGGCGCGTCGGCCGCGTGGCCGGCAGCTCCTTCCATTACCACTACGCCCGGCTGATAGACACCCTGTGTGCCGTGGAAAAGATCGAGCAGCTGCTGCGCGGCCCGGACATCCTGTCCAAGCATGTGCGATCCCACGCCGAAGTGAACCGTCACGAGGGCATCGGCGTCTCCGAAGCCCCGCGCGGCACTCTCATGCACCACTACAAGGTGGACGACGACGGCATCGTCCAGTGGGCCAACCTCATCATCGCCACGGGTCACAACAACCTGGCCATGAACCGCAGCGTCCTCCAAGTGGCACGGCACTACGTCAAGGGCAACGACCTCAGCGAGGGCATGCTCAACCGGGTCGAGTCAGTCATCCGCTGCTACGACCCGTGCCTCAGCTGCTCCACCCATGCCCTGGGCGAAATGGCGCTCCATATCCAGCTCCTCGGCCCCGACGGAGGCCTGCTGGACGAGCTGAAGCGGTGACGACGGGCGGCTCCGGCGGCCCTGGTGGCGTCGGCCCTGGCGCGGGCGTCCTCATCATCGGCTACGGCAACACGCTCCGCAGCGACGACGGGCTGGGCTGGCACGTGGTGGCGCGTCTCGCGGACGACCCGCGCATCTCCGGCGCGGAGCTTGTGGCGCGGCACCAGCTATCGCCCGAACTGGCGGTGGACGTCGTCCGCGCCACTTTGGTGATCCTGATAGACGCGGCCGTGGACGTTGAACCTGGCGTCGTGGCCGTTAGACAGCTGGCAGTCGGACCCGCGCCCGATGCCACGCTCATGTCGCACCACGTGGACCCGGCGAGCCTCGTGGCGCTGGCCGCGGAGTTGTACAGCGCCGCGCCGGCGGTCTACCTCGTCAGCATGGGCGCGGCATCCCTTGAAGTCGGCGATCAGCTGACGCCTGAGGTCGAACGCGCTATCCCGGAGTTGCTGGAAGCGGTGATCGGGATCGCGCTGCAACACCAGCGGCCGCGCTGAGGCGAGCCGGCCTAGAGCGGCGGCAGCAACTGCTCCAGGCCGAGAGCCGGCTCGAATAGGTCGCCGCGCTCTGCCAGCCTTTCCAGGATCGTCCGTAGCGTCCAGCGGTTGGGCCGAAGTTCCGGGTCGTCGAGTTCTTCCCACGCAATAGGTGCCGAGACTGGTGCGCCGCTCACTGGTCTGACCGAGTACGGCGCAACCAGGGTCTTGTTCCAGGCGTTTTGGGTGTAGTCGAGGCGGGCCAGTCCGTCTCGACGCGACTTCGACCATTCCCAGCTGACCAACTCCGGCACGGCGGCGGCAATGCTCCGAGACAGCGCCGCCACCCAGTCTCGCGTCTCGTCGAACGAATAGATCGGCTTGAGGGGGATCCAGACCTGGATACCGCGCTGGCCGCTCAGCTTGGCGAAGCCACGCAGGTCGAGATGCTCCAGCGCAGTCCGGTAGAGACGGGCGAGAAGCAGCGTCTCGCTCCACGAGGTTCGGGGGCCCGGGTCGATATCAACGAGCGCCCACGTCGGTCTATCCGGCGCGGCGATCGTGTACGTCGAGGGGTGGATGTCGATCGCCGCCTCATTGGCCACCCAAGCCAGTGTCGCCGCGGAATCGGCCACCAGGAAGTCGGTTGAATCGGACGTGGCCCGCGATGTCCAGGGCCAGCAAGCAACCCACTCCGGTGCATGCTTGGGAACCTGCTTCTGCCAGAATCCGGCCCGATCGATGCCATCCGGGTACCGCTGCAGCGTCAACGCACGGCCGCGGAGGTATGGCAACAGGTACGGCGCGATCTCCGCGTGGTACCGAACCAGGTCACGTTTAGTGAACCCATCCGCCGGCCACAGCACCTTGTCCAGGTTAGATAGTTTGAGCCGCCTGCCGCCGACCGCCCACAGGCCACCTTTCCCGGGCAGGGCATCGAGGGCCCCGACTTCCTCCGGCGAAACGCGCTCGGCGTCCGCGGGCGAGGCGGGTGGCGCGGCCGTCACCAGGGGTGGCGCAGCCGTCGCTGTGGGTGGCGCAGCCGTCGAGTCGGCCGATGAACCGGCCGATAGGGCCAGTGCGGAGGCGTCCCGTTTCGCCTCTCGGGTTTCACGCGGCCGCTCGCGGACAACAGCGCGAGCGTCGGCATCCGGTTCCAGACCCTTGTACGACGGGGCCCGCAGGTTGCCGTCCGCGGTCCATTCTGCGAACTCGACGCGGGCAACGAGCCGTGGCTCCACCCAACGCACGCCCTTCTCTCGTGGGATCGGGTGGAACGGAGTGGAAGTCAGAGCCAGCGGCTTAAGCAGCTCCATCAGCCGACTCCGTTCTCGGGCGTCAAAGCCCGTGCCCACCTTCCCGACCGGGCGCAGGAGACCGTAGCCATCGAAGACGCCGAGCATGAGCGCGCCGAGGTCGTCCTCCGAGCCCACGCGGGGCGTCCAACCGCCCACAATGAATTCCTGTTCCGATCGGCGCTTGATCTTGAGCCAGGCCGGCGATCGCCGACCGGCCTGGTAACGGCTGCGACGGAGCTTGGCCATCGTGCCCTCGAGCCCGCGCGCAGCGACGGCATCGAAGAACGCCTCGCCGTCACCCTCAATGTGGCTGGCGTAATGGATGGCGCCGGAGTCGTGCAGGACCGACCGCAGGATGCTCTTGCGCGTTTCAAGTGGCTCATCGAGGAGCGATCGACCGTCCAGGTACAGAAGGTCGAATACCTCATAGGCAAGCGAACCATGGGCTTCTGCCGGTGACTTGTGCCCGGAGATTCGCTTACGAGCCTGCAGGAGGCCAAAGTCCGGCTCGCCTTGGGCGTTTAGGGCGACGACCTCGCCATCGACGATCGCCTCCCGGGCGCCAATCCAGGTTGGCGGTCCCGCCAGTTCCGGGAAGTACGCCGCGGCGTCGAGGCCGCGCCGCGTATAGAGGGCCACCCTGCCGTCACGGACGTGAGCCTGGACGCGGTAACCGTCCCATTTGAGCTCGAAGAGCCAATCGGGATCGCTGAATGGGCCGTCGATCAGGGTGGCCGTCATCGGCTCGATGAAGCCCGGCATGGAGCCGAGTGGCGCTCCGGCAGCAGGGGCCCCCGGATCGCTGCCGGCAGCCACCTTGCCGGCGGCCACCTCGTCATTCGTCCGACCCGTCTTGACCGACAAAGGGTACGACTCGGCGTCCCAACCCGATGCGGCCCAGGCGTCTCGCTTCTTGATCAAAAGCCACCACTCTCGATCCGAGCGGTCGCCCTCTCCCCCCGGCCGGCCCCTGGTCCGAACGATCGTGAAACGACCGCGCACCTTTTCGCCCCGGAAGACGAGCTTCAGCTCGCCGTCTCGCAGCGCCGAGGCCGGATCTTGCGTGGCCTCCGGCTCGAAAGTACCCCAATCCCAAACGATCACGTCGCCCCCGCCGTATTCGCCCGCCGGAATCGTGCCCTCGAAATCGTAGTAGTCGAGGGGATGATCCTCGACGCGAAATGCGGCCCTCTTGAGCGTGGAGTCGAGGCTCGGTCCCTTCGGAACGGCCCAACTCACCAGAACGCCGCCGATCTCAAGACGAAGGTCGTAGTGGAGTTGGCGGGCACGGTGCCGCTGAACGACGAACCTGCCGCCGCCGTCGGCAATTGGGACCGGGGCGCCACTTGGCTCAGGCGTCCGGCTGAAATCTCGCTTGCGTCGATACCGCTCCAGGCTCACAGGCGGAGCTTAGATCGCCCGGACCAGCCCAAGCGTTACGGATCAACCTCGGCCCTCCCAGTGAGCCCGTCGCCTGGGAACTCGTCAGGCGATGAGTTTGCCGTAGTCCTCGGGCACGCCTCCCGCGGCAGATGCCTCCTCGGCGACCGCGTCCACGGTTACGTCTTCCCAGAAAGCCACGGCGGACCGCTCGTACATCACGGCCATGCGCAAACCGTGGCTAAGCCACTGTTCCAAGGTGCGCTGCCCGAAGGCTGAGCCAGTCCCACTGCCAAGGACCTCGTCCTTCATGTAGGCGGCCAGCTTGGCTCGATGAACGGCTAGCTGCTCACGAGCGATGGTCCATTGAGTCTGGGAAGGCCCCATGTCCGAGAAGAAGATCTGGAGTAGCCCCGGGTCCCTGAGCTCCGTCGGTTCGCGGTTGGGGCGTTCGAGCCACGCCCGGAGGGCGTGAGAGCCTGCGTCCGTTATGGTAAACACGCGGCGCCTGCGGCCGCGCTCCTCTTGGGTCTCCGTCGCAAGCCCGATCGAGGCCAGGCGGGTCGGCTCGGCATAGAGCAGCGCGTGCGGAAATGACCAGAAATGGCCGAGCGTTGCCGCCACGTGTCGCTTAAGATCATACGGAGTACAGGGGCCCTCGCGTGCAAGGAGACCCAGCACCAGGTACGACGTTGAACTCAGCTGGTCGGTTGACATGGTCCACACCATACCATATGCTGCAGATGGTTCACAGTTGATTTTGAAGTGCAGGTACCACTGGAAATGACTATTCAAGATCCGAACCCGGCGGCGGCGACTACGACCACAATCACAACAGTTCCGCCCAGACGAGGCGAGATGGCTCGCCGCATCACGGTCTTCGCATTCGGTATCATCCAGGGCTTGATCGTCCTGCGTCTCGTCTTGCTCCTGGTTGGCGCCCGCGAGGCCAACGGCCTGGTCGCCTTTATCCTGAATCTCAGTCAGATTTTCGTCTGGCCGTTTGAAGGCATTCTCCGCACGAATGCCGTTCACGGAGGCGCCTCCACGCTGGAGATCGCTGGCATCGTCGCGCTTATCGGCTGGACGATCGTGGAAGGCCTAGTGATCGCCTCCATCGGCCTATTCCGGCGAGAACCTGCCTGACCACTCATCCATCGCCAACTCGAGTAGCCCTGACCGACAGAGCCTCAGCCCTCAATGCGAGGCAACGCTTGTACCGGGAGGTAGAAGTTAAATGAAACTTCTTGGAACGATCGGCCTAACAGCCTTCCTGGCTGTCTTCTTGACCGGACCGGCGCTTGCCGCGCAGGGTCAGGTCGGGCTTGGATCCGCCGATAGCTTTGCGGTCCTGGCGGCCTCGGCCATTACGAACACCGGGCCAACCACAATCACCGGCGACGTTGGGCTGCATCCGAAGACTGCGGTCACCGGCTTTGGCTCGGTGACACTGCATGGGGTCCAGCAAGTCGCCAACGCCGCCGCTCTTTCGGCGAAGAATTCGCTGGTCACCGCTTATAACGACGCGGCCGGACGGACGCCCAAGACCACCGTTGTAACAGAACTGGGCGGACAGAACCTCACCGCGGGCGCCTACGCAACAGCGGATGGAACACTCCAGCTGACGGGCGGTCTCACCCTTAATGGCCAGGGAAATCCGAATGCGGTCTTCATCTTTGAGGCCGCCTCCAGTCTGACCACAGCGTCCGGCAGCACCGTGACTCTGATCAACCAAGCCCAGGCATGCAACGTGTTCTGGCGGGTCGGCAGTTCCGCGACTCTCGGCACGTCTACGCATTTTCAAGGCAACATCCTGGCGTTGGCATCCATAACCATGACAACCGGCGCAACGCTGGTCGGCAGGGCTCTGGCGCGGAATGGTGCGGTCACGCTGGACACAAACGTGATTACCCGAGCTGTGTGTGCGAGTTCTCTCGTCACGCCGTCGCCGGGCACTAGTAGCACTCCTCCTCCGACCAGTGGCAGCGATACTCAGGGGAGCGGTACGAACTCCTCGAACCTGCTCATCTTTGCCGGACTCGCCGCAGCAGCCGCCTTCGTGGCGGTCAAGCGCATGGATCCAACCAGACGCTAGCCGACTTGCAGTTGTCCCGGTCAATGTCCGGACGGCACCCCCCCCACCTGGGTGCCGTCCGCTTTTTTGTCCGGCTGGCGAACCGGCAAACGAACTGGACTAGGCCTCGTCGTTCATGGTCGGCGAGGCCTCGGTAGCTGCGATGCTGGCGCCATCGTCTTCGGCCCGGGCACGATCGGCAGCGGCGTCCTCCGCCGCCACGCCCGCCGCGACATTCCCCCAGAATTCGACCGCGGCTCGTTCATAGAGGAGGCCCATGGGCAGGGTCACGCCGCGCCAGTGCTCGATGGCTCGGCTGGTGATGCCTTTGGCGTTGGCATCCTCGAACCTTTGCCCGGCCTCGTATTCGACAAGTTGCGCCCGGTGTTGGGCGAGCTGCTCCTGGGCGATCGCCAGCCTTGCTGTCGCGGGCTCGAGGTCGGCAAAGAAGAGCTGCAGCAACGCTATATCGCGCAGTTCGGTTGGCTGTCGGGCTGGATGGCCGAGCCAATCGCGGAGCGCTTGGCGGCCGGCGTCTGTCACAGAAAAGAGGCGCCGCCTCCGTCCGCCCTCTTCGCGCTCTTCAGTCAGAAATCCCAGGCCCATTAATCGCGCCGGTTCTTTGTACAGGAGTGCGTGGGGGAAGGACCAGAAGTGGCCAATCGTGGCTGCCACATGGCGCTTGAGGTCATATGGGGTGGACGGTCCCTCTCGGGCAACGAGGCCCAGCACGAGATAGGAGGTTGGCGTCAGCTGCGCTGGTTCAGAGGGTGGCCGTTCTGTTGACATCATCCACACGTACCATATTCTACTTACGGCTTCACAGTTGCTATTGCCAGATAGGTGAAGCAGATCTGCGAACCTTCAAAGGATCAACGATATGGGCATATTCGCATGGATCGTGGTTGGAGCAATAGCCGGCTTCATTGCCACGCTCATTACGGGCGACCGTGAGGGTATCCTCATGACGATCATCCTCGGGATCGTCGGCGGCCTTGTGGGCGGCTACCTCGCCACCAACGTCTTCCATTACGGCAAGGTAGACGGGATTAACTTCGAGAGCACAGTTATCGCGATTGCCGGAGCACTCGTCGTTATTGTCATCTGGAACGCTCTCACTCGACGCTCAGGCCGCTCGCGCGGATAGCACCCGAGCCGCGTCACGTCCCTCACTCACCTCACGTTAGGCGCAGCCCCCGTCATTTCTCCTGGGTCAACCTAACCTCCCAGGGCCCACCTCTGAAGGACTCATACATGCTCAAGAGCAACAAGTCCATCCTCATCCTCGTGGCCTGCATCTGCTTCGCGATCGGCGCGCTCACCACCGCCGGAATTCTCTCCCTCGGCAAGATCGGCTGGACCGACCTGGGCCTCTTCTTCGGCTTCCTCGCCTTCATCTTCTAATCCGCCTGCCCGGCGAAGAGGCCTGGCGGCGCGGGGTGACGGTGAGAGTAGTGGATGCCGTTCGCTTTGCGGGCCAGGCGCTCCGGCGCAAGAGGCTTGGCGAGCAGGTGGATCGGGTGGCCTACCGGATCGCGGAAGGCATTATTCGTGTCGGCGTGGCCGGACATCAGAAGAAGACGCGCCGACGGTCGAATTGCCTGCATTCGAACCGTCGTCCCCTGGCCCACTTCACTGTGTGCCCGGACCGAGGCCGGGTGCCCCTGTCCTGCCGTCAGGTTGACCAGGAGTTGCTGCATCTGTCCGGGATCCGCCTCCGCGATCCCCAGGCCAGGATCCAGCTCCACGACGATCTCGATGTCCTCACCCAGGATCCTGCGAAGCACCTCTGGCGATCCGTTGACGGCCGCGCTCAGGTCTGCAGACACGCAGCGTGCCGAGCGAATGGGCCTGGCGCAACAGAGGTTCAATCGTCGCCCCGCCGCAGCGTCGCTATCCCTGAGGCAACCTCGGCCGACTCGACTTAGCAGAGAGGTCTTCTGGTATGGATCCGGAACCGGAACAACCAGTCCTGGCTTACAGGATCGCCGAGATGAGCGGCATGGACACGATAGATAGCTGCCGCATTCGGCTGCTCTCGCTGCGAGCGCGCGTCGAGATCAACTGGCCGACGGCGGGGGGCATTCTCCGCCGCAACAAAGGCCTTGGAAAGGACACAGAGGCAACGATCGCTGATCTGCTGGTCGCGCTTCCCAGTCCCCTACCGCTTGCTGCCGGTGAACCCCCTTTGCCCATCATCACCGATACCGACACCGACCTGAGGGCCGTGGCTGGACGGGCCGTGGATGCCGCTCTCGCCCTGCTCGTCGGAAACTCGCTTGACGCGGTGTATCCGGGCGAGGTAAGGATGTTGGAGAGCTACCGACCCGGGGCTCGGGAACCAATTCTCGTCGATCAGCCGACGGTCGGCCTCTTGGTGGCCACGATAATCGGCACGCTCGACGCCATCTCCGAGCGACTCGGGCCCATCGTGCCACCGCGAGCTCCGGTGGACGGATCCTCGCCTGTTGCCCTGAAGAGTCCGACGCACGGAAAGGCAGCCAAAGATTCCAGAAAGGGAGGGACCGGTGTCCGCCGTCCATGAGCTGTATAAGCCCAATCTGGCGACCTTGACGGACTTGTATGAGCTGACAATGGGCGCCGGCTACGAGGCAACCGGCCTGGCCGATCGCGAGGCCGTCTTCTCGTTGAGCTTCAGAAGCCTCCCATTCGGCGGCGGCTACGCGGTTGCCGCGGGCCTGGACGACGCCCTGGACATCCTGGAACATCTGCGATTCGACGAGGTCGACATCGCGTATCTTCGAACTCTTCGGACGGCCGCCGAGAGGCCGATGTTCGCGGAACCATTCCTGGCCAGGCTGGCAGCCATGCGTTTCTCCTGCGACGTCGATGCCATAGCCGAGGGAACGCTCGTCTTCCCGAACGAGCCGCTGGTGCGGATCCGCGGGCCTCTCATCCAGGGTCAATTGGTGGAAAGCGTGCTCCTGACAGTTGTCGGTTTCCAGACCCTGGTAGCCACCAAGGCGGCCCGCGTGGTTGAGTCTGCCGGCGACGCGAACGTGCTCGAATTCGGACTCAGGCGCGCCCAGGGTCCCGACGGAGCGCTTTCGGCGGCCAGGGCGGCGTACATCGGCGGCGTCGCGGCCACCTCCAACGTGTTGGCGGGACGGCTCTACGGGATCCCCGTTCGCGGCACCCATGCCCACAGCTGGGTACAGGTCTTTGACGACGAACAGCGTGCCTTTGACGCCTACGCGGACGCCCAGCCTGGCAACGTCACGCTGCTGGTCGATACCTACGATTCGCTCGAGGGCGTGAAGCACGCCATTCAAACAGGGCAACGTCTGCGCGAGCGGGGCGAATCACTGGCCGGTATCCGCTTGGACTCCGGCGACCTGGCATACCTCTCGATAGAAGCTCGCCGCATGCTCGATGAGGCTGGCTTCGCCGACACGAAGATCGTTGCCTCAAATGACCTCGACGAGCACACGATTGCGTCCTTGCGCGCGCAGGGGGCCCGGATCGACGTATGGGGCGTCGGGACGAGGCTCGACACGTGCTTCGATCAGCCGGCGCTGGGGGCGGTTTACAAGCTCACCGCCTTCTGCGATCCGGATCGCGGCTGGCGCTACCCAGTCAAGCTTTCCGAGCACACCGCGAAGATCTCCATACCCGGCGTGCTGGGAGTCCGACGCTTCCTCGACCGGACCGGGCGCCTCCGAGCCGACATGATCTATGACGAGGACCTCACCGGCGACGACTCCGGAAACGTGATCGTGGATCCGGCTGATGCGCTCCACATGCGAGTTGTCGAGCCGGAGTGGCTGCCCGAAGAGCTCGTCCTGCCGGTCATGCGCGACGGCAAGCGACTCGCGCCCTCCCCCACCCTGGACGAGATCCGGACGCGGGCCCGAGCCCAGATCGGCAGCCTGCACCCGGCCATCCGGCGCCTGCTCAACCCGCACATCTACCCGGTGGGCCTGGAGCGGCGGCTCCACGAGCGACGCACCCGGCAGGTCCTCGACCGAAGGCAAGGCCGACCGACTTCCTGACGCAACGACAAGCGGCGAGCCAGCGTGTCGCCACGTCGGCCCGCCGCAATTTGCTACGGGAAACCTAGTTCACACGATTGGGTCGCTCACTCAACCCGATGAGTTGGTGGAGCGGCCGACGACGACAAGGACGGCGGACCGACGCAACCGATACGCCGTCCCGCTGTCCTCGGCCTTCTACTTACGCTCGGTCTCTAAGCGACTTTATGGCAATCATCCCCAACAGGCCGGACAACCCGAACAGCAGGAGGGGAAGCGTCGGCACGCCGTTGCTGGGCTGGTTCTGCGTGTCCCCGGTCGCGGTGGGCGGCGGAGTCGCGGTCGGCCCGGAAGTCTCGCCTTGGACCGACTGGAACGGCGTCGGCGATACAGACGGGGTGGCAGTCTCGCCTTGGACCGACTGGAACGGCGTCGGCGATACAGACGGCGTCGGCGATGTGGACGGCGTCGGCGACACAAACGGAGTGGCAGTCTCGCCCTGGAACGACTGGCCGGGCGTAGGCGATGCAGACGGCGTCGGCGATGCGGACGGGGTGGGTTCCATTACCACTACCGTCGCACAGCGAACCCGAGGATCGCCGTTCTGGTCGACGGAATTGTCAACGTTCCGACCTTTTCCACCGGCTTGCAGGCTGTGGTAGCCGGTAGATTTGAATGGTTTGACCTGACCCAGATCGTATATGAGAACGCAGACCGTGTATGGGCCAGCCGCTGCATAAGTGTGATCCACCGGACCCCAAGTCCCGCTGGGTCCTTGGGCTGGAGACGTGGGCTGCATTACGACGTTCGTGGTCGAAGTTCCGTCACCGATGTGATAGATGCCAACAGCGTTACCGCTGGCCACGTCGCCCCAGTCGATCGCGAAACCCGTATAGCTGAGTTTCTTGGCCGAAGCCATTTCCGCCCAGGACCAACTGCCCGAGGCGTGTACGGTCAATCCGCTCTGGGTCACGCTGATCGCATTCGGGTTTCCGGACCCGGCGTTGACCATCCCCACCGCAAGCAGTGCCAGGGAGAGACTCATGAGCCCGGCCCCGAGTCTCGCGACTCGCCGTCGGGAGGGCTGCGATGGCATGACTACCTCCTGCAGCGCCGGGTCCGAACGGACCACCGATGGTGCGCTGACGAATAGACGCCACACTACCCGTCCCGACCGTGAATTTGGGTGGCGTGTCGGCCTGTGCGGTGGCAGGTGCGCTGCGCGCAACAAGCCCAATGTCGCGGCCGACGCCTCCCCAGCAATTGGTATCCGCGATCCCTTCGCGGCCGACTTTGACGCTGGTCCCCTACTCCCCCAGATGAAGCTCGATCGTGGCGTCGGTGCCGACCGCTCGTTCGGCATCGGCCTGGGCTATGACCTCGGAGATCGCCTCCGCCATTTCATCCACTTCTGTCCGAGCCGTGGAATCGATCAAGAGCTCGTCCAGGAGTTCGTCGAGGGCCATTTCGGTCGGCGCCGCGAGCGTTGGTGCACCAGCTTGCGGGCCACCTACTACGTCAACGAGCAGTTCGTCCGGCGTCGTCCAACGCGCGCCGATCGCCAAATGGATTACCGCTGGTCGGCCGGCTTCCAGGGCCCGTCTCAAAGCCGGCTCCAGGTCCTCGTCGCGATCCACCGTCAGGCCCAACGCCCCGCACGCGGTAGCCAGCGCAGCAAAGTCGATGTGCCCCGGTCGCGTGGCCAGGCCGGGCCGACCGCCTTGCATTGCCTGCTGCCGCCACATCGAGCCGTAGCGGCCGTTGTCAAAGACGATCGCCAACACGTGGGCCCGTTCGCGTACCGCCGTCTCCAGCTCGGCCATCGTCATCGCGAAGCCATCCTCCCCGGCCAGCGCCACCGCCAGCTTCCCGGGCCGGGCCAGGGACGCCGCGATTGCCGCGGGCAGGCCGTAGCCCGTCGCCCCGGACGTCGGCCCCAGAAACGTGCCGGGCCGGTGGAATCGGAAACAGCGCGCCGCCCACGTCCCGAAGTCGCCGACATCCGTGGTCAGGATGGCCTCCTTTGGCAAGACCCGAGCCAGCGTCATCACCGCGTGTCCTGGATGGACGCCGGTGCCGTCCCAGGGCTCGTCGCCCACGACCGCGCCCGCCTCGTACGCGGCACGGTCCACGGCATTCGCGGCCTTGCGCTCATCCAGGCTGGCGGCGTCAAACGCAGCACGCATCAGGACGCGCTGTCCTACTCGCAGGAATGCGGCAGCGTCCGCGGCGATCAGGATGTCCGCTCGATGATCGACGCTGCCGCCGCGTGGCTCAAGGTCCACGTGGGCCCATCGGGTTGACGGGCCGGGGATGGTATAGCCGTAGGTGGTGATCTCATTGAGGCGGCAACCCAGCACCAGGATCGCGTCCGCTTCCTGGAGCCGGCGCTGCACGGTCGCTGAGGCGCCAAGCCCTGCCGAACCGAGGAAGAGCGGATTGTCATTGGGGAAAACGTCCGGCCGGCGCCATGACGCGATGACCGGCACGTGGATTAGTTCGGCAAATCGGACCAGCGCATCCGTGCTCCGGGCCCGCAGCACACCGGCACCGGCCAGGATGACCGGCCGCTGCGCATCCGTAAGCAGGTGCAGGACCTTCCGAACAAGGGTCGGGTCCGGCTCGGCTTGATGCTCCGGATGAACGAGGGCAGACGGATGTGGACGATCCATTCGGACCGTGACCGACGCCTCGAGTACGTCCTCCGGAATCGACAGCAGCACGGGACCCGGCCTGCCTCGGACGGCGGCCACAATCGCCTTCTCGACCATGACCTCGGCGTCAGCGGGATCGTGGATCTCTCCTGCCCACTTGACGATCGGGTCGAAGGCCGCGACCAGATCCATCTCCTGAAAGGACTCGCGTCCCTGCACGTCACGCCGAACCTGGCCCACGACGGCAATGACGGGCGACGAGTCTGCCCTTGCGGACAGCAGGCCGATGGCGAGGTTCGCGGCGCCTGGACCTCGCGTAACCACGCACACCGCGGGCCGGCCCGTCAGTTGACCGACCGCCGCCGCCATGAATCCTGCGCCGCCCTCGTGCCGGGCCGCGACCACACGGATATGGTTCGCCGACAACGCTTCCAGAAGACCTACCACGCTCACGCCCGGAACCGTGAAGGCCATCTTCACGCCCGCCCGGGCAAACGCTTCGGCCAGGATGTCGCCGACCTTGACGATTGCGACCTGGTCTTGCGGCATCGACATTCCCGTACTCCTTGCGATCGGCGCGCCGGCAATGCCGGGCGACTCTCAGCGGTAGTTCGTGAACTGCAACGGTAGAGGCTCATCGAGTTCTTTCAGCATGGTAATAACCTGCTGAAGATCGTCCTTGCTCTTGGCAAATACGCGCAGAGCGTCCCCTTGGATCTGCGGCTTCACTTTAGGGAACTCAGAGCGGACTAGCTTGCTGAGTTTCTTGGCCAGATCATCGTCCAGTCCGCGTCTGAGCGTAATCTTCTGCCGAACCTTATTGCCGCCGGCAGGCTCGATCTTGCCCCAATCGAAGATCTTGAGCGAGAGGTTTCGGCGCACGGCCTTGCTTTCGATCAGCTCGCGCATCGCCTTGGCTCGGAATTCGTCGTCGGTCAAGAGGACGAGCTCCGTCGGCGCCTGAGTCAGTTCAAAAGTCACGCCCTTGAAGTCGTAGCGCTGCTGAATCTCGCGACGAACCTGGTCGAGAGCGTTCCGCAGCTCCATGTCGTCGAATTCGCTGACGACGTCGAATGACGATTCGCCGGCCATCGGGCCTCCATTCACTTGAGCGGCGGTATTGGGGCCGAGGTGGCCGCAATGGGTCCCATGACATGCCGTGCCGCTGGGCGGAGCACAATTGTCCCGCAATCCACGCCCAGTTGGCGATTAAGTTCTGCCGCTCACCGGGCCGAGCGGTCTGCACAGGCACCTCCGGGGACGGGCAGGCGTCGGATCATTCCTGCAGCGCCTGCAGCAGCAGCTCCGCGATGCGGTAGCTCTTGCCGCCACCCATGACCAGGACGGCATCGTTCGGCCGGACCTCATGCGCCAGCCACGCGGCCGTCGCCTCGACCGAACCCGTGGCCACAGCAACAATGCCGGGCCGGTTTCGGGCGACGGCTTCTGCCAGTTCGGCCGCGGAAGTTATGGTGATGTCGGGATCGCGGCTGGCCCAGATATCCGCAACGGCGACGGCGTCGGCCGTGGCCAGAACCGCCGCGAACTGGTTCAGCATGGCTGCCGTGCGGTGATACGTAAGCGGTTCATACACGGCCCAGATCCGCTTTCCGGGTTCGCGTTGACGAACCGCCGCCAGGGTCTCGCGAATAGCTGTGGGATGGTGGCCGTAGTCGTCGTAGACAACCACGCCGCGGCCGTCGCCCTTGCGTTCCAGGCGACGACCAACGCCGGCGAAGCCGGCGAGGCCGGTCGCGATCGAGTCGCCTGGCACGCCCATTGCCACGGCTGCCCCCGCGACGCCAAGCGCGTTGGCGGCATTGTGCCGCCCAACCGGTAGCAGCCGCGTCAGTATCGAGCCGCTCGCCAGCCCTGCACCGGAAATCTCCAGGACCGTCGCCAGTGGCCCCGCCTCCATGATCCGCCCCAGCATCACGTCTGCCGGCCCACCGGCCGTGGCGAACCTCTCGCTGAGATCCACATGTGGCGTGCCGTCCTGGAGCGAGGTGGACCCGTCCGTCAGAGCCGTGGCGATGACGCGCCCAGGCCAATCGCGCAGCCGCTCCATGACCGTTGCCACGCCCGGATCGGCGACATTGGCAACGACCAGCGGCCGCGGCACGGTCAGAGCGGCCTTGCGCAACCACTCCACGAAGCATGCCACTACGGCCTCGGTGTCGGCGAAAACATCCGGGTGGTCCCACTCTGCAGATGTCAGAACCGCCACAGCCGGGCGATAAGGATCGAAGTTGCCGGCGTACTCGTCGGCCTCGACCACGAACGGCTCTCCCCTGCCCCACCTGGCCGTGGACGGTAGTCCGCCGGTCAACTCGCCTGGAAGCAGCGCCCCAACGAACGCGGACGGATCGAGGTCTGTATTCGTCAGGAGATGCACGAGCCAGCCGGACGTGGTGCTCTTGCCGTGAGTGCCGGCCACGGCCACCAATAGCCGCGCCGCGGCGGTATCGGCAATAACCTGCTGCCAAGGCTCCAGCGGGATTCCGGACTTGCGTGCCGCTTCCAGCTCAGGGTTGTCGGGGTCCACAGCGGTTAGGGCCTTGGTCACCGCGAGTCGCGCTGGCGGCGGAACGGCGGTTACGTGCCTGGGCGAGTGACCCCATGCAAGTGGGATCCCGAGCGCTTCTATCGGACGTGTGTATGGTGACGGGCCGCCCGCATCGCAGCCGCTCACCGTGGCGCCGGCATGGTGGGCCAGCAGGACCGCTGCACTGGCGCCGGCCCCGGCCGCACCTACGACGTGAATGCGTTCACCGGGTCCAATTGGTCTGGCAACGCGGGCCGGCGCCAGGCCGCTTCCGACCGAAGCCGCTCCCCTAAACTCGCTCACAAAGGGCGTCCGGGTTCCGCCTCGCAATGGGCGAGAAGGAGTTCCAGAGCGGCCCGTGCGGCAGATTCGCGGTTGGCCTGGCGGTCCCCATCGAATAAGAAGCGCCGCACGTCGACTCCGGCCGAGTCGGCTACCGCGACATATGTCAGGCCGAGGGGCTTGGCTCGGCTGCCTCCGCTGGGACCCGCCACCCCTGTCACGGCCACGGCAACGTCAACCGAGAGCCGAACGCGGGCACCGATCGCCATGTCCCGGGCGACCTGGGCGCTGACCGCTCCATGGGCGTCGATATGATCGGCCGGGACGTCCAGCAAGCCGGCCTTGACGTCATTCGAATAGCTGACCACGCCGCCCCGGAAGAAGCCGCTCGAGCCGGCACGATCCGTTAGCAGCTTTGCTACGAGCCCGCCGGTACATGACTCGGCAGTCCCAACGGAAATCGCCCGCTCCAGGCACAGGCGATGAATCCGTTCCAGGAGATTGGCGAGCGGTTCGTCTCCCATCACCGGCTCAGTGGTCGTTTGACTTCTTGGGAGGACTGGCGCCGTCCATTCGCCAGCTGCCAGTACCGGACGACGTGCTCAACTGTCCGTACAGGACACCGTTTATGGTGAAGTAAGTGTTCCTCTGAACACCGGTCCAAACCCAAACGCTCTGGGTGGCGTCGATGGTGATCCGCGCACCCGACTTGTAGGTTATGTTGCTGGTCTTGGGGTCCAGGACTCCGTCACGCCAGATCTTTAGCGTCGTAGGGCCGCCCTCGATCTGAATGATGACCTGGACCGGTTTGTACGGAACCACGATCGTGACCGTGACCGGGGATGCCGGGATACCTGAGGAACTGGCCCCGGTGACGGTCAGCTGCCAGCTACCAGGGGCGAGCTGCAGGCCGAGGGTGAACGAACCGTCAGTGGCCACCGTGGTGGTGGTCCCAGCCGGGGGTGGGCTGGGAGACGCCGTGGCCCCGGGGGCAAGCGTCACTTTGGGCGTGGGCTTCGGCGTGATGATCGCCGTCGGCGAGGGGACGGGCGTTGGAGTGGACCCAGCCTTCGGGGGCGGGCCGAGCAATGTCGACGTAACCGTCACCGTGGCAAGTGAGAACGACGAGCCCGACACGGTCACCGCGCCGTCGACTATGGATGCTCCGTCGGTCGGGGTGGCCAGGTAGATCTGAGGCGAGGTCGGCGTTGCGGTGGCCATGGACACATCGATGTACTTCTTTACCGTTGGACTCTTGTGGTTGGTATCGGTGTTGCTGGCGGTGATGTCGAACTCATTCCTACCGGGGTGCAGCGACACGACGAGGCTCCAGTGGCCGCTGGCGTCGACGGTGGCGGACATCGACTCGCGCAGGTCCTTCATGATCAGGATGGTCGTGCCCGGCGTCGCCGACCCCGCCAGTTTGTAGGTCGTCGTGCCCGCAGAGGCCTGGAACGCTTCCGTGGCTGGAGTAGTTACGTTGATCGTCGGGTCCTGTAGGTATCTGCTGATTTGCAAGCCAAAGTAGCCGACGACGCCTATGACGACCACCGCCAGCAGGACCATAACCATGTGGCTTCGCTGGAGCACCAACCCGCGTGGCGGCATAGCCATGGGCTTGGGACCACCGATGAGCGGTTGATGCGCGTCCGACTCTCCCCGCTCACGGCGCCACTCGTCCACGGCCTCGTCCGGGTCAAGGCCCAGATACGAGGCATAGTTGCGCAGGAAGCCTCGGGTGTAGACCTCCCCGGGCAGGTCCGAGTAGTCGCCGTTTTCCAACGCGGCCAGAAACTTGGAGCGGATCTTGGTGTCGCGTTCGACGCGGTACAGATCTACGCCCTTGGCTTCACGCGCCGACCTGAGTTGCTCCGGCAGCGTTCCGTTCCTGCCTCGTGAACTAGACGATCCGGTGTCCCTTCCCCCCTGGCCCGGAAACCCGCGCGGAGCGCGGCGTGGTGGCTTGCCAGTCGTCATTGCTCATCCTCGCCTCGGCCGTTCGGGTGGGCCGCCGGCGCATTCCCATCTCGACGGAGAACCTGACGGGCGTTCGATCCGTCGAACGGCCCGATGTAGCCACGCGCCTCGAGCTGGTCGATGATCCTCGCGGCACGCGCATATCCGATCTTGAGGCGTCGCTGCAGGAGCGAAGCCGAAGCACGATCGTACTCCTCGATGACGCCCACAGCATCGAGCATGAGACGGTCGGCGTCGTCATCGGGAGTGTCCGCAATGGTCGAGGTCTCTTCGTCGTTGGTGATGATTCCCATGTCGTAGTGCGGTTCGGCCTCTGCGCGCCAGTGATCGCAGATATTGGCGATCTCCTTGTCGGAGACGTACACGCCTTGTAGACGGATTGGGCGAGGCAGGTCCGCAGGTTGGAAGAGCATGTCCCCCCGGCCGATGAGGTCCTCTGCGCCGGGCATATCCAGGATCGTGCGGGAGTCGATTTGCGAGGCCATGGCGAAGGCGATGCGGCTCGGGAAGTTGGCCTTGATAAGGCCCGTGACGACGTTGACCGACGGACGCTGGGTGGCTAGAACCATGTGGATACCGGTCGCGCGAGCCTTCTGGGCCAGCCGAACGATCGGATCCTCGATATTCCTACCCTCGCGCATCATCAGGTCGGCCAACTCGTCGATGATGATCACCAGATGTGGCAGCTGATCCGCCGGGTCGGCGCGGGTTTCGTTGTAAGTGGTGATATTCCTGGCGGTTGCCCCGGCGAACCGTCGATAGCGGTTCTCCATCTCCACAACCGCCCATTTCAGGGCCGCCTTAGCTCGCTCCGGTTCCGTGATTACCGGGACCATGAGGTGCGGCAAGCCGTTGTAGGCGCTGAGCTCGACCCTTTTTAGGTCCATCAGAATCATTCGGACTTCGTCCGGCGTTGAGTTGCATAAGAGGCTGGTGATCAGGGCGTTGACCATGACGCTCTTGCCCGAGCCGGTGGCGCCGGCGATAAGCAGATGCGGCATCTTGCCCAAGTCCGCCGCTCGCGCATGCCCGGCCACGTCGCGGCCCAGGGCGAAGGTCAGCCTGGAGGCGGCGTGGAAGTCCACTTCCTCCAGGATCCGGCGCAGAGACACGATGTTGAAGTCTTTGTTCGGAATTTCGATGCCGATAACGCTCTTGCCCGGGATCGGGGCTTCGATGCGGATCGTGCGGGCCGACAGCGCCATGGCCAGATCGTCAGAGAGGGCCTCGATGCGGCTGACCTTGACCTCCGCGCTCGGTGCCACTTCGTATTGAGTCACCACCGGGCCGGCGTTCCAGGCCACGACACGGGCCGGTATGTTGAAGCTGGCGAGCTTGCCGGCGATGATCGCCGCGTTCCGGGCGTGGTCCATGGTGCTGTCGCTGGCGCGAGGAGGGGCTATGTCCTCCAGCAGACTGAGCGGCGGCAGGTGATACTCGGGCCGGGGCGCTGTGATCCCGACACCCGCGGCATCGGCACCGGCCGATCCGGATCGCGAACCGCGAACCGGCGCGCCGTCACGGATCGATGTGCCGTCACGGGGCAGGGTTGAACCAGGGATTGTTGCCGGACGGAATGGCGCGGGCTCGCTCAGAGTGCCACCGTTTCGGAGGTCCAGCATCCCCTGCACAGGTGGAGCAAAGGTGGACGACGGTCCGGCCGACGCATTGGCGGCGGGAATGCCCGTGAGCAATTCCAGGGCCCGGTTCCGGCTTTCAGTTGCAGCGGCCTCACGGGCGGCCTTGTCGCTGCCCGCCTTCTCGGTCCGTACGGACTTCTCGGGCCGGTCGAGGCCGCCGCTGCCTTCAGCTACTTTCGGAGCGGGCCGCGAAAGGGCCGCGACGGCTCGACTGACGAGCCTCCCCAGCGGCGCAACCACGGCCGGCAGAGACATATCGAGCGTCAGCAGAGTCCCGGCGATGACGACCGCGCCGAGCAGGATCGCCGCACCGGGATGGGTGACCAGCGGCGCCAGGAATTCCGCCGTGGCCTTGCCTATTCTGCCCGACGTAGTCGGATCCACCAGCCCCGCGATGCCCAAGACGCCCAGGTACGCGGACGCCGTTCCAAAGAGGGCCAATTGCCAGTCCCAGCCCTCTCCCTTAGCCCGTTCCAGGTAGTACGCCAGCAACAACAGCAGGAACGGAAGCAGCCACCGAGGTCGCCCGAACCATGGCGCCAGCACGTGGACGGTCCAGTCGGTCAGCGCACCCTGGCCGCGCAGAATCAACCCGATCAAGATCGCCGCGCCCAGGAGGGCCATCGCGATGCCAATGAGAGACTTGACGACCTCGGGGGCGATCGACCGTTTGCCGGAAGTGGAGCGCCGCCGGGTTGTCGTCGACCGGCTACCTCGACTTGCAGCCGTCGTTCGGGCGGCCGCGGGACGGGGAGGCTTGGGCCGAGTCGAAGTGGGTCGGGTCGGCATCTACACCTCCACGACAACCGGGAAGACGAGTGGACGGCGGCGCGTCTGTTCGTACAGGTAGCGCGACACTTCGTCCTTGATTTGACTCTTGAGCAGGGCCACCTCGCTGGTCCGATCGCCAGGCCCTTCCACCGCTGCGAGGATGCGGTCCACGGTGGCTTCCATGAGCGGATCGCGCTCGTTGCCGCGCACGAAGCCCCGGGTCACGACCTCCGGCCGGGTCACGACCTTGCCGGTCTGCTTGTCTACGGTGACGACGACGATGAACATGCCGTCGTTGGCCAGGGCACGCCGGTCACGAAGAACGACCTCACCCACATCGCCGACCGAAAGGCCGTCCACGAGGACGTAGCCAGACGTCACTGGTGCGGCGCGTCTGGCGCTGCCGTCGGCAAAGAACTCGATCGGCTGGCCGTTCTCGATGATGAAGACGTTCCCGGGCTCCACGCCGGTTTCCACTGCCAGGCGCCCGTGCTGAACCAGCATCCGGAACTCGCCGTGAATTGGGATGAAGTATTTGGGCCGAGTCAGGCCCAGCATCAACTTCAGTTCTTCCTGACTGGCGTGCCCGGAGACGTGGGCGTGCTTGACCGTGTGGTAGTAAACATTGGCGCCGGCCTTAAAGAGGTTGTCGATGGTTCGGGCAACGTATTCCTCGTTGCCTGGGATTGGGCTGGCGCTAACGATGACTGTGTCGCCGGCCTGGATCTCCACGAATCTGTGATCGCGGTTGGCCATTCGGGCGAGGCCCGCCATCGGCTCACCCTGCGAGCCGGTCGTGGCGATGACCAGGCGCTCCGATCCCACCGCTCCGATCTGGTCCTTACCGACGATCTGACCGGGGGCGAACGTTAAGTACCCCAGGTCGGTGGCGATACGGAAGTTCTGCTCCATCGACCGGCCCACGATGGCAACCTGGCGGTCGAAAGTGGCGGCAGCATCGATGACCTGCTGGATGCGAGCTATGTTGCTGGCAAAGGTGGCCACGATGACTCGCCCGGTAAGGGGCTCGATGATCTCGCGGAACGTCTCGCCCACGGTCCGCTCGGAGAGCGTGTAGCCCGGGTTCTCGGCGCGGGTGGAGTCGGACAGGAGGCAGATGACGCCCGCGTCGCCGAGCTTCGAGAGCACCGCGAAGTCGGAACGACGACCGTCCACGGGAGTGTGGTCGAACTTGAAGTCGCCGGTTGTAACGACGGTCCCAACCGGCGTGTGGAGAGCCATGCCCATGGCGTCCGGGATGGAGTGGCTGATCCGGAACGGCTCCACACGGAATGGCCCGATCTGCAGCATGTCTCCCGGATCGAGCGGCAGCAGCGGGTTGCTGTGGAGCTTGTGTTCCTTGATCTTGATGCCCAGCAGGCCGCGGGCCAGCGTGGATGCGTACACGGGCACGCCCGGGAAGTAAGGCAGTACGTACGCCAGCCCACCGATGTGGTCTTCGTGGGCGTGGGTGATCAGGAAGGCGCGCACCTTCTCGCGGTTCTCGCGCAGGTAGGTGACGTCCGGAATGACGAGGTCGATGCCGAACATCTCCTCATCGGGAAACATGAGTCCGCAGTCGACCACGACGATATCGTCGCCGTACTCAAAGACGTACATGTTCTTGCCGATCTCCCCGACGCCTCCGAGGGGGATAATTCGGAGTGGAGTGTCGTTGTCAGGCATAGTTGCTCACGTGGCGTGACCCTTGTTTGGCGTTCATCCTAGAAGAGGTGGAGCCCGGGCGTGGCGTCGAAATCCGCATTTGGTTCGAGGCCCGCAGAGGGCTGCGATGGGGCGGCGAGTTGGGATGCCGTCGGCGGCGCTGCGGGCTCAGCCTGGCCATGGTGTGGGGCGGCCGCGCGGCGCTTGCGCGACTCAACCAGAGCCTGCGGCACGCCCAGCATGTCGCGGAACAGAGTCTCTTTGAGCGATCCCTGGTGGAGTGCCGCGGCCGGGTGGTACATCGCGAAGGTGATGGCCTCCGGGGCGCCGCCGGCAGGATCCGCGAGCCGGTAAGTGCCGTGCGCCTGCCCGATCCGAGATCCTGGATTAAAGCGCGCCATGGAGAAGCGGCCCAGGGTCACGACCAGCGCCGGATCCAGGACCCCCAGCTGTCGCGCCAAAAAAGGCGCACAGGCGGCGATTTCGTCAGGCTCCGGATCGCGGTTCTCGGGCGGCCGGCATTTGACAACGTTCGTGATGAATACCTCTTGCCGAGCCCAGCCCACGGATGCGAGCAGGTCTGTCAGGAGCGCGCCCGCCTGACCGACGAAGGGACGGCCCTGGTGATCCTCATTGAACCCTGGACCCTCACCCACGAGCACGACCTCGGTCGCGGGAGTACCTTCGCCGGGAACCGCCTGCGTCCTTGTTTGGTGGAGTCGGCAGCGCGTACATGTCGCCACCTCTGCCGCTATTTCCTCGAGCGCAGCCTGGCGCTCGGCATCGGTCACGAGCCCGCCCCGGCTCCGCTCGATATAGTCCGGCGGGACCTGGCTTTGACCCAACCATGCTCCACGAGGCTTTCAGCGATCTCGACCGCGTTGGTCGCGGCGCCCTTACGCAGGTTATCGCTTACAACCCAGAAAGCGAGGCCACGCTCGACCGACGGGTCCGTGCGGACGCGCCCGACGTAGATTTCGTCATGACCGGCCGCCTGTGTGGCAATCGGGTATACGTGAGCGCTCACGTCGTCCATGACGATCACCCCCGGGACGGCAGCGAAGGCCTTGCGGGCATCCTCCGGACTAATCGGTCGGGTCGTCTCGACGTGAACGGCCTCCGAGTGGGACACGAAGACGGGGACGCGGACGGCCGTGCACGAGAGGCGCAAATTCGGGAGGTGAAGGATCTTCCGGCTCTCGGTGACGACCTTCCACTCTTCGCGGGTGTAGCCGTTGTCCAGGAAGACATCGATCTCGGGTATGACGTTGAAGGCGATAGCGTGGGCATAGACCGACGCGACCTTAGGTTCGCCGGCGACGTGAGCGCGAATCTGCGTCTCAAGCTCCGCGATTGCTTCCGCCCCGGTTCCGGAGACCGACTGATACGTGTCCACCACGACCCGCTCGATGCCGGCGGTGTCGCGCAGAGCCATCAGGACCGGCACCAGTTGCATCGTCGAGCAGTTAGGGTTGGCGATGATTCCCTCGTGCCACTCGCCATCGTCGGGGTTGACCTGGCTGACGATGAGCGGCACGTTGGCCTCCATCCGCCAGGCATTCGAGTTGTCGATGACGGTCGCTCCGCGTCCGGCTGCCGCGGGGGCGAGCTGGCGGGAGACGTCTCCGCCCGCCGAGAAGAGCGCAATGTCCACGCCCTCGAAGGCTTCTGGTGTGGCCTCGTCCACGGTATAGGTCACTCCGCCCGCGCTGATCGTCATGCCGGCCGAGCGACCGGACGCGAGCAGACGAAGCTCACCGACCGGGAAGCGTCTCTCGGCCAGGACTTTGATCATTGTTCGTCCGACGACGCCGGTGGCGCCAACGACCGCGACGGTCAGCGGATGCGGTAGTACGGGCATGGCTCCACTCAGCAGGTTCGATGAACGGGACACGAGGCAAGTATACCAGCGCGCTGCTGAGCGGCTCCCGGGAGTGCATAACTTGGCTACCGGCCGGATGCTTATGCGTGTGCGGATTGCTGCCTGTGCGCTGAATCGCGATCGCGCGCCTTGTTGAGCGACGGCAGCGTGCGTTTCGGCCGGCTCAAGCGTGTACGGTTCTAAATGATGCCGCTCGACCTATCCTCGCCAGCGCCTGCCACTGAACAGATGCCGCGCCTGTCCGACGAAACAGCCGCCGCCGTGAACGCCAGCCTCTGATAGATCCCGCCACATGGATCGTCCGGGAGGGTACGAGCTTCCAGGCGACGACCGACGCCGGCAAGACCTGGCGCGTGACCCCGGTCCGCAGCGGCTGGCAATCGAACGCCGGCACTTTGAGCATCACCGACTCGATTGCATTCGCCGATGCGAGCCACGGTTGGCTCGTCTACAGCGACCCTTACCCACTTTTTCCAAATCCCCCGTCGGCATCCGGCGTGTCGGTGAGTGCGATCTGCGACGGGCTCAACGCACCGCCGCCGCAGCACCTCGAAGCCACGGATGACGGCGGCGCCACGTGGCGCGAGGTTCTGCACTAACCGCCCCACCGGGCGTCGGCGCCAGCGGTCCGCGCTCGCAAAGCCGGACATGAAACGAGGGCCGACCTTTCGGCCGACCCTCGTCGTTTCGCTGCTAGCTACGCGTCCGTCTTGGCGAGATGCCGCGCCATGGCGGCCTTTCGCGATAGATTGACGCGACCCTGGCGGTCGATCTCGGTCACGACGACCATGACCTCGTCGCCGACCGAGACCACGTCCTCAACGGTGGGCACGTGGTAGTCGGCAAGCTCGCCGATCCGGACCAGGCCTTCCTTGCCCGGCAGGATTTCGACGAAGGCGCCGAAGCCCATGATCCGGGTGACCTTGCCCAGGTAGAGGCCGCCGATCTCCACGTCGCGGGTAAGAGACTCGATCCACTGGATCGCCTTGCGCGAGCTGTCGCCCGACACTGCGGCGACCTGGACCGTGCCATCGTCCTCGACGTTGATCTCGGTGCCGGTTTCCTCCTGGATCTTGCGGATCACGGAGCCGCCCTTGCCGATGATGTCGCGGATCTTTTCGGGGTTGATCTTGATGGTGATGATGCGCGGCGCGAACCGGCTCATCTCGGTACGGCTGCTCGGCATAACCGCGTCCATCTTGTCCAGGATCGCCATGCGGGCCGTGAAGGCCTTCTGGAGTCCCTGGCGGATGATCTGCTCGTTGATGCCCTTGACCTTGATGTCCATCTGCAGAGCTGTGACGCCCTCGCGGGTGCCGGTGACCTTGAAGTCCATGTCACCGAAGGCGTCTTCCTTGCCGAGGATGTCGGTCAGGACTACGAAGCGGCCGTCTGGTTCGCTGATCAGGCCCATCGCGGCGCCGGCCACGGCTGCCTTGATCGGCACGCCGGCGTCCATAAGGGCAAGGCTGGAACCGCAGGTCGAAGCCATCGATGTCGAGCCGTTGGACGTGACGCACTCGCTGACGAGGCGTATGACGTACGGGAACTCATCCTCAGACGGCAGGACCGGCAGCAGGGCTCGCTCGGCGAGGTGGCCATGGCCGATCTCGCGCCGGCCGGGGCCGCGCATCGGCTTGTTCTCGCCGGTGCTGTACGGGGGCATGTTGTAGTGGTGGAGATAACGCTTCTCGGTCTCGGGGCTGATTGTGTCGATCCGCTGGACGTCCGAGTTGGGGCCAAGGGTGGCCACCGTGAGGGCCTGTGTCTGGCCACGAGTGAACAGGCCGGAACCGTGAGCACGAGGCAGAACGCCGACTTCCACTGAAATCTGGCGAAGCTCGTCCACGCCACGGCCGTCCATGCGGATGCCCTCGTCGAGGACGACCTTGCGGGTCGTCTTCTTCTGGACTAGCTGGAAGAGGCCCTTGCTGACGCGACCCTGGCGGCGAGCGGCTTCAAGCAGACCGGCCGGATCCTCGCCGTCCTTGCGGTTGGCGCGGATCGAGATCGAGATCGCTTCCTGCAGATTCTCGATCCGGTTCGGGAGATCACTCGCGTACTTGGCAACGATGGCAGCGGTCGTCTCGGCATCGGCGAGGCCGCGGTGAACGGTCTCGACGGTGACGCCGAAGAAGCGGGCGACATCGCCCAGCTTGTACGACTCGAGGTCCGGGTAGGCCTCGCGGGCAATCACGAGAGTGTCGAAGTAGCCGCCTTCAATGAACTTGCCACTCTCGCCCAGGGCCTGGTCGAGGAAGCCGATATCGAAGCCCACGTTATGGCCAACGATCGGAGCGCCGGCGACGAAGGCCAGCAGCTTCTGGGCCGCTTCCTTGGCGACCGGTGCGCCGGCGACGTCAGCATCGGTGATGCCGTGCATCTGGGCGCCGAAGATGTCGCGGCCGGGGTTCACAAACGTCGAGAACCGGTCGACGATCTGGCCGTCGCGAACACGGACGGCGCCAATCTCGATCAGGTCGGCCACCTTGGCGTCTCGGCCGGTTGTCTCCGTATCGAGAACAACGAACTCGGAGCCTCGCTGGCTGACCTTCTTGACGAACTCAAGAATGGAACCGATGCCGGGCTCGCGATAACCCACCGACTTGGGCTTGCCAGCGGCGGCGCGCATCTCTTCCTGGATATCGATGAGCGGCTGAAGGGCGCGATGGCCGAAGAGGATGGCGTCGGCCATAACGTCTTCGGGCACGATCAGTGCGCCTGCCTCAACCATCATGATCGCGTCGCGGGTGCCCGAGACGATCAGGTCAATATCGGAGCGCTCAAGGTCGCTGACGGTGGGGTTGACCACGAACTCGCCGTCGATACGTCCGATGCGCACGGCGCCGATGGGGCCGAGGAACGGGATCGGGCTAATCGTCAGAGCGCAAGAGGCCGCGAAGGTGCCGAGGACATCCGTCTGGTTTTCCTGGTCCGTTGACAGGACCGTGATCACAATCTGGATGTCGTCCTTGTAGCCCTCGGGGAAAAGCGGCCGGATCGGACGGTCTGTCAGTCGGCAAGCCAGGATGGCCTGCTCGGACGGGCGCGACTCACGCTTGATGAAGCCGCCCGGGATCTTCCCGGCGGCGTACATGCGCTCCTCGAACTCGACGGTCAGCGGGAAGAAGTCGAGACCGGGTCGCGGATCGGACCGGTTGGCTGTCCCCAGGACCATGGTGTCGCCGAAGCGAACTGTGACGGCGCCGCCTGCTAGCAGTGCCATCCTGCCGGTCTCGACCGTGAGGGTGCGGCCGGCGAACTGCGTCTCGAATGTCTGAGACACTGGTCTTTGTTCCTCCTGAGCGAACAGGAGGATGCGTGTGTTCCCGGAACTCGTCTTGGACGAGCCGGCGCGAATGATGCGACAGCGCGAGTCTCCCCGCGCCGAGGCGGCCGCGCTAGCGGCGCAGACCGAGCCGTGCGATGACGGTCCGGTAGCGAGCGTTGTCCTTCTTGATGAGATAGGCAAGAAGGCGGCGTCGATGTCCGACGAGCTTGAGGAGGCCGCGGCGGGAATGATTGTCCTTCGGGAAGGCACGCAGGTGCATCGTTAGCTCCTTGATCCTCTCGGTCAGGAGCGCAATCTGCACCTCAGCAGAGCCTGTATCGCCATCCTTGACGGCGTATTCCGAAATGACCTGATCCTTCGTCTCCCGCGCCAGCGGCACACGATCCTCCGATTAGCTCTCTTGTACGGTGGATTTCCTAACTTTCTAAATGCCTGGCGGATGCTAGCAGGGATCGTCCCGCCTTGCCAGTCGAGCGCGCGTCGCTCGGTGCGAGCCGCCCGTTTGTCTACGACTGAGCCGCCGCGGCCGCGAAGACAACCCGAATATGACCGTTCGTCGAGTCTTCACCGGCTTCGAGCGAAAGCGAGCCGCCGGCGATGACGGCGGTGCCGCGCCTTGCAGCCGGGGTCGCCGGCCCGCCCAGGGCCCAGTTCGGGCCGAGGAGAACCGGGTAAGTGCCGTCGGGGGGCAGGCAGACTGGGACGTCGAAGGAGAGGTGCTGTTGCGGTAGTTCCGAAGAGCCGCTGGTCGGGCTCATGTTCACGTCACCGATTGTCGTGCCGGTAACGGACAACGGGCGGCCCAGGAGCTGCTGCGCGCCCGCCAGATCGCCATTCGAGGCGCGGCGTCGGATCTCCGAACTGCGGACCTGTTCACCGTCGAGCAGGTAGGAGTTGACGACCGTGACCGCAAAGCCGCTCCTGGCGCCGAGTTCCGCAAGCGCGTCCGGGGTGCCGCGCCGCTCGAAGCCAAAGGCTGCGTCCGGCGTCATGGCGAAGCCCGCCACCTCCAAGTGGCTGGTGATGCGCGCCACGAATTCGTCGTAGCTCGTGGTTCGCAGAGCGTGGTCAAAATGCTGGACCACGGCTATCTCGATCCCGGCTGCCTCCAGGCGAACGAGGCGCTCTTCCGGGTCGCACAGCAGCGGCGGCGCCAGGCCCTCGATCACTTCCTCGGGATGGGCGTCGAACGTCACTATGGCCGGCCGCGCCCCAGCTCGAGCCGCTGCCTTGCGCAGTTCGCGCAAGAGGTAAAGATGGCCGCGGTGCAGTCCGTCGAAAACGCCCACGGCCAGATACAGCCGGCCCAGGTCCGGCGTTAGCTCGTCTATTCCAGCGACTACTCTCATGCGGTTACCGGCGCGAACCACACGCAGAGTTCGCTCGCCCAGGCGCTGGGCTCTGGGCGTGGGTCCAGCGCCGTCGGCCTTTGGGGCATTGCCTCCGCCGCCGGGCAATTCGACGAATATCTTCTCCGGAACGACGCGGCCTGCCTTCCACGAGCCCATACCGATCAGACCCTGGTTCACATCCAGCAGACGCAGGCGGTCGTTCTGGTCGGCCCGGGGTCGATTCACAGGCTTGATCTGCTGGCCGCGCACAACGGCCGCGGTCTCGGCCTCGTTCAAGGTCACCGCCGCGATCCCTGCCAGACCCGCGTCGATTGGTAGCAGCAGCTTGGCCAGCTCGGCCGGTCCCGCGGCGGCTGCGGCCCGCACCACCTCCAAGTCGTGCGCCTCGGCGATGCGGAAAGGTCCGCTGGCGGTGCGAACCAGCGCCCCCAGGTACGCGCCGCAGCCGAACCGCTCGCCCAGGTCCCGGGCCAGCGAGCGGATGTAGGTACCCGCACCGCAATCCACTTCGACGATGGCAACCGGACGGGCCGGATCCGAATCGTCCCAGTCGACCATTTCGAGGCGATGAATAGTTACGGCTCGAGGCGCCAGCTCCGGCGGCGAGCCCTCCCTGGCCAGCTGATACGCCCGCCGGCCGCCGATCTTCATGGCACTATATGACGGCGGGCGCTGCATTATCTGGCCCCGGAACTCCCCCAATGCCTCCTCGACAGCCGCGCGTGTCGGCGCAGGCCCGGGCCCGGGTACCAACTCACCGTCGCGGTCGTCCGTCTCCGAGGCAGCGCCGAAGCAAACCGTTGCCCGATACGCCTTGTTGTCGGCCATGTGGTACTCGACAAGGCGTGTCGCCAGCCCCAGAAATATCGGCAACACTCCCGCCGCGAACGGGTCCAGAGTGCCGCCGTGGCCGGCCCGGCGCGTCCCCGTCAGCCGCCGGACCACGGCAACCACGTCGTGCGACGTATAGCCGGGCGCCTTGGCGACGACCAGGATTCCGTCCATGCCGCGGTCGCGGTGCGCTTCGGTCATCGTCTAGCGCTCAACCGCAGCTACCAGTTCCGCGGCCTTCGCCAGAACCGCCCGACGCGCTTCCTCCAGGGGCAGCTCAAGCGTGGCGCCGGCAGCCCGCGCGTGACCGCCGCCCCCGAAAACACCAGTCAGCACGGTGGCGTCCACACCGCCCGGCAGCGTCCGAACGCTGATGCGAGTGGAGTCGTCGCCCTCCTTGAACAGAATGGCGGCCTCTGCCGTGGCCGACTGGGCGAGCAAATCGACCAGACCTTCGGACTCCTCCGGTCGAGCGCCGGATGCGGACAGATCCGCCAGTTCGAGGGTCGACCACAACAACCGGCCGTCCATTTCGGCGCCGATACGGGCTAGAACGCGCCCAAACAGAATCAGCTGGCTGTTGGGCTTGGAGCGATAGATGCGTCGGGCGATGTCGGTCAGTGGGGCGCCCGCCTCGCGCAGGGCCGCGGCGACGACGAGCGTTCTAGGCGTCGTGTTGGAGTGCTGGAAATTGGCGGTGTCCATGACAATCCCGGCCGTCAGCGCCGCCGCTAGCACGCCGTCTTCGGCGGTCAGGGGCACTCCCATCCGCCACGCCAGCAACGTCACCATCTCGCAGGTGGCGGAACTGCTCGGGTCGATCCAATCGAAGACGCCGAAGGTCCGGTTCGAAATGTGGTGATCGATGTCCAGGATGGGCACGCGATCGAACAGGGCACGGTGCGATTCCAGCACCGGACCGATCCGCTCCAGCTCACCGCAATCCACGACGACGAGCAGGTCGTAATCGATCGACGCATCCGGCTCCAGGCGGAAACGATCGAAACCCGGAAGGAAATCGTACATTGCCGGGACGGGATCGGCGCACACGGGCGTAGACACTCCCCCACCCGCCTGAACGATCATGCCGACCGCCAGCGCGGAACCAAGCGCGTCCGCCTCAGGATGCGAGTGGCAGATCGTCAAGACGCGCCTGGCAGAGCGCAGCCGCGCCACGACTTCGTCCGGAACGGCGGCCGCGTATGCGGAAAGGTCGACACGGGGCGCCGTGCGATCAACGCTCATCGCGGCTTCTTGCGGTTTGCGGACCCGGATCGGCCGTCGCCGCTGCGACCGCCGCCCGAGCCGCGAGCACCGTGGTCATCCTGACGGCCATGCAGATTGTCTCGTCGCGCCCGCGGCTTCTGTACGGCCGTAGACTCGGGCACTCCCGCGCCCAAAGGCTCGATCAGGGCGTCGCCTTCGTGGGGCAAACGCTTGACCGGCGTCGGCAGCGTCTCCGAAACGGGCCTCGATTCGTCCGGCGTCCGGCCTTCCTCGAGCTCGCTCAGGATCTGGAGCACGCGCGATCCCCGCTGGATCGATTCGTCCAGGCGGACGTCCAGTTGCGGGATCCGCCGCATCTGGATCTTTGAGCCGAGGCCGTGTCGGATGAATGGCATAGCCCGGCGAAGCGCGGCCAATGTGGCTTTGCGCTCCTCCTCGGACCCGATGACGCTTACCCACACCTTGGCATGGGCGAGATCGGAGCTCGTCTCAACGTCCGTTACCGTGACGAAGCCGATGGCTGGGTCGGTCACTTCGCGTTCGAGCGCCCGACCTATCTCCTGGCGCAGTAGTTCGTCGATTCGTTCGGTTCGCTGTGTCATCGAGACTGGCTACTCCGGCTCAACCGTTGGCCCGACTCACCATTTGCTGGGTGAAGCACTCGATGATATCGCCCTCGATGAGGTCGTTCGAACCGGCCAAACCGATGCCGCACTCGAAGTTGGTGGCCACTTCGCGGACGTCGTCCTTCATGCGGCGGAGAGACTCGATCTTGTCGGTGATTATGATCTTGCCGCCTCGCCAGACTCGGACTCCGCCGGTTCGAACGATCCGCCCGTCGGTGACGTAGCAGCCGGCTATGACGGCCACCTTCCCGACCTTGAAGATCTTTCGAACCTCGGCTCGACCTTCGACGGTCTCGACCTGCTCGGGCTCGAGCAAGCCGCGGAGGGCCGCGGAGATGTCGTCGGCGAGCTTGTAGATGATGTCGTAGCTGCGGACATCGACCTTCTCGGATTCAGCGGCGCGGCGAGCTGTATCGGTGACCTTCGTGTTGAAGGCGATCACGATCGCGTCCGATGCGGCGGCCAGCATGATGTCGTTGTCCGTGACATCGCCCGCTGCCTCGTGGATGACGTTGATGCGGGTCTCGTCCGTGGAGAGCTGTTGCAGGGCGTGGACGATGGCACCGAGCGAACCCGACACATCGGCCTTGAGGATGATCCGCAGTTCCTTAGTCTGGCCGGCCTGGATCTGAGCGTAGAGGTCTTCCAGGGTAGCCCGACCGGTGCCTTCGGTCTTGGCCGCCGATGCGGCCTTGCGCTGCTCCACCATGGCTCGGGCGACCTTCTCGTCTGCGACGACGCGGAGGATGTCGCCTGCCTGAGGAACGTCCGCCAGGCCCAGAACCACGGCCGGGCTCGACGGCCCAGCCTTGGTAATGCGCTTGCCGAGGGCGTTTTCCAGAGCGCGCACCTTGCCGTATGTCTCGCCCACGATGATGACGTCGCCGACGCGCAGGGTGCCTGTCTGAACCAACGCCGTGGCAACGGGGCCGCGTCCCTTGTCCAGCTCGGCCTCCACGATCGTCCCGATGGCGGGGCGCTTGGGGTTGGCCTTGAGCTCGAGCAGGTCGGCCACGAGGATGATCATCTCTAGAAGTTCGTCCAAGCCGAGGCGGGCCTTGGCCGAAACGGCCACCATTGGCACGTCGCCGCCGTACTCCTCGACCACGACGCCGGCCTCCGCCAAGCCGTTCTTGACCCTTTCCGGGTTGGCGTCGGGCTTATCGATCTTGTTGAGGGCGATGACGATCGGGACCTTGGCCGCGCGAGCGTGGTCGATCGCCTCGAGCGTCTGGGGCATGACGCCGTCGTCCGCCGCCACCACGACCACGGCAATGTCCGTGACTCTGGCCCCGCGGGCACGCATGGCGGTGAACGCCTCGTGGCCCGGGGTGTCGAGGAAGACGATGTGGCGACCGTCCTTCATTACGATTTCGCTCGCACCGATGTGCTGGGTGATGCCGCCGCGCTCCCCCGCCGCGACCTTCGTGGTGCGGATGGCATCCAGGAGCGAGGTCTTGCCGTGGTCCACGTGGCCCATGACGGTCACGATCGGGGCGCGCGGCAGCAGGAGGCTTGCTTCGTCCTCCTCGTAGAGTTGCTCTTTGGTGGCGGCGCTAACGGGCGCGGCCTCGGCCGGTGTTCCGTCTGCGTTCGCAACGGCTACCGCGGTGACCTCTGAAACCTCATAACCGAGCTCCTCGGCGACGAGGGAAGCCGTTTCGCGGTCTATCCCCTGATTGATGTTGGCGAAGATGCCGGACTTGATCAGCTCGCGGATGATGTCCGCGGGATTCACGCCCAGGAGGTCGGCCATATCTTTAACGGTGATGCTCGCCGGCAGCTCGAAGGCTGTGCGCTCACGCGGATCCCCGGACTGACCATTTGCCTGCGTGCCGAGGTCGCGGCGCATCGGCTTGCGCGGTCCACGACGGCCCCGCGTGCCGCTCCTACTCTTGGCCACCACTACCTCCTATATCGATCGTGCTCGCCTCCCCTGTAAGTTCGGCCCGGAGTTCGGCCGGGATCGGAACCTCCAACGCACGCTGGAGCGACCCTTTGTCGAGGGCCGATTTGCGGCACTCGGCGCTATTGCATAGATATGCGCCGCGGCCTGGCATCTTGCCGGTCGGGTCGATGAGCACCCTTCCGTCAGGACTTCGCACGACGCGCAACAGTTCGCGCTTCTGTCGCGCCGTTCGGCACACGACACAAGAGCGGGTCGGGAAGCGCCTCATTGGCGCGCCCCGGGCTACGAGGACACCCCTTCGGACGCGGGCGCCTCTGAACTGCCCTCGACCTCGGTATCGGCTTTGACGACGGGCTTCGCCGCCGCCTTACGACGCTTGGGCTTCGTTTCAACGACGTCCGGCACGGCGGTCGCAGCCTCCGGCGAGGCCGATTCGGCCACGATATCCACGTCCATGGCAGATGCTTCAACCGGCTCGACCTCGAGCGCCGGGACGACCTCGAGCGCCGCGCCGACCTCGAGCGCCGCGCCGACCTTGAGGGCCGCGCCGGCATCCGCGTCTTCGAGCTCAACCGTCGCGGCCGCCAGTGCCGCATCGGCCTCCGCCTTAGCTGCCTCGGCGACGGAGACGTCGCTGCGGATGTCGATCCTCCAGCCCGTCAACTTCGCCGCCAGACGCGCGTTCTGACCCTCGCGGCCGATGGCCAGCGACAGCATGCGCTCCGGCACCACAACGTTAGCGATGCGGTGTT
This sequence comes from Chloroflexota bacterium, assembly GCA_025358515.1. GTDB lineage: Bacteria > Chloroflexota > Limnocylindria > Limnocylindrales > CSP1-4 > Fen-1039. Next base: position 43,642 of record JANYJG010000005.1, read on the forward strand.
CCTCGTCGATGCGGACCTCGATCACCTGGGCTGGGCTCAGAGCCTTCGCGACGAAGGCCGAGGGCTCCTCGGACCACTCGATGACGTCGATCTTCTCGCCGCCAAGCTCCGCGACGACGGCCTGGACCCGCGCGCCGCGCTGTCCGACGGTCGCGCCCACGGGATCCAGACCGGGCTGACGTGACGCCACGGCAACCTTGGATCGGCTGCCGGCCTCGCGGGCGATGGCCTTGATCTCGACCGTGCCGGCGTGCACTTCCGGAACTTCAAGTTCGAAGAGGCGGCGCAGGAACCCCTTGTGGGTCCGGCTGATGTAGATCTGCGGGCCCTTGGCGCTGCGCCGAACCTCCAAGACGTAGGCCTTGACGTTCTGGCCGATGCGATAGTGCTCGAGCGGCGACTGTTCCGTAGTGGCCAGGATCGCCTCGGCTTTGCCGACGTCCAGGACGATGGCGCGTGGCTCGATGCGCGAGACCGTGCCCGTGATCAGTTCACCCTCGCGGCTGGCGTACTGGTCGAAGACGACGTTCCGCTCGGCCTCGTGCAGGCGCTGCAGGACCACTTGCTTGGCGGTCTGGGCGTGAATCCGCCCGAACGCTTCCTGGTCCAGTTGCTCTGTCTCGACGAGATCACCCACAACCGCGCCGGGCTGGTGGGCCTGGGCGTCGGCAGCGGTGATCTGCGTGGTCTCGTCCTCAATCTCCTCTACGACCAAGCGGGCCCGGAACACGCGGACCTTGCCCGTGTCGGCATCGATCAGGACGTGAATGTCCTCGTCACCGGCGACGCGCCGATATGCCGACTCAATCGCCTCCTCGACGGTGCGAATCAGCTGCTCGCGGGAGACACCCTTCTCTGCATTGAGTTGCAGGAGGGCGCCGACGAAATCTCGATTCACCTCGCGCCTCCCGTCCTTCCCGCTTGTCTGGCCTCGACCGCGATTTGATCCGCTCAAGAAAAGACGTGGGGGTCACCCACGTCACGAGCGGCCGTTAGATTACGTGGAGTATACACGTAGGCCGTGGACCCTCCAAGGGCGATGACACCCTCGGACCGCGCGTTGAATGAGTGTACCCGGCGGCGCGGGCAACTCCGTTTGCGCCAACGCACGCCGGCGCTTCCGCCTCGACCTCGCTCCAGCGTGCCAAGGTTGCGCGGCTCAGTAAGCCCGGGCGAACAACACGCGCCGCTCCGACTCACCGCCGCAAACGATGCACTTGCCCTTCTCGTCCGGAGAGTCGAACGGGATGCAGCGGATGGTGGCGCCGGCTTCGTCGTTGACCTGCTTCTCGCATCTGGCATCACCGCACCACGGGGCCATGAAGAAGCCGCCCTCGCCATCCAGCCTGTCCTTGAGCTGCTGGTAAGTGTCGACCTGGTGGGTATTGGAGTCGCGGAAGTCCACCGCGCGCCGTAGCAACTCGGCCTGGTAGGCGGTCAGTCGAGCCGGCAGTTCGGCGGCCAGCTGGGCGAGCGGCACGGCCTCCTTGGACCGATCGACACGCTTGACGAGCATGGCCTGGTCCGCAGCGACGTCACGCGGCCCGATCTCGATGCGGAACGGAACGCCGCGCAACTCCCAGTGGTTGTACTTGAAACCCGGCGACTCATCGCGCCAGTCCACCTTGACCCGAACGGCCTTGCCTTCCGGCGTCTCGGCCAGGGCGGCCTGGAAACGGTCGATCGCCTCGGCGACCAGGGCGCGCTCCTCGTCCTTGCGGAAGATCGGAACAATCACGACTTGAACCGGCGCCACTCGCGGCGGCAGGACCAGGCCGAAGTCGTCGCCATGAGCCATGATCGTTGCCCCGACCATGCGGGTCGAGAAGCCCCACGACGTGCCGAACGGGTTCTTGCGGATGTTGTCGCGATCCAGGAACTCGATCCCTGCGGCCTTGGCGAAGTTGGTGCCCAGCATGTGGCTGGTGCCGGCCTGAAGCGCCTTCTTGTCGCGCATCATGGCCTCGATGCACCAGGTGAAGTCAGCGCCCGGGAACTTCTCGCCATCGGTCTTGCGGCCTTTGATCACAGGGATTGCAAGCCACTCCTCGGAAACCTTGTCGTAGCAGTCCAAGCCGGTCGCGACTTCCTCGGCGGCTTCCTCGCGGGTGGCGTGGAAGGTGTGGGCCTCCTGCCACAGGAACTCGGTGGTACGCAGGAATAGGCGCGTGCGCAATTCCCAACGAACCACGTTGTTCCACATATTCATGAGCAGCGGCAGGTCGCGGTAAGAGTGGATCCAATCCTTGACGCTCTCGGCGATAATCGCCTCGCTCGTCGGGCGAATGGCGAGCCACTCATCGAGTGCCTTGCCTCCGGCGTGCGTCACCCACGCGACCTGCGGATTGAAGCCTTCGACGTGGCTCGCTTCCTTCTCCAGCAGCGAACGAGGGACGAAGAGCGGGAAGTAGCAGTTGCTGTGGCCGGTCGCCTTGATGTGGCGATCCAGCTCGCCCTGCATAGATTCCCAGATGGCATAGCCGTACGGGCGGATGATCATGCAGCCGCGAACTGCGGAATAGTCGGCCAGCTCAGCCTTCAGTACGACGTCGTTGTACCAGCCCGGGAAGTCCTCGGACTGCCTGGTGATGCTGGTAACGAAACCCTCCTTGGGCACGGTTCCTCCTCACGGGCGGCGGTCGATACGTTGACTGAATCCTAGCGTGTGGCCGAGATCGTCGCGTCACGTGCGCCGCCGCGAACTTTTGACCCTCCTGCTGCGAACTACCGGCAACGGAACGGCCCCGTTCCGCGCCACCTGAGGACCGACATGACGACCTTGCGGAACGGCCTGAATTGGACTCGAGACCACGCCTTGTGGCTGGCGCTGCTTGCCCTGCCGGTGGTGATGGCGGCCTGCAACAAAGGCGGCGGCAGCGGCGGCGGCGGTTATTGAAACGCCCTTAGCTCGCGAGGATTGACCTCTACCTCTGGCCGGCCCCTGGCACGGCGTAGCGACGCTCCACGTATCCATCCAGGATTGCCTTGAACTCGTCGACGATGTGGTCGCCGCGCAGGGTGCGATCCAGGGCGCCGTCGATGAATACCGGCGCCACCGGCTCCTCGAATGTGCCCGGCAGGCTGATACCGATGTCGGCGTGCTTGGACTCGCCGGGGCCGTTGACCACGCAGCCCATGACCGCGACCCGCAGCTCCTCCACGCCTGGATGGCGCTCCCGCCAGACCGGCATCTGCTCGCGCAAGTACGTCTGCACGTCGCGGGCCAATTCCTGGAAGTAGGTGCTCGTCGTGCGCCCGCAACCGGGGCAAGACGAGACCTGCGGCATGAACGAACGCAGGCCCAGCGACTGCAGGACTTGCTGCGCCACCGCCACCTCTTCGGTCCGGTCCCCGCCCGGCTCAGGCGTGATCGAGACCCGAATGGTGTCGCCGATCCCCTCCGCCAGCAGCAGCGACAGTCCCGCGGTCGAGGCCACGACCCCCTTCATGCCCATGCCCGCCTCGGTCAAGCCGAGATGCAGGGCGTGGTCGCCCCGGGTGGCCAGCTTGCGGTAAACCTCGACCAGGTCGCGAACGCCTGACACTTTGGCCGAGAGAATGATCCGGTCGTGGGCCAGCCCGGTTGCCTCGGCCAGCTCGGCTGATCGGATCGCACTTTCGACGATGGCATCGATCATCACGTCGCGGGCGTCTCTGGGCTCCGTCAGGCGGGCGTTGGCGTCCATCATCTGGGCCAGGACAGCCTGGTCCAGCGAGCCCCAGTTGACACCGATGCGGACCGGCTTGTCGTTATCCAGAGCGACCTTGACGATGGCCGTGAAATGGTCGTCGTGGTGCCGACCGGAGCCTACGTTGCCGGGATTGATGCGGTACTTGGCCAATGCTCGAGCGGTCTCGGGGAATTCGAGAAGCAGCTTGTGGCCGTTGTAGTGGAAGTCGCCGACGATCGGCACGGCCACGCCCAGACCCAGGACCTTGCGGACGATCTCCGGAACCGCGGCCGCGGCCGCCTCCGTGTTGACCGTGATCCGCACCAACTCAGAGCCGGCATGGGCCAGCCGAGCAACCTGGATCGCGGTGGCGTCGGCGTCGGCCGTGTCCGTGTTGGTCATCGACTGGACGACGATCGGATGGCCGCCGCCGACCATCACACCGCCCACGTCCACCGCAACCGAGCGGCGCCTGTGGCCGAAGGCCGATTCCATCGCTACCGGCCGCTGACTTTGAGTATGTCGAAGAAGGTGATCCAGCCCATGAAGACCAAGAGCAGCACGAAGCTTGCGAGGTAGGCGAACGCCTCGTAAGTGCTGACCCCCTTGGCCCCGAAAATCCGCTTGACGATCATGATCACCATCTTGCCGCCGTCGAGTACCGGGAGCGGCAGGACGTTGACCAGGGCAAGGTTGGCCGAGATCATGCCGGCAATCAGGAGCAGGAAGACCAGCGCATTCGGCTGCGAGACGACCCCGGCCACCTCCGAGGCGATCCCGACCGGACCCGCAACACCTGCAGGGGCCGCCGAGGGATTTGTGACCACATCCTTGACGAGGTCTCCCAGGGCACCAAGGATCAAGGTCATAGCCTTGCCGGTGCCTCCAACCGCCAGACCCGCCGCAGTGACAGGGTCACCCGGCGAAGTCGCCAGCGAAGAGCCCAGGGAAACGCCCAGGGCTCCGGGAGCCGCGTCGGTCGGGACGCGCAGCTTGACCGAGAGGGTGCGCTGAACGCCGTTGGAGTCCGCGACGACGAGGCTGACCGTCTGGCCGGCGTGGTCGCGCAGATCCTGGCGCCATCCGCCGGAGACGTCTGCGATAGAGAATTCGAGGACAGACGGCCGGGCATACGTCCGACCATCGATCGAGACCAACGAGTCGCCCAACTTGAGACCGACCTGCTCGGCTGGTGAGCCCCTGGAAACATTGCCGATGGTCGTCTGCACAGCCGGGTTGAAGACCCAGGCAACGACGAAGAACAGCAGGACCGCGGTCATGAGATTCATGAAGACGCCGGCCGCAAGGACGATCAGCTGCTTAGGCAGCGTTGAGTTCGTGAATGCCCGCGGGTCTTCGGAGTTGGTCTCCTCGCCCTCGAGCCTCACAAAACCGCCAATCGGCAGGTAGTTGAGCGTGTATTCGGTCTCGTGGTCGTGACCGATAACCCGGGCTCGGGGCGGGAAGCCGAGGCCGAACTCCAGAACCCTGATGCCGGCCAGGCGGGCCATGACGAAGTGGCCGAATTCATGGATCAGGACGATCGGAATGAGAATCAGGAACAAACCGGCGATGCCGGTCAGCGAATAGCCAATTCCGGCCAGACTCATCGGTAAGCCTCAGCAAATGCGCGGACTTCGGTGTCTAGCGCGATGAGATCGGCAAGCGGCGGTTCGGCCGGTTGGCCTGCTCCGAATGTCTGAACGGCAGCGTCCAGAAGCCGCGGTATGCCCTGAAAGCTGAGGGTCCCGGCAAGGAACCTTGCCACAGCTACCTCATCAGCCGAGATTAGCGCGGCACTGGCGCGCGGACCGGCCTGGCCGGCCTCACGTGCTATTCGGAGGGCCGGGAAGCGCCCCTCGTCCGGAGCGCGAAACTCCAGCCGGCCCGCGGCCACCAGATCCGCCGCCGCAGCCGACGACGGGCGGCGCTCCGGATACGTCAGCGCGTACTGGATTGGAAGTCGCATGTCGGGTGTCCCCAGCTGTGCCTTCAAGGAACCGTCGGCGAATTGGACCGCCGAGTGAATGACGCTTTGAGGGTGAACGACGACGGAAATGGCCGCCAGGGGGACATCGTACAGCCAGCGCGCCTCGATGATTTCCAAGCCCTTATTGGCCAGCGTCGCCGAATCGATGGTGATCTTCGAACCCATCTTCCATGTCGGGTGCTTGAGGGCTTGCTCCGGAGTCACCGTCTCAAGGTCCGCGACGGTCGCGTTCAGGAACGGCCCGCCCGAAGCTGTTAGCCACAACCGCTCCACCGCGGCCGGCGACTCACCGACCAGACACTGCCAGATGGCCGAGTGCTCGGAGTCGATCGGGCGCAGCCACCCGAGCGGGCTGGCCATCGGGTCGCGTGGGTTGCCGGTGGCGGCTGCGGTGCGCTCCGCGAGCTCGCGAGCCATCGGCATGACTAGATGGCCGCCGGCCACCAGCGTCTCTTTGTTGGCCGTAGCGACGATCTTTCCGGCGGCCAGGGCTGCCAGAACGGACCGCAGAGCGACCAGACCGCCGGTCGCCACGAGGACCAGGTCCACGTCCTGACGAGTGGCCAGGACCTCGAGCGCGTCCGGACCGGCCACGAACTCTGTACCCGTGGGCAGGTCGAGCCCGGCCGCGCCATGACGGCCCGCCTGGTTGCCCGCAAGAGAGACTGCGGCGGGACGTAGCCGGCGAGCTTGCTCCTCGAGAACGGCGCGCTGGGTACCAGTCGCGAGGGCGACGACCCGAAACATGTCGGCGTGGCGAGCAAGCACGTCCACCGCCTGCCGGCCGATCGACCCGCCCGAGCCCAGCAGGGCGACCCGAATGACGCGGCCGTCGGCCGTGCCGGTCACGGAGTCTCCGCCTGCCCCGGCATTGCCGCCGGCCCGCGCACTATCGCCGGCGCCGGCACTGCCATGCCCCGTTCGAGCTGCCACATCAGCGGACCCACGCCGTCACGAAGAGGGCGGCCAGGGGCGCGGCGAACAGGAACGAATCGACTCGGTCCAGGATGCCACCGTGGCCCGGGATCAACGTGCCGGAGTCCTTCATGGCGGCCGCTCGCTTGAGCATCGACTCGGCCAAATCGCCGGCCTGGGCAACGATCCCGATGACCGGCCCAAGCGCCAGGCCCAGCAGCGGCTCCTGGCCCAGAGCCCACAATCCGGCCACGGCAATGGCCGTCGAGGCGGCCAATCCCCCAATCAGACCCCAGTAACTCTTCGATGGGGAGATGTGGGCCAGGAATTTGCGCTTGCCGAGGGCAATCCCCAGGAGGTATGCCCCGGTGTCGAATGACCACACGAGCAGGATGACGAGCAGGATCCAACCTCGGTAGGAGCCCACTTGGGCTGCCGGCGCGGAAGCGGCGAGAGACGGGGCGACCTGCCCGACTCGCACAAGCGCGGCCAACTGGCCAACGTACAGCGCACCGAAAGCCGTAGCCATCCACGCCGCGAACCCGACCTTGCTGTCATTCTCCCGGAACGCGGCCATGCCCGCCAGCACCACCACGACGGCCACGAGCAGATCCCCGTAGCCGCGCAAGGGCGAGATTGCCGACACGTCGGCGGCCACCGCCAACGCCCCGACAACGGTCAGGAGAGGCATAGCCTGGTATCCGGCCGCGCGCAACAGACGAGCCGCCTCCCAGGCCGCTAGCCCAACGAATACCGCGATCAGCGCCCCGAACCAGGGCTCGCCCAGGGCCAGGACGATGAGCAGCGGCGGAACGAAGATCAGGGCGCTGAGGGCTCGTTGGCGCATGTCGGCGCTACCGACCGTACCGGCGCTGCCGGCTCGCGAACTCCACGATGGCCCCATCGAAGTCGACCGGACCGAAATCGGGCCACAACACCGGACAGAAGTACATCTCTGCGTAGGCGGACTGCCAGATGAGGAAGTTGGAGAGGCGCTCGTTGCCGCCGGTGCGGATGACCATGTCGGGGTCCGGTAGCCCGGCCGTGTACATCGCCCCGGACATTACGTCCTCGTCGATCTCGTCGGGTCGAAGACCCGCGGCAACCAGCTTGCGAGCGGCATCGACAAGTTCGGTCCGGCCCGAGTAGTTGAAGGCAATGTTGAGCTGCAGGCGAGTTCCGCCGGCCGTGGCATCGAGCGCCTGCTGGATCGATGCGCGGGTATCCGGGGGAAGCTCAGCCATGCGTCCCAGCACCCGGACCCGCGCACCCTGGCGGACCAGCTCGGAGGTTTCGTTGGTTATCGCCTTCTCCAGCAGAGAGAAGAGCCCCGCGACCTCTTCGTCTGAGCGGGCCCAGTTCTCGCGGCTAAAGGCGTACAACGAGAGCACCTCGACCCCGCGCCGAACGGCGTGTCGGATGACTTCGCGGACCGTCTCAACGCCGGCCGCGTGGCCCTCCATCTCATGCAGACCGCGACCACGAGCCCAGCGGCGATTGCCGTCCATGATGATCGCCACGTGACGGGGCAGTTCGTCCTGCGGAACGGGGAACGCCTCGGTCGGGGCCGCCGTGGCGCCCGGTTGCGGCTCGCGGTGAACGATCGCCGGAGCGTCTGTCGGTCGATCGATCGGGCGAACCACTAGACCTCCATGATCTCCTGCTGCTTGACCGAACCCACGCGATCCACATCGACGATGTGGCTGTCGGTGATGCGCTGGAGATGATCGTGCTCGCGGCGGCTCTCGTCGGCGCCGATCGTACCGTCGTGCTCTTCTTTCTTAAGCAGGTCGGCGGCTTCGCGGCGGAGGTTGCGGATTTCCACCCGAGCCTCCTCCATGCGCTTGTGGACCTGCTTGGCAAGTTCCTTGCGACGCTCCTCGGTGAGCTGCGGGATATTCAACCGGACGACGATGCCGTCCACGTTGGGGACGAGGCCGATGTCGCTCTTGATGATCGCCTTTTCGATCGCGCCCAGAACGCTGCGATCCCAGGGCTGGATGACGATCTGATGCGACTCGGGCACGTTGATGCCGGCCAGCTGATTCAGGGGCGTGGGTGTGCCGTAGTACTCGACCACGATGTGCTCTACGAGCGAGGTCGAGGCGCGGCCCGTTCGGATCCCTTGCAGGTCGCGTTCGAGAACCTCCACGGCGCGCAGCATCTTGTGCTCGGTGCCGGTCAACGTCTCGCTGCTCATGCTGAACTGCCTCCGGTAATCAGAGTCCCGACGGGCTCACCCGCGGCCACTCGGGTGATGTTCTCGGGCTTGTTCAGGTCGAATACCACGATCGGGGTGTCGTTCTCCATGCACAGCGACACAGCCGTCGCATCGAGGACGCCGAGGCGATCTGCAAGCACCTTGGAGTACGAGAGACGATCGTAACGTTTTGCCCCTGGGTTCGTGACCGGATCGGAGTCATACACGCCATCGACCTTGGTGGCCTTGAGGATGACCTCGGCCCCGATCTCCACAGCACGCAGAGCGGCAGCCGTGTCCGTGGTGAAGTACGGGTTGCCGATTCCGGCCGCCAGAATGATGACCCGGCCCTTTTCCAGGTGCCGGACCGCGCGGCGCCGGATGTATGGCTCGGCGATTTCGGCCATGGCGATGGCGCTCATGACGCGGGTCGGGACTCCGGCCCGCTCGAGCGCATCCTGAAGCGCCAGGGCGTTCATGACCGTTGCCAGCATACCGATGTAATCGCCCGTGGCGCGATCCATGCCCTTGGCGGCTGCGGCCAGGCCACGAAAGATGTTCCCGCCGCCAACCACGATGCCGACGTCGACACCGGCGCGGCGAACCTCCGCGACCTGGGCGGCAATGAACGCGCAGAAATCCGGATCGACGCCGTACTGTCGAGAACCGAGGAGGGCCTCGCCCGACAGCTTGAGCAGAATGCGCCGGTAGCGCGGTCTCGCCGGGAGGCCGTCGGTCGGGTCGGCGTGAACCGAACCGGCGACATCGCCTCTGGCCGCAGTAGCTTCGTTCAAATCTCCTCCCCCAACTCGAAGCGCACGAACCGCCGAACCCTCATGTTCTCACCAGTCTTGGAGATGGCCTCAACGACCAACTGGCCGACGGTCCGATCCTGGTCGCGGAAAGGCTGCTCGAGAAGCACGACCTCGCTGAACCACTTCTTTAGCTGGCCCTCGACGATCTGGCCGCGGACCGCCTCAGGCTTGGCGGCCAACATGTCGGCAGCGAGCAACTCGGCACGCTTGGCATCGAGGTCCGCGTCTGGGATCGATTCAATGCTCACGTACGTCGGGCGCAAACCCGCAACCTGAATTGCGAGATCGCGAACGAGCCGCTGGAATTCGTCGGTTCGGGCTACGAAGTCGGTCTCGCAGTTGACCTCGATCAGCACGCCGATCCTGCCACCGGTATGGATGTAGCTGGCCACCTGGCCATCGCGGGCGTCTCGGCCCGCGCGTTTGGCAGCTGCCGCCTGACCGCGCTCCTTGAGGAGTGCGACGGCTTTGTCGAGATCGCCACCAGTCTCTTCCAGAGCGCGCTTGCACTCCATGACGCCCGCGCCGCTCTTCTCCCGGAGGGCCTTGACGGTTTCGGCAGTAATGGTCGCCATCGTCTTCCAGTGTCTCCTACGATCGAGGCCGGGATTGTGCTTGTCAGTGAGCTTTGGGAGCCTCTTCGGCAGCTGCAACCGGCGGATGGGCGGCCACGCGCACGCCCGGCAGAAGGACCTCTTCCTCGGCATCGGGCTCGAAAGTGAGGGCGGCGCCACCAGCCAGGGCGGCGACAAGATCTTCGGCGGCAGGCAGTTCGATCTCCGGCTCAGGCGGCGCTTCGGGCGCCTCGACCTCGCCGTTTCGGGCGGAGCGTTCGCGCTGGCCCTCAATGCAGGCGTCGGCGACGAGCTGGCAGAGGAGCCGAATGGCCCGGATGGCATCGTCGTTGGCGGGGATGATGTAGTCCAGCTCGTCCGGGTCGACGTTGGTGTCGCCGGTGCCGATGATCGGCAGCTCGAGCTTGCGGGCCTCGGTCACGGCAATCCGCTCGCGGTGCGGGTCGACGATGAAGATCATGCCCGGGAGTCGCTTCATCTTGCGGATGCCACCGAAGACGTCGCGCAGATGGTCCATTTCCTCGACGAGTTTGGCCGTCTCCTTCTTCGTGAGACGTTCAAAGTCGCCGCTCGCCTGGCGGGCTTCCAACTGGTCGAGGAGCGCGATGCGCTTCTTGATCGTAATGAAGTTGGTGATCATGCCGCCGAGCCAGCGGCGGTTGACGTAGGGCTGGCCGGCGCGGGTCGCTTCCTGAGAGACCGGCTCCTGGGCCTGTTTCTTGGTCCCCACGAAGAGAACACTGTCGCCCCTGGCGACAGTCTCGCGGGCTGCCGCCAGCGCGACATCGAGGCGCTTGACGGTCTGGGCAAGGTCGATGATGTGGATCCCGTTGCGCTCCGCGAAAATGAACGGGCGCATCTTGGGATTCCAGCGACGTGTCTGGTGGCCGAAATGGATCCCGGCCTCCAGGAGCTGTCGCATCGAAGCAGACGCCATGAAATGAACCTCCTGCGGTTAGTTCCTCCGCAGCGCTGCCGTCGGGAACCGGGCTCGCAGTGTTGCGTCCGGCACCGCCCCGACGGGGCGGACCTGCGTGTGATCTCCGCCTCTCGCGGCCTCTCAGCGGCATGAAACGGGAGCCGTCGCGACGCGACGACCGGCCGGGAGTGTAGCACAGGCAGAATGCCCGGATCACGAGGGCTTAGCGGGACCACGGGGCCGTGCCGCGATGGCGCCCCGGCCTTGCGGCAGGCCCACACGGCGGGCACGCGAGTGGACAGCAGGCAGAGTACGCTCCAGGAGTGGGGACTGCACGGCGTTCGAGAAGCGACGGGGTACGTAGGCGAGATGGGCGGGATCGGCGACAGGCTTGCGTCGCTGATGGCGGCCGCCTTGTTGGTTGCCGGCACCCTGACCTTCACTGCCTGCGGGGCGCAATCCGCCGGGGGCCTCGCGAGAAGCGACTTTGGCCTGCGCGTTCCGTCCAGCCCCGGGGCAACGGCACTTCCGGCGTCTGCATCGCCCACGCCCAAGCCCGATTCCGGCGGCCGGTATCTCGTGCCGATCGTGCCGATCGTCAGCTTCTGGTCCACGCAGCGATCGATCAGCCGAGTCGACCTGGCGCGGCTACTCAGTGGCAACCCGACGCTCGTCGAGCACGCCTATAGCCGCGTCGTTATCACCTCCTCAGACGAGGCGGCCATTACCGCCACGTTCCATGTCGCCCTGGGTCCTGCGGTGAAGATCCTCGCGCCGGCCGATGTGATTGCCGCCGTGCGTGCGTCACCGGCAACGCTGGGCCTGATTCGAGCCGATGACGTAACGCCGGACGTTCGCGCTGTTGCGGTGGACGGCAAGGCGTTGTTCGGCGCCGAGCGGATCAAGGACCTGACCGCTTGGCCGCTCGACATCCAGTCTGAGACGCCGGCGACCTTCGACACCACTCGGGCGTGGACCCTCACCGCCGGCGGTGACGTCAACCTGGACCGCAGCGTGTATGTGGCAGCGGTCACGAATGGTAAAGGGCCGGATTATCCATGGGCCGGTGGGACGGCCCGCATCGCCGGCTTCACTTGCTGCGGCTACCAGGGCTCCTCGCTTGTGATTCCACGCCGAACCGGCAATGCCGGAGCATTCCGGGCGCTTCTTGCCGACGCCGACCTCTCGATAGTCAACCTCGAAGGGCCGGCCTCTGCCGACTTCGTGCCGCGCCAGGACGGCTTCAAGTTCACGGTCGACCCTGACCTGCTGGCCGGCCTCCGGAACGCCGGGATCGATGCCGTCTCCCTCGCCAACAACCACATCCGCAACGCCGGCGACAAAGGCGTGATCGAGACGGGCAAGGTCCTCGACGCCCTCGGCATCGCTCATGCCGGAGCCGGCATCGACGCCGCCACTGCCTCCGCTCCGGCGCGACTTGGGGCCGCGGGCCTACGTGTGGCATTCCTAGCCTACGACGCCCAGGAGCCCGCTAACTGGGTCAGGGCCGGGCGGCCAGGTGCGGCGCCGCTCATCGTTAGGAACGTGGTTGCGGATATCAAGGCCGCCAGAGCTGCGGGGTTCGACTTCGTGGTCGTGATGCCGCATTGGGGCGTCGAGTACACCGAATCCGTCAGCCTCGAACAGAGGCGTGAGGCCGCCGCGATGGTGGCCGCCGGGGCAGACCTCATCCTAGGCGCCCACTCACACTACGCCGGCGGGCTCCAGACGATCGCCAAGCCATCGGGCAATCCGGCGTTCGTCGTCTACTCCCTGGGAAACCTCCTCTTTGATTTCGACCATGACGAGTCGACCCAGGAAGGCGTCGTCGACGACCTCACGTTCGTGGGCAATCGCCTGGTCCAAGTCGATCTTCATCCGACGATCATGGTCGATCACTCTCAGGTAAACCTGATGGACCCGGCCGGCGACGGGCAGCGCGTCCTGGATCGCATCCGAAAAGCGTCCGGCCGCTACCTGCCCTGGTAGCACAGGACCAGGCAACGCGCCCCGCTCTCTCCCCGGCCAATCAGCCCGCTAAAGCGTCGCGGTACAGGCGCACGGTGGGTCGGCCGCCCGGCCCGGGTTCGACGACTGCCAGGTCCAGCGCAATCGGGAACTGCGGCAAATCAACCCCGTTTGGCAATCGACCCGCTTCCAGAAGGCCCCCGATTCCGGCCGTGAGGTGCGCCCGCTTGCGGTAGTCGAACGTTTCCTCCGCCAGTCCGAACGCCGGCGAACGGCGCCAGCGCACCTCCACGACTACCAGACGAGCCGGCGGACCTGGATCCGTTGCGACGATGTCCAGTTCACTCCGACCGAAATGGACGTTTCGAGCCAGGATCCGCCATCCGCGGGCCTCCAGACGCTCGGCAACCAGTCGCTCGGCAGCGTCACCCGCCTTCTGGTTGTCGGTGCGTGTATGCGAAGTCACCGTCATCGGTCCCCGCCTCCTCGTCAAGCGCTCCCGCGCCTGATCCATCCTCCCACAAGCTCATTTGCTCGCGATTACGGCATGGCGCAAAAGAGAGTCGGTGGATCGGACACGGGCCCAGCAACTCCAGCCCGGCGCGATGCTCCGGCGCGGCGTAGCCCTTGTTGCGAGCAAGGTCGTAGCCCGGATACAGCACGTCCAATTCCCGCATGAGGCGATCCCGAGCGACTTTGGCGACGACCGAGGCCGCGGCCACTGAGGCGCACAATCGATCGGCCGAAACTAGCACTCGCTGGTGGACGGACACTTCCGGCAGGGCGACCGCGTCGAGCAGGAGCGCATCGGGCCGGATCGGCAGCCGGGCGGCTGCCAGAGTTGTGGCCAGGAGCGTCGCTTGCAGGATGTTGATGCGGTCGATCACGGCGGGCTCGACGAATGCGATCGCCCAGGCCAGGGCATGCTCACGAATCTCGACATCTAGACGCTGCCGTTCCTCGGGCCGCAGAAGCTTGGAGTCGCGCAGGCCACGGGGCAACCAATCGGGCGGGAGAATTACCGCGGCCGCCGCCACCGGCCCGGCCAGGCAGCCGCGGCCAACTTCATCGAGCCCGGCCACGTGCCGGAAGCCACGCGACCACAGGACTCGTTCTTCTGCGAAATCCGGATCGAGCCTGGCCCAATGCCACGGAGCGACGACCATCCGCCCGCCCGATGACCCCGGGGCGGAAACAGTCGAACCCCGTCGCGCCCCCAGGGGCAGACGAACGGGGTCCTCGACCGAGTCGATTTGCTGACGGGCGCCTGTCATGTGGCTCCCGTGGCCGTACTAATTGTTGACGCGGCGCTCGCGCAGGGTGGCGGCCTTGCCGACGCGCTTGCGGAGGAAGTACAGCTGAGCACGACGGGCCTGGCCGTGGCGCACAACTTCGATCTTCTCGATGCGCGGGCTGTTGACCTTGAAGGTCCGCTCCACGCCGACACCGCTGGCGATGCGTCGAACCGTGATAGATCGCTGGATTCCGCCGTTACGGAGGCGCATCACAGTGCCTTCAAAAACCTGAATTCGCTCACGGGTGCCTTCGACGACGCGAGCGGAAACGCGCACCGTGTCGCCCGAGGCAAGTTCTGGAAGATCGGTCCGGATCTGGTCCGCGATGATCTCATCGAGCACGTTCACGTTCGGTACCTACTCTTCGTCCGGCGGCGCGCCTGCGCTCAGTGGTTGGATGACCCGCAGCGTCGCTGCGAATTAGACACAAAGAGACTTGCCGCCAGAGCGGCCGACGGCGAGGATACCACAGCGACACCAGTCTCGATCACGCCGGTCATTCGGAATCCGAGGCGACCGGCGGGTCGGCGAGGGCGGCGGGCAGTGGGGCCACCGCAGCCGCTTCTTCGGCCCAAACCTCACTCAGCAGCTTGGACTCTTCGCGGGAGGGCTTTCTGGCGGCCAGCAACTCCGGGCGGCGCTGCACAGTCCGTCGCAGTGACTCCTTGAGGCGCCACCTGCGGACCGCTTCGTGGTGACCGCTTGTGAGAACAGCCGGCACGGTGGCACCGTCGAAGACGGGGGGGCGGGTGTACTGCGGGTACTCCAGCAGCCCGTCGGTGAAAGACTCCTCGGCTGTGGACTCGGCATCGATCGCGCCGGGGAGGAGACGCAGAATGGCGTCCACCATTGTCAGCGTCGGAATCTCTCCGCCGGACAGGACGTAGTCCCCGATGGAGATCTCGAGGTCGGCCATCGTCCTGATCCGCTCGTCCACGCCTTCATAGCGCGGACATATGAAGATCAGATGGGTCCGCTGGGCCAGGTCGTGGGCCCGCCGTTGGGTGAATACCTCGCCGGCTGGGTCGGGCAGGATGACGGTGCTGTTCGGACGCCGCAGAGCTTCGAGGGCAGCTGCGACCGGCTCGGGGCGCATGACCATGCCGGCTCCCCCACCGTAGGTGTAGTCGTCTACCGACTTGTGGCGACCAAGGCCCCAGTGGCGGAGGTCGTGAACCCGTACTGTCGCCAGACCACGCACCTGCACTCGGCCGGGAATGCTCTCCGCCAGAGGCCCCTGGAACATGGCCGGGAAGAGGGTCAGGATGTCGATTTCGAGGGTTACGCGCGCCGCCGAGCCAGACGCCGCCGAGCCAGACGCTGTGGAGCCAGACGCTGAGGAGCCAGCTTCAGCCGAGGGTGACTCAGATTCGGCCGGAGTCGGCTCGATCTTACTGTCCGGTTCGGAGTTCATCGGCCCGCCGAATCCGTGGGTTCTGCCGGCTCGGCAGTCACTTCGGACGTCTCGACTTGGCGCGTCTCGACTTCGGACGTTTCGGCTTGGCGCGTCTCGGATTGGGAGTCCCGGTTGCCAAGGCCCAGAGCCTCGCCGTCCACGACGATTTCGCCCCGGGCAGGGGCAAAGATCCGCACCACGGCCCGAACGAGCGGCACGTCCAACTCCCCGAACGGGCCCTGGACGACGATCACCTCCGCCCCACCGGCGCGGTAAACATCAACGACTTTGCCGAGATCCTGGCCGTCTAAGTCTGAGACCGTTGCGCCGATTACCTCATGCCAGTAGAACTCGCCGCGCGGCAATTCCTGGCCCGGGGCCACGACAGCCTCGAGATAAACGTTCAGCATCGTCTCGGCCGCGGTCCGATCCGACACCTCCGCGAAACGGAGACGCCAACCGAGCTTGTCCGTAACGGATTCGACGATAGTGAGCTGCCGTTCCGTGCCTTCGACGAAGAGCACCGCGCCCACGTCGAAACGATCGTCCGCTCTGTCGGTCAACGACTCGAGACGAATGGCCCCGCGCAAACCGTGGAACCCGCGAATCTGTCCGACGACGAGTCTTTCACCGGCACTCACGACCGGAGGCTCAGCTGATCTCCAGCGAAACGGCCTCGCCGTCCCGGGCGGACATCACTTTCAGCAACGTTCTCAACGCCTTGGCGACGCTGCCGTTGCGACCGATAACCTTGCCCATGTCGTCTTCTGCGACATGCAGCTCGATCACCGTTCCGTCAGGTCCGGTAGTAACTTCAACCACGACGGCGTCGGGGTCGTCCACTAGGTTGCGGGCGACGTAAGCCACAAGATCCTGGGCTGCCATTGGCCTCTTCTTCCTCGCTGTTTCCCCTCGACGGTCGAATGCCGCTAGTCGGGTGCACGACCTACTTGGCCGGCGCCGCAACCTTGGCCGGAGTCGCAAACTTGCGGACGATCTTGGGGATGATGTCGGCGTTCTGTAGAAGCCGGCTCACGGTGTCGGAAGGCTGGGCGCCCTTGGCGAGCCACGCCTTTACCTTCTCGATGTCGACCACGAACTCGATCGGGTCTGTGCGCGGGTTGTAATGGCCAAGGGTCTCGATAGCTCGACCATCGCGAGCGCTGCGGCCGTCCATGACGACGACTCTGTAGGCGGGTTGCTTGGTGGCGCCAACTCGGCTGAGACGAATGCGAACTGCCATGTGAGAGCTTGTTCCTCCTGGGATGGGGGCGACTCGTTTCGACGGTGACGTTACTTGACCGTTATGACGAACCGCAGGATTGACGGATTACCGTCTATTGCGGAGAACCCGGCACCGCCGAGTTGTCCGAGGTACGGCTTGATATCGAGATTCCAGCGTGCCTGGTTGCTGCCAGCAAAGGATTTGCCGATCTCGTCGACTACAGCGGCGACGTCGACGTATCCGGACTCAAAGTTCGAAGCGCCCGTCGCAGCCATGACCGCCTTGTAGTCGGCCTTGTCCGCGAGTGACGCTCCTGGGGCGGTATCGATCACCGACTCCACGAAAGCCTTGCTGTAGCCGGCAACGATCAGATCGTCCTTCGTGGCGATCGCCATCTCGAGAGGCAGACCGCCGCTCATGGCGCCGCTCGAGACGACGGTGATCGTAACGCCCTTGTAGGTTTCATCGCGGCTCTTGAGGCCGGACGAGGACCCGGCGAGGGCGATCAGGTTGGTTATGACGTTAACCTTTGCCTGGGCGGTGGCGGCGTCACCCGCCTGGGCCACGATGCCACCATCGAACTTGGATCCAGTCTTGGTTACAACAATGCTCGCGTCCCCGAGCCAGGCGAGCCCCCCGAACTGGGTCAATGTGTCGCGGACGCTGATTGCCGCCTGCTTGTACATCGACGGCGCACCGGGAGCCTCGAGAGAGGCGATGGTTCCATCCACGAGCTTGCCGATCGAGTGGACTTCCATGACACCGATCGTCGAGGCAGGCAGCTTGCCCGCCAGAACGCCGGTCTTGTTGCCGAGGCTCACCGCCCCGGATGTCTTGGGCGTCATGACAGTGACAACGACCCGATCCGACTCGGCCCGAACGGAACCGGCCACCCATGCCGGCAGCGACTTGAGCAGGAAGCCCAAGGCCGAACTGTTGAGGACGCCGGACGTCATTGAGGAGTATTGACCGCTCATCATGGCCTGGTAGTCCATGTAGAACGTCGCAATGCTGTCGCCGCTAAGCGACTTCATGGCCGCCTTGTAGTTGGCATCACCGGCCAGCGAACCCTTGGACTGGGAGTCCAGGGAGCCCTTGACCGCGCCTTGGGTGCCTAGCAGCAGGGCATCGCTGGTGAACGCGTACGAACCTTCGCCGGCTCCGGTTCCGATAGTGTAGAGCTTGGTTCCGGCGTAGTCCGTAGAGGTGAACGCGACAGCCTTCTTGGCAAGCTCGGCGGTCAGCCACTTCTCGGCCGCGGCGCGGTCCTTGAGAGCCACGATGACGACGGCCTGCGGCGGCGCATAGCTGCCCATGCCGGCCCCGAATGACGGGTCCATCGGCAAGCACGAGGTGTACGGGTCGAGCAAGCTCGGATCGAAGGAACCGGACTCGTCCGCGGTGGGAGACGACAGCTCCGCGGGCGGCATTGCGCAGGGCCCAGGCGTTGGCTTGGCCGCGGACGAGGCCCCGGCCGAGCCGTAGCCGCCCATGTCAGTCACGGCGATGGAGATCTCGCCCTCCATCCAGGGCTTGAACTGAGACGTGTAGCTCAGGTCTGGGGAGACAGAGCGAGTGATCTTGTTGAGCATCTCGTCGATGGCGCTGTCGAACTTAGCCCGATCGCTGCCGCCGGGGAAGTGACTCCACAGGTCCGCCGCTTTCTGGTGCTGATCGCCCGGCAGGTCCGTGCGCAGACTCATGAACATGATCGTGCCCTTGGGGGCATGGGCGGCGGTAAGCGATTGGGTGGCGCCCGCGGAGCCGGAGATTACAAATGCAGCGGCTGTAGAGACAAGTGCCACGCAGGCAACAATGCCCACGGCGATCGCCCAACGCGCTCGCCGGCCGCGCGCTGCGACGGTGAGCGGCCGCACGCCTTCGGCCCAGGTATCGCCGATCGGAACGACCGTCCCTACGGGCTCGGCGGCTGGCGGAACTGCGCCGATTGCACTGTCGCCGTCGGTCTGCGGGTTGTCGCCGGTTGACCTATTCCAACTATTCGGGTCCATCGAAATCCCTCCCTACGCCGGGCCGAAACGGCCGGGCATGCGACGAGCGAGTTTGCCGCCCGTCATCTGCTTCATCATCTTCTGAAGCTCACTGAATTGCTTGACCAATTGGTTGACGTCCTGGAGCCGCGTCCCGGAACCGACGGCGATTCGCCGCCTTCGCGACGCGTTGAGTATGTTTGGGTCGGCTCGTTCGCGGAGCGTCATAGACCTGATGATTGCCTCCACTCGCCGCAAATCGCCACGATCGACCGAGGCCTGGGCCTGCTTGGCCATGCCGCCAAAACCCGGGATCATGTCCATCAACTGGCCCATCGGCCCCATCTTCTGGACTGCCACCATCTGGTCGAGCATGTCCTGCAGGGTGAAGCTGTTCTTACGCAGCTTCTCGGCCATTTTGGCCGCCTGCTTCTCGTCCACATTCTCCTGGGCCCGCTCGATCAAGGTCAGGACATCGCCCATACCAAGGATCCGCCCGGCCAGACGGTCTGGATGGAACGACTCCAAGGCGTCCGTCTTCTCGCCCGTGCCCAGGAACTTGACCGGCAGCCCCGTGACCGCGCTGATCGAGAGAGCGGCGCCGCCTCGGGCATCGCCGTCGATCTTGGTGAGGATGAGGCCGGTGACGGGAACGGCGGCCGCGAATGCTTCTGCGACGTGGACTGCTTCCTGGCCCGTCATTGCATCCACGACCAGGAGCGTCTCCGACGGCTTCAGCACGGCCGTGAGCTGCTTGATCTCATCCATGAGCGGCTGGTCCACGGTCAGGCGTCCGGCCGTGTCCAGGATCACGACGTCGCGGACCAGCTTGCGAGCGGCTTCCATTCCGCCTTTGGCGATGGCCATGACTTGCGTGCCGGCTGGGGCCCGATAGACCGGTACGTCCAGCGACTTACCGAGCGTCTCGAGCTGGTCGGCGGCGGCGGGGCGATACGGATCCGCGGCAACGAGGAGCGGACGACGGCCCATGCGCACGAGATGACGCGCCAGCTTGGCCGCGCTGGTCGTCTTGCCGGAGCCCTGTAGACCGACGAGCACGATCACGGCCGGGGATCCGGTCAAGCGGAAGGTTCGATCACCACCCGATAGAAGCGCTACCAGCTCCTCGTTGACGATCTTCACGACCTGCTGACCGGCCGTCAGACTCTCGAGGATCTCGACGCCTGTGGCCCGCTCTCGGACGCGCGCAACGAAATCCTTCACGACCTTGAAGTTAACGTCGGCCTCGAGGAGGGCCAGCCGCACTTCACGCATGGCCACGTCGACATCGGCTGCGCTAACGCGTCCCCGGCCCGTAAGGGAGCCGAGGGTCTTGCGCAACCGCTCGCTCAGGGCGTCGAACATGAGTGGCTGTGGACTCCCGATCCGTGTCGCCGCCCGAGGGAATGCTGGGTCGGCGTGGGGCCGCGGATTCTGGCGGCACCGAAGGCTCGCGGAGTGTACCGCATCGAGCCGTCCGCGGACAGTAACGGTCGGGACCTGGACGTGGGACCGCAGGCACGTGCAGCCCTTCTACGCGGATACCATTGCTGAGCTAGAGTCAGCTACCCGAAACGCCGGCGACGCCGCGCGGCCCCAGAACGCCATCCGACCGCTCCAGAGGACGAAATGAGCCAATCTGTCGCGCCAGTCCATCGCGGCAGAGGCTTGGCCGAAATCGCCGACGTCCGCCCGGTTGCTATTTTGGCGGCAATCGGCGGTTTGGCCGGAATCTGGTGGTTCCCCCTTTGGTTCCTCAGCGCCCAGCTGTTGAGGATTTGGGCGATGCACGGCGGTATGCGCTGGCTGACCGCCCACGGGGTAGCCGAATACGCCGACGAAAAGATTGCGATGCTTGTGGGTCTAGTTCCGGTGGCTATCATCGCCGCCCGGATCATCCTCTCGGTCGACTGGGTGCAGCCTTTCCGGATCCTGGAAACCCATAAGGTCACGTCGTCCGCCGGCGAGCTCTCGATCTTCTTGGATCTGGTCGTCGGGATTGCTATGGCCACCGCCTTCACCGGAGTGCTGGTCACGCGAGGGCTTCCATGGCTGGTGGCCGCGCTCGGGTTCGCAGCCGTATTGGTCCTGGCGGCAGCAGCGACGCGGGGCTATCTGGGGGAGATGAGCGGTTTCACCGCGATGCCGCTGGCACTACTCGGCTACCTCACGACCAAGATCGCGATCATCTGGGACAACCACAACAATCGCCCCGACGACTACGGCCCGAAGGAAGAACCCGGGCCTCGTCCAGACGACCTGCACTGGACGAACGTCAGTCGAACAAAGCGCTGACAAACGCCTGGGGGTCGAACGGCAGGAGATCGCCCAGTCTCTCGCCGACCCCGACGAACCTGACCGGCACGCGGAGGGCGTCTTCTATGGCGAAGACGATGCCGCCCTTGGCGGTCGAGTCGAGCTTCGTCAGGACAATGCCGGTCAGGCCGACAGTTTCGTGGAACACCTTTGCCTGGGCCAGACCGTTCTGACCGGTCGTGGCGTCCAGGACGAACAGCACCTCGGGCTTTGCTCCTGGCACTCGGCGATCGATGACACGACGCATCTTCGCCAGCTCATCCATCAAGTTTGACTTGGTGTGCAGCCGACCGGCCGTGTCCGCCAGGACCACGTCCACGCCACGCGCCACGGCCGCGTCCAGCGCGTCGTAGACGACGGCTGCCGGATCCGCCCCGGGCGCATGCGACACGAATTGGCAGTCCGATCGATCGGCCCAGATGCGGAGCTGCTCGATAGCAGCGGCGCGGAACGTGTCAGCTGCCGCCAGCAGCACAGATTGACCCTCGCCCCGAAAGAGATGGGCCAGCTTTCCGATGGTCGTTGTCTTGCCCGTGCCGTTAACGCCAACGATGAGCAGGACTGCCGGCTCCCCGGCGTCGCCGCGAGCGGGACGCCAGCCCGGGTCGGCGGGCATCAGCAGGGCCGCGAGTTCTGCGCGGACGGCCGCTTCGGCAGTTACCGCCTCACGGCGGCGGGCCCGCTCCACGATTTTGATGGCCAGGTCGCCACCCACGTCTCCGGCGATGAGCATCTCCTCAACCGATTCCCAGTCGGCGTCGGCTGGGCCGCTGCTCAGCAGTCCGCGGAGTCGGGACATGAAGCCGCCGCGACTGCGCTCCAGGCCGGCCGAAAGGTTGCCCGGCGCGTCATCCTCGGTGGCGCGGGGACGAACAGCATGCGCCTCCGCGGCTCGAGCCGAGTCGACTGCGGGAATTAGTTCCGAGTCCGTCTTCCAGATCGGCTCAACCGATTCGAGAGGTTCGATCGCTTCGCTTGTGGGATTCGGTTCTTCCTTGGGTTTACGACGGAGGAACAGGGGAAACCTCCAGCTCAGCCTGCCGCGGCGGTCGACTTCTTGTTGCTCACCTGATCGGCCAGAATCTTGGCCTCCTCCAGGCGGAGGCTGATGACGTGGCTGACCGCATCGTCTCCCACGGTTACGCCATACAGCGCGTCGGCGCTCTCTATGGTGCCGCGATTGTGCGTGATGACGATGAATTGCGTGTTGTCGGCAAGGCTTCGGAGGGCATCTGCGAAACGGCCGACGTTGGCCTCATCCAGGGCGGCATCTACCTCGTCCAGCACACAGAACGGCACTGGGTGGACCTCCAGCATGGCGAACAACAGCGCCACAGCCGTCAGGGCCCGCTCGCCGCCCGAAAGCATGCTCAAAGGCTGGGCCTTCTTGCCGGGCGGCCGGGCCACGATCTCCACTCCGGTAGTGGCGAGGTCGTCCGGGTCGGTCAGGCTCAGCCGCGCGAAACCGCCACCGAAGAGCTGTCGGAACCGCGCATCGAAGGCCGTCTCCAGGGCCGTGAAGGTCGTCCGGAATTGCTCGGCGATCATGGCGTTGAGTTGATCGATGAGGGCCCGAGTCTTGGAGATCGCCGACGTCAGGTCGTTCTGCTGAGTCTGCAGGCCATCCAGTCGAGCCTTGAGCGTCTCGTACTCCTCGGCCGCGAACGGATTGGGCGCGCCGAGCTCGTGGAAGCGCCGGCGCAACGCGGCCAAACGAGCCGGACTGGGCGGCTCTACGGCCGGCCCGGAGACCCAGCGATCCCCAACCTCGGACAGGACGTCTTCCAAAGAGACGTCGCCCTCCTCGCCATCGCTTGAGCGAATGGGCTTGTCTTGGCCAGCCGTCGTTGAATCGTCGGCGGCGTCCGTGCCCCGCTCGTCAATGAGAAGTCGCAGGCCCATGTCACCCAATCCAGCCAACTCCACCAGGACCTGCTCGCGAATCGCGTCCAGGGAAAGGCGCGACTCCACCTCGGAGACTTCAGCGCTGCGGAGCCGTTCCTGCGTCGTGCGGAGTCGCTCGCGCGCCTGAACAGCGGCCGCCTCGGCCTCTGCCAGCAACCGCCGAGCCGCCGCATCGGCGCTGCGCAGCTCCTCCAGCTCGCCCCGGATCGCGGCCTCGCGCTGACCCGCGGCGGAAAGGTCCTCGCCGAGACTCTCGCGTTCCATCCCGAGTTGGCGCTCGCGGCCGGCCAGATCCGTTGTGTCACGTTCCAGCGCGGCGACGCGTTGCTCGTCCAAGTTGGCGGCGGCGGCGGCTCTGGCGCGGCGCGACTCGACCTCGCGGCGGCCGGCCTCGTTGCGGGCGTCTTCAGTCGCCAGCTGATCCCGACGGGCCCGAAGCGCGGCAGCGCGGGCCTCCCACTCGCGCATGGCGGAGACTTGTTCGGCGTCTTCCGGCGCGACTGTTGAACCGCCCTCAAAGTCATTCGCTGCCTGGGAGATGTCCGCGGCGTGATGCGCCGCGTCGGCCAGCCGATCGCGCTCGTCCTCCAGCCGCCCGGCCTGAGAGGACCGCCAGGCCGCCTCTCGGGCTATTCCCTCCAGGGCCCGAGTGGTGCGCCTATCAGCTTCCTCGGCCTCTCGCCGAGCCGCGCTTGTCTTGCGCTCCGACTCGCGGGCGGCCTCCAGGGCTGCTCTCGCGACGGCCGCAGCTTCGGCGGCGGCGGTGGCCTGACTCGAGGCGGCAGCCGCGTCGCCCTGTAGCCGGGCCACTTCCTCCGCCAGACGTTCGATCTCCGCCCGCCGCTCCAGGAGCGATTCCGTACGGCCCAGACCAACGACTCCAGCGAATGTCACGACGGCGCCGTCGCGGGTCACGGCCACCCAGCCGGCCGGCAGGCGCGTCTGGATTTCCAGAGCCGAGTTCAGGTCAGGCAGCCACACTGCTCGCGCCAGCAGGCGAGAGGCGGCGCCGCTCGGATCCACTCGAATTGCGTCCAGGAGCTTTCCGCCGCCGTACCCTACGGCCGCGGACACGGCCGCCTGGGCGATCTCCTCGGTTCGGTCACGACCGCCATCCCTGGCACCGGGACGTCGCCCGCCGCCCTGGTCGGAAGGTTCCAGGACGAGCGTCCCGCGCTGGCCGTCAAGTTCCGCCGCCGCCTCGCGGCCAAGGACGTAGCCACGCATGGATTCGCCCAGGGCAGCCTCCACCGCAATCCGGAACCCGCCCTCCACCTGCAGGCCGTCCGCGAGCGGCCGCCCGCCGACCCTCCGTGCGGCCTTGGCAATCCCCCTGGATTGGTCCTCCGCCAGCCTGGCCTGGAGAGCCTCCAGGCGGCCCCGCAGGCCGGCGGTGCGGCTGGCGGCGGCGGCGGAGCGTTCCGCGGCAGCCTGGCGCGTGCCCTCGCGACGATCCAGCTCAGCCCTCGCCGATTCACGGGCGACGATAGCCGCCTTCTCCTCCTCGGCGGCTTTCGCGAGAGAGGATCTGGGGCCGATGCATGCGGCCTCGGCTTCAACCAGCCTGCGCGTGGCCTCGACTGCCAGCGCGCGCTCGTCGACAGCCTGCCGCTCGGCGTCGGCAAGTCGCCGCCGCGCGGTCTCCAGCTCCGCTGCACGTGCCGCCTCCACGCGACGGAGCGCATTCAGGGATTCGCCCTTTGCCTGGCGGGTAGCGCGTATCGCGCCCAACTCCTCGAGCGCCTCGGCCAGCGACCGATCGGCCTCGGCCAGAGCCGAGGCCAGAGCCAGATCGCGCGCAGGCACGGGAACAGCCAGTTCGCGGCGCTGGATCTGCAGATCCGTCTCTGCGGCGACGCGCTCGACCTCCAGTCGGCGGCTGTCGCGCTGGACTGCCTCCGCCTCGCTCACGGCCCGAGCGTCCCGAAGCTGCAGGTTGGTCAGCATTGCCCGAGCCGATTCGTAGGCTGCGCGGCGTTCGGCTTCCGTTTGGGACTGCGAGGCAAGATCGCGTCCGATAGCGGCCGATCGCTCCTCGGCCTCGCGCAACGCCGTCAGGGCGGCGTCTGTGTGAGCCCTGCCGGTCCTGAGGTGCCCTTGGGCGTCCCCGGCCCGACGCGCCGCATCCTGCCAGCGAGCACGAGCCAGGGCGATGACTCCCAGGCCATACTCGTGGCCGGCGTTCTGGCGGGAGGTCTGCTGCTCGGCCTGAGCCGCCAGCCGGCGAGCCTGAGGTCGCAGTTCGGCAAGGACGTCTTCGACGCGAGCCAGGTTGACTTCCGCCTCGGCCAGCTGATCCTCCGCCTTAGCCTTGCGGCGCTCGTGGCGCCGGACGCCGGCAACTTCCTCGAAGAGAGGTCGGCGTTCTTCCGGCCGCAGGGCAAGGGCCTGATCCACCATGCCCTGGCCGATGAACAGGAAGGCGTTGTCGGCCAGGTGGGCCGCGTCGAGCAGATCCACCAGGTCCTTCAGGCGAACGCGCTGCTTGTTGAGCAGGTAGTCGTTCTCGCCCGACCGGAACAAACGCCGGCCGAGCTCGACCGTCTCGAAGTCGATCGGCAGCAGGCGGTCGGAGTTGCCAAAGACGAGGGTGACGTCCGCCATGCCCACGGCGGATCGCTTCTCCGAGCCGGCGAAGATGACATCCTCCGACTTGCGCAACCGGAGGGCGCGGCCCTGTTCGCCGAGGGCCCAGCGCAGAGCGTCGGCGAGGTTACTCTTGCCCGAGCCGTTGGGGCCGACGACCGCGCTGATGCCCGGACCGAACTCGACCAGGGTCCGCTCCCCGAAGGACTTGAAGCCCTGGAGGCGCAGCGCCAGGAGCCGTACCGGTGCGGTCATCGAGAGGCCCGGGCGCGCCGGCCGTCGCTTGAACAGACGCGGTCTCGGCGATCAGTGCCGGTCACGACCGCCGGCCGAGTGGGCCCGAAGGTGCGTCCCCGCCAGAGGCCGCGCGATCGTCCGCGGCGTCGGGTGGGGCGTTGGGCGCGGAGTCATTGGCGGAGTCGGAAGGCTCCGTTCCGTGCCTGATCAAGTCCCAGGCCTCTAACTCCAGCCAATGGTCGCTCGGTTCGTCTCTCGATTGGTGCGTGGTCTCGAATACGTCGTCGTCCGAGCCGAACGAGGACAGCTCAGGTGCGCCGATGGCGCGATCGCCCAGGTCACCGGGTGCCTCGCGCAGAGACTCGATGGCTCGCGCCGCGGCGGATGTCTCGGCGATACGGCGCGAATGGCCCTCGCCAACGCCGATCACTTGACCGCCGACGGCGACTTCGACCCGAAAGATTTTGTCGTGGTCCGGGCCGACGGCCTGCAGCAGGTGATAACGCGGCCGCTCTCCGGAAAGCCGCTGGGTGAACTCCTGTAAGCGGCTCTTGGGGCTCTTGAGCGAGCCTATGGGCCTGTCGCTGGTCAATTCCGGACCGGCCAGGGCGACCACGAATCCGGCCGCGGCCTCATACCCCAGGTCCAGGAACACGGCACCAACGACCGCTTCGAATCCAGAAGCCAGAAGGGCCGGGCGCCTTCGGCCGCCACGCTGCGACTCGCCCTCTCCAAGCAGCAGGTATTCGCCAAGCATCAGTCGGGCGGCAAGCCGAGCCAGGCCCGTGGTACTCACTATCGATGCCCGCCGAGCGGAAAGAACGCCCTCGTCGTCGTCGGGATGACGGCGGTAGAGGGCGTTCGAAATCGCCAGACTCACCACCGAGTCGCCAAGGAATTCGAGGCGCTCGTTGTGGCCGATTGCCAGATCCTGATGCTCGTGCAGATAGCTGCTGTGGATCAGGGCCTGCTGCAGGAGGTTCAGGTCGCGGACCGGGAGCCCCAGCCGCTCGGATAAAGCGGCTACGGGGCGCATCAGTCTTTGAGTCGGTTAGGCGGCGTGCTCGTCGATATAGTCGACGGCGTCCTGCACTGTCCGGATCTTCTCGGCATCTTCGTCGGAGATCTCGGTGCCGAACTCTTCCTCGAGGCTCATGATCAGCTCGACGAGGTCCAGCGAATCGGCGTTCAGATCATCGACGAATGAGGCTTCCGGCTTGGCTTCCTCCTCGTCGACGCCGAGCTGCTCGACGACTATCTTCTTGAGGCGCTCGTAGGTGGTGGCCACTGATGCCCTCCTGGGATGCCAAGAAATGGAATGATATTGACGGTCACTGCGACTCCGTCTCCGGGGCGCGGCGCGCACCGGCGACGGAGTCGCGAGTGATCCTCCCGAGTACTCCGTTTACCAAACGCCGGGTCGGTTCGCCACTGTAAGTGCGAGCCAACTCGACCCATTCGGCAACGGCCACCCGGGATGGCGTGCCGGAGTGTAGCACCTCGCCGATGCCGCCACGTAGCAGAGTACGGTCCATCCGGGCGAGCTGAACGACGGGATACTGGGGCGCAACCTTTTCGATGAGCGCGTCGATGCTATCGCGGTTCTCGACCACGCCCGCAACAAGTGATCGGGCGAATTGGCAGGTCGTTTCGTCGGCGCCACCTTCAGCCAGATGGCGCTCCAGGATGGCGTCCGCGGTTCGTTGCCCGAACTCTGCCTCGAACAGCGAGGAAAGTACGAGTCGGCGAGCCAGACGACGGGCGGTGATATCGTCGGAGCTTATGCCCTCGCGCGGGGTCCCGCCCACAGTCACACCGCCGGCTCTCTGGGTCACGATCCCCAGCCCCCTACACCGTCAACGACAACCGTCACTTCGCCTAGGCCAAGCCCGAGCAACCGCTCCACTGTGGCGACCACGGCCTGACGCACCTGGGCCGCAAGCGGCCGCAACTCATAACCCGGTCTGGCCACGATCCAAACCCTGACGTAAACCTTTCCCTGGCTGACGCGGGCCCGAACCGGCGCCCCTGCCAGCCACGTCAAAGGCCCGCCACGGCTCACCTTGAGGACTCCGGGAACTTCCAGGGCGGCGTCCCTGACCATCTCGACGACCACCCCATGACTGACGGTCAGCGGTTCGGCAGCACTGCCGGAAGCGGCAGCAGGCGCCGGCGTGGAGGGCGCTGCTTCCCCGAGCCCGGAAGCGGCACCGCCTGGGCTCTCGATCACGTCTTCGGCTTCACGACCATTCATGTCGCCTCTCCGATCAGGCTCGCGCCTTGCGGGGTTGACCGCGAAAGGCGTCGGCGATCAGTTCCGGAATTCGGGCTCGGGCGGCTGTCGCCCCGGCCTCGACCGCGAACTCGACCATTCTGCGCTTCGCCGAACCATGCGTTATCAAGACCATGCCTTTGACGCCGAGCAACGGCGACGCGCCCATCGTCTCGTAGTCGAACGTCGTGCGGATCCGGCCGATGGCGGGGCGCATGAGCAGGTAGGCGAGCCTGCCTCGAACGCCACTTTCGAACTCCCGGCGCCACAGGTCGAAGATGAATCCCGCCAGGCCCTCGAAGAACTTCATGGTCACGTTGCCGACCATTGCGTCGCACACGGCCACGTCGACAATGTGCTTGGTGAGGTCCCGGCCCTCGACGTTGCCGATGAAGTTCAGCGTGCCATCCGCGTCGAGCAATTGGGTCGCCTGCTGCACGGCCTGATCGCCCTTGCCCTTCTCTTCGCCTATGGATAGGAGGGCGATGCGCGGCTTGGGAACGCCCAGGACTCGCTCGGCGTAGAGCGATCCCATGTGGGCGAACTGGTACAGGTTCTGCCCGGTCGAGTCCAGGTTGGCGCCGATGTCGAGCAGCACGAAGGGCCCGGTTTCGGTGACCATCTGGACCGCCAGGGCCGGCCGATCCACTCCGGGCAGCCGCCCCAGACGCAGCACCGCCGCGGCCATGCCGGCACCGCTGTGCCCTGCGGTCACTAGCGCGTCGGCCCGTCCCTGCTTGATCAAGTCCATTGCGACCATGATCGATGAATCCTTCTTGGCCTTGAGAGCCAGGGCAGGAGCCTCGTCCATGCCCACGACCTGGCTGGCCGGGACGATTTCGACATTGGCCGGGATTGGCCCGCCCGCCGCTTCGTTGATGCGCTCGGGGACGCCGACGAGCAGCACGCTGTCCCCGGGGTGCTTGCGCGCCCAGGCGATGGTGCCTTGGACTACCTCAAGGGGTGCGTGATCTCCGCCCATGGCGTCTACCGCGACCCGCACGGAGTCGACCGAAGTTGTGCGAACCGTGCTCAGATCCACCGGCTCAGGCCGGTTGCTGTGGCTTTTCCTGCTTGATTTCGATCGTGGGCCGGCCGTTGTAATAGCCGCAGACCGGGCAGGCATGATGAGCTTGCTTGGGCTGGTGGCAATGGGTGCACGGCTCGAGAGTCGGAACGGAGATGGCGAGGTGGGCGCGTCGATCACCCTGCCGCGCGTGCGAAACTCGCCTCTTGGGGACTCCCATTTGATTGATTTCTCCTTGTCGCTCAGGCGTGGAGCCCGAGGGTTCAGCCGGTTAAGGGCGCCGGGGCGCGGCTAGTCGCTCCGTGACGGGGTACGGCAAAGCATACCCTAGCGGGGCCGACGCGCGAGTCTACTTGCTCTTAGCCCCGCCGTCATCCACGAACTGGCGCAGCCCCTCAAGACGCGGATCGATGCCCTCGTCGGGATGGTCGTGGGGACCGCTCCCCAGTTCCAGACCGCAGACCATGCACAGGCCGGGGCAATCTTCACGGCAGAGCGGCGCAATCGGCTCGGCCAGCTCGATGGCGTCCCGGACGGCGCCCTCCAACTCCAGCTCGTGGTGATCGGTCAGGCGCAGGGCATCCGGTTCGGTGGCTGTATCGACAGGCTGGCCGCTGACCGGGTCGATTACCGGGAGTGCCTCTTCGTCGATCTCAATCTCAACCGGCCAGTCCAGGTCGCGCAGACAGCGGCTGCAAGTCTGGGCGATCCCCGTGCTGAGTCGCGCGTTGACGAACAGACCGCGGTTGGTCCGGGTCAGTCGCAGGCGACCGGACAGGTCACGCGTTTGGCGCAGTCCCTCCACCATGTCCATGGGCGGCGCGGTGATTTCCAGATCGCGCAACGTTCCGATGGGTTCGGCAAGTAGACCCGCGACGTTGAAGGTGAGCGCGTCAGCCGCGGATTGGCTGGGTTGTGCCCGATTGGTCGTACTCGTCGAGTTCTCCCTCTTCGGTCTCGGCTTGGGGTTCTGCTGGAATCGCCCGTCGGTCGTCGAGAAGTTCGAGCCCGCGCCGGATCGTCTTGAGCGTCCGCATGACTTCAGCCTCGAGGCCCGAAAGAACCTCGGCGGAATAGTTGTCCGCACCCCGCATGACTTCGGCCGAATCGGATTCGGCCTGGCGAATGATCTCCTGGCTGATTTCCTCGGCTTGGCGGGTCAGCTCACGCTCCTCGATGAGGTACGTGGC
Source organism: Chloroflexota bacterium (assembly GCA_025358515.1). Classification (GTDB taxonomy): domain Bacteria; phylum Chloroflexota; class Limnocylindria; order Limnocylindrales; family CSP1-4; genus Fen-1039. The sequence goes on from JANYJG010000005.1 coordinate 74,135, forward strand.
CTGCTCTTGGGCCCGAGCCAGAATCTGCTCTGCTTCCGCGCGAGCCTGCTCTAGAAGTCGTTCCACTTCGGCGTTTACGCGCCTGGCAGACTTGATCTCCTCTGGGATAGTGACCCGCAGCTGATCGATGTACTCGAGGGCTTCCGCCTGATCGACGATCACGCTACTAGTCAAAGGAAGCCGCCGGCCATTCGCGACAAGCGCTTCCAGTCGCTCGATGAGGACGACGATATCGATCGGTCGGGCCCTCCTGGGGCAAAGTCTCGGAGGTTGCCGTTGTCGGTTGATTATAGCCGGGCGGCGGGTGCCTCCAGATGCCGAACCACGGCAGGTGGAACCATCAGACTCACATCGCCTCCGAAGGCGAAGATTTCCTTGACCAGGCTGGAACTCAAGTAGCTGTGCTCCAGCGCGGTCATGAAGAAGACCGTGTCTACCTGGGGTGCGAGTTTGCGGTTGGTGTGGGCCATCTGAAGCTCCGATTCGAAGTCGGAAACAGCGCGCAGACCGCGCACCACGAACGTCGCCTCGAGACGGCGGCAGAAGTCGACGGTCAGGCCTTCGAACGATTGCACCTGGATGCGGCTCGCCACGTCGACAGGGCAGGATTCAGCCACGGCCTCGCGAATGACCGCCAGACGTTCTTCGGTCGTGAAGATCGGACCGGTCTTGTTCGGATTGACCAGCACCGCGAACACGACTTGGTCGAAGACGGCACATGCCCGCGTGATCACGTCGAGGTGACCATAGGTGATGGGATCGAACGAGCCCGGATACACGGCGATCTTCACCTGGTCTCTCCTTTGACCCCAATCACTTCGGCGTCCGACCGACGATAGAACGTCAGGGCAGTCTCCCCAAAGCGCCGGTTACGAACCGATGCTAGCAGTCCCACCGGATCGGGTGGCGGCGTGCGCCAGAAATGCTTCGCGACAACCCACGCCGTTGGACTGAGGGTCGGCGCCGGGGCCGCGGCCAGCCGAGCCAACGCTTTATCCAGCAGGCCCGTTTCAGCGTAGGGCGGATCCAGGAGCACAAGGTCGAAGGGGCCGTCCGATGGCGCCCGATCCGCCAAGTATGCAAGGACATCCGCCCGAATTACCGTCCCACGATCCGCCAACCGGGTTCGGGTTAGGTTTTCGCCGATGATCCGCACGGCGATCGAGTCACATTCCACGAAGACGGCCCGGGCCGCGTCGCGCGACAAAGCCTCGATCCCACCCGCGCCGGATCCGGCGAAGAGGTCCAGCACGGCGGCGCCGCGCAGGTCCGGCTCCAGGATCGCGAACAGGGTTTGCTTGACGCGATCGGCGAATGGCCGCGTGCCCTCGCCGGGGGCAAGCAAACGCAGTCCCCTGGCTGTTCCGGCGATGACCCTGCCGGCTTCGCTCATGGTTTGGCCACGCGGCGCGTGGTGCTTCGCGTGGTGCGTTGCGGGGTCGCGGGTTTGGCCGCGGGTGTGACGGGCGACTCGTCGTCACTCGGGGTCGCGTCGGCGACGTCCGCCAGAACCTCGCCCGCACCGACCCGGGCCAGCCAGCCGCGGTCCAATTCCACCGCCAGAGCCTCGTTGCCGGGCCGCAGCGCGCCAGACTCGTCCACGAGACCCTCCGCCACCTCCCTGGCCAGCGCGGCCCGCTCCCGATCCCGCGGATCGCGCAGCGAGGCAATCCGCAGTGTCGGCAGGCCGCTCTGGTTCAGCCCCAGTAGCTCACCCTCACGGCGCAACTCGAGATCCAGTTCGGCCAGTTCGAAACCGTCGTCGTGTGTCGCCAGCGCGTTCAGCCGAGCCCGAGCCGTCTCGTCCAACGAATCGGACACCAGAACGCAGTACGACTGCGCCTCGCCGCGACCCACCCGACCCCGCAACTGGTGGAGCTGGGCCAGCCCGAAGCGGTCCGCGTCCAAAATCAGCATTACCGTCGCCTCGGGGACGTCTACGCCGACCTCCAGAACAGTGGTTCCGACGAGCACGTCCAGCTCGCCCCGGCGGAATAGGTCCATCGTCGCGTCCCGAACCGCGGCCTTCAACTGGCCGTGAACGACGCCGATGCGCGGCGCCGGCTGCGCCTCCAAACCGGCCCCAGCCGCCGCCTCGGCCAGCTGCGCCGGCAGGGCCGCGGCCACCTCATCGGCGGACCGCGCAGCGGTTTCCTCATCCTCCTCGACGAGCGGAACCACAACGAAGGCCCGATGGCCGGCTCGCACCTCGCGGACGATGAGCGGGTATGCACCCTTGCTGGCGTCTCCGGCTACGCCTGCCAGATCCGCGAAGCGACGGATGCCCGTTCCAATGCGCAGCCGCCCGGCCGGTGGTGTCCGTAGGTCCGAGACGTCGAGGTCGGACAACAGCAGCTGGCCCAGCGTTCTTGGGATGGGCGTCGCCGTCATCAGCAGAACGTGAGGTGAGCGCCCTTTGGCCCCCAGTGCCTCACGCTGAGCAACGCCGAATCGATGCTGCTCATCGACCACAGCCAACGCCAGGTCGGCGAACTTGACCGATTCGGTTACCAGAGCGTGGGTGCCGACCACGATGCGGCCGACCGTCAGGCCCAGCAGACCGTCTCCAACCGTCGGAGCTGCAATGGCCTCTAGAGCCTCCTTCTTCTGCGCCGCCGGCAACGAGCCGGTGAGGAGCGTCACGTCGTGGCCCAGCGGGTGCACCAGGTGACGCAGGGCGACCGCGTGTTGGCGAGCGAGCAGGTCCGTCGGCGCCAGCAGCGCGCCCTGGCGGCCCGCATCCGCCACAAAGGCCAGCGCCAGGGCCGCCACGGCTGTCTTGCCGGAACCCACGTCACCCTGGAGCAGCCTCATCATGGGCCGCGGTCGCGACAGGTCGGCGACGATTTCTACGACCGCGGCGGCTTGGTCCGGCGTCAGCAGTGCGTTCTGGGTTGTGCCGGTCCTGGCCCGCACCTGCTCGGTCAGGGCATCCTCCACCAGACCGACGGCCTCAGCGACACGCTTCGGGTCAACCGTCACGGGATCGCCGATGGCCCAGCGGCGCTGCCTGTCGCGAGCCACCATGCCAACCTGCAATGCCAGCAGCTCGTCGAAGCCGAGGCGGGCGAGCGCGGCGTCGCGAAGGGCGAAGTCGTCCGGATAGTGGGCGTTCTCCAGCGCTGCGACGATGCCCATCGAAGGCCCGGGCATGTACTCGGGGTAGGTCGCGCCGACAACGTCTAGCGCCTGGCGAATCGCCCGCCGCAACGTGACTGCCGTTAGACCCGCGCTCAGGCGGTACACCGGCACGATCCGCCCGGCATGGAGAAGCTCGGTTCCGTCTTCCGGCTGGAAGTCGGCATTGTCGAATGAAGTGATGAAGCCGCGCCGCCGGATCTTGCCGCTGATCACGATCCACTGGCCCTCGCTCAGCCGGGACTTGATGTAACGGCGCCCGAACCAGTTGGCCTCCACGTCTCCGGTGTCATCGCCCAGGTACACCGTCGTCCGCTCGACGTGTCGCCGGAATGTCGGCGCAACCCTGATGCCGCGGACCTGGAGACGCGCGCTGGCACGCTCTCCTTCCTCTATCCCCGACAAGTCCCGGGCCGTGCTCAGTTCCCGCAGGTCGTCGTACCGGCGAGGGAGATGGAACAGCAAGTCCCGAACGGTCCGGATCCCCAAGCGCGAGCCGGCGCGCCGAAGCGCGAGGGCGCCGACGATGCCGCTGTCCCCTATCGGTGTATCGAGCTGGACTGGCCCGCGGGGTCGCTTGGCGGCCCTGGCCGCCGATTCGCGCGCCGGGCCGCCCGGAGAATCCACCGACCCCCGCCTGGCCATTGCCTACTCGGCCGCTATCAGGAAGCGGTAGTGAGGCTGCCCACCGGCGATGACCTCGACTTCCACGTTTGTGCGCCACTCGCCAATGCGCGCGGCCACAGCGTCCGCGTCGTCGTTTTCGACTCCGGCACCGTAGTACACCGAAATAAGCTCGAAGCCCGGTTCCAGCGCCTCCAGGGCTGCCAGAATCGCTTTCACCGAATCGTTGTTTACCGCCAGAAGACCGTCATCCGGATCGAGCACGATGGTCTGGCCTTTGCGGACCTTGTGGCCGCCGACCACGGCGTCTCTGACGGCCTCAGTGACCTGCAGCGTCTGCACCGCTCGCCCGGCCATGGTCATGACTTCCGCGTTGGCCGTGGCATCGCGATTGGGGTCCAGGGCAAGCAGAGCGGCGAAACCCTCGGCCGCATTCCGGGTCGGGACCACGCGGACCTTGTGCGTGGTCAACTCCGAGGCCTGACGCGCCGCCAACAGGACATTCGGGTTGTTGGGCAGGAGCAGGATCTCATCGGCGTGGATCCGCTCCACGGCATCGAGCAGCTCGCCCGTGGAGGGGTTGTTGCTCTGCCCTCCTCGAACGACTGCAGCGACACCGTATGAGGCGAATATACGGGCCAGGCCGTCTCCGGCAGTGACCGCGACCACAGCCAGCCGCGCCGGCGCCATGGACTCCAACGACGTGTCGTCCTGGGCGGCGCCGCCGGTCGGGCCCCCGAGTCCGTTTCCGTCCGACCCGGCGGAGCCACTCGATGCAGGGCCGCCGGTCGAGGCTGGTCGGTAGGTGCCGATGTCGACGTGCGGACGTCCGTCGAGGTGGCCAGCGTGACCGAACGATTCGCGATGGCCCTGAGGTTCCACGCGCGCGCCCTCCGACATGCCGGCGGCCTGAGGGGTGCCAACCCCTGACTCCGTGTGGCGTTCCATGACACCCTGAGCCTGCGCGTCGAGGTTCTCCACCGTGATCCGAGTCAGCGACCCGAGGCCCAGACCCATGGCGATGACCAGATCGGGTCGATCGTTGTGGATGTGGACTTTCAGCGATCGCGCGTCACCGGCCACCAGGACCGATTCGCCGATCCCCTCCAGGGCGGCCCGTAGCCCCTCCACGTCGATCAGCGTCGCACGTGACTGCAGCATAAACATCGTCTCGTAGCCGAACCCCTCGTTGGCGGTCGGCGACGCTGGTGCGGTCGGCTGCGACGCTGGTGCGGCCGGCTGCGACGCTGGTGCGGGCCGCGTGACGTCCGGTTGCGACGCGACGGCCGCCGATCCGACCTTTATCCCGGCGCTCGTGTGCGACCGCAAATACAACAGCGTTCCCTCCAGGAGGTAGTAAAGGCCCTGACCGCCGGCATCGACAACGCCCGCGTCACGAAGCACCGGCAGCAGCGACGGCGTTCGGGCCACGGCCTCGCGGGCTCCGTCGACGGCCGCCGTAAGCACGTCCTGCAGGTCTCCGCCCTCGTCAGCGGCAGCGACGGCGGCTTCCGACGCTTCCCGGATAACGGTGAGGATCGTGCCTTCGACCGGCTTGACGACCGCCTTGTAAGCGGTAGCGGTTCCCTGGTTCAGGGCACGCGCCAACTCCTGGCCCCCAAACGTGTGCCTGCCACCGAGTCCCTCCGCCATACCTCGGAAGATCTGCGAAGAAATCACGCCGGAATTGCCTCGAGCGCCCATCAGCGCCCCAAAGCTGATCGCGGCGGCCACCCGCTCCGCCGACCACTCCGACAGTCGCGCCTTGGCGAGACTACTTTCCACCTCGGCCAGAGCTGCCCGTACGGTCGCCAGCATGTTGCTGCCGGTATCGCCGTCGGGCACAGGGAAGACGTTCAGGGCGTCGACCTCGTCAACGTGGGCGGCCAGGTTGTCCACCGCGGCCCTTAACGCCGCCAGCAGCCCGGCTCCATCGCCGGATCGACGCGTCATCGGCATGCTCGCACGGTCACCGCTTAGAGCGGCCTCTCGCTGCCGTCTCCTCCGCGCCTGCTTCAGCCGGCAACGGCTCTACCTCGGTAACCTCTATTTCGTGCGCCCTTTCGACGGCGGCGGGCAGGTGACGCAATCCATCGACGTGGATGGCGAGCGTCGCAACCTCCACCCCGACGGCCTGACGCAGCGAATAGCGGACGGCCGAATCGACCTGACGAGCGACCTCCGCGACCGGGACACCGAAGGCGACGGTCACATACAAGTCCAGGATCAGGCCACCATCGTTGGACAGTCGAATACCCGACCTATCGAGGCCGAGCCAGCGCAGCAGCCGTCGCGAAAAAGACGGATCGGCAAAGCCGGTCACGCCATAACTGCTCTGGACGGCTGTCCGGACGATATCGGCGATGGCTCGGCGGGTCACGATTGACCGGCCTGCCACCGAACGCTTGGACATACGTGCGCGACCTCCGAGTCTGGGAGGCTGAGACGGTGTGCTATCATACCGCCCCGGTCGTCCCCGGTTGGGGTTGCCTTCATTTACTACGTATTCGAGAGGACCTTATGGCTCGCTCCTGTGCTGTCTGCGGGAAGGTCTCAATGGACGGCTTCAACCCGCAGTCGTCCGGAATGAACCGGGTCCGCGCACATCGTCGCTACCAGCCGAACCTGCAGAAGACCACGATCCAGGTCGGCGGCAGGCCCGTCAAGGCACTTGCCTGTACGCGCTGTCAGCGCACTCTTTCCCGCGCCGCTCACTAGAACACCCCGCCGGGTCTTCCGGCCAGCGCACCTTCGCGGCGTCGAGCCTCAGGCTCGGCGCCGATTGCGTTTTCGGGGCCTTAGGCGCGCCGCCCAATGTCATTCTTGGGTAGAAGCCTTGGGCAGGATGGCTAATTCGTCGCTGTCCAGCCAGATCGTGAACGGGCCGTCGTTTACGAGGTCCACCTCCATGTGCGCCCCGAATCGGCCCCGCTCCACTGCCACGCCCCCAGCGGCCATGGCGTCACAGAAAGCGAGGTACAGTCGCTCGCCAAGCACCGGCCCGGCGGCACCCCTGAAGGACGGTCGGCGCCCCTTGCGGGCATCCGCATAGAGCGTGAACTGACTGACCACCATGGCCGCGCCCCCGACGTCGGAAATGGACAGATTCGTCAGGCCGTGTTCGTCGGCGAAGATGCGCAGCCCCACGACCCTGGCCGCAAGCGCCGCCGCAACTCTTTCGTCATCCTTGGGGGCCACGCCGAGCAGGATCAGTAGCCCGGCCCCGATGGCTCCGACGCGCTGTCCGTCGATCCGGACTTGCGCGCTCGATACTCGCTGAAGAAGCGCCCGCATCCGCCGGGCCTCAGCGGCTCACTAAGCCGGCCGCGCCCCGCCAAAGGCCGCCCAGAAGGGCAAGCCATGGGACGAGGTACAGGGCACTCTGCGAGCCGCCGAGCCAGCCCATGGTGTTCATGCCATAGGCAAACAGGGCCCCGACACTCGCCACGACCAGGCCTTGGATCACTAGCTCCCAGCGCACGTGCCGGCCGAGGCGGCGCAAGGCGCCGACCTCGCCTTCGTCCTCGGCCTCCACGACGGCCTCGATTTCCTCGTCGGCAACCTGCCCGATGAAGCGCCTCGCCCACCGAGGTCCGTGCAGGACGGCTACATAGGCGGCGACGGCATACGCGACTCCGCCGACGATATCGAAGACCCAATGCTCGCCCAGGTAGACGATGGAGAACCACACGCATGCCGTGTAACCGAGCATCAACCAGCCGGCCCGCGGGAAGGCCCGCCGGGCGAACAGGAAGGCCAGGAAGGGGTAAGCGGCGTGCAGCGAGGGGAAGGCCGCCACGTCGTTGGAGCTGATGCTGTATAGCGAGTACGAGTAGAAGTAATTCCCGAAACCGAATGTGTGAGCCAGGCCCTGAAATCCCGTGTCTCGAAGGTGGAGGATGCCGCTGGCGTAATTGAACTTCTCGGCCCACCACGGCGGCGCAACGGGCAAGAGCAGATAGGTCACGAACGCGGCCATGGACAGAACGATCAGCGCGGCCACAAAGTCGTAATAGTGGCGCCGCTGGTGGATCCACAGCAGGAAGCCGGCTGCCAGCGGCAGCGGGAAGTGAAGGAAGTAGAAGACAACCGATATGGTGGCCAGGTTGTCGTAGACAGGATTGGCCTGGGTCCACACCGGGCCGGAATGGAAGAGGCCCTGCAGCCAGACCGTGGGCAGACTACCCAGGCCGATGACTCTCTCGATCGAGATCACGTCGGTGACGTGAATCGGCAAGCCGAACTTGTCGGCATAGCCGCGCATCAGTTCATAGGCGAAGAACAGCGCCAGGAACGGGATCCAGTCGCGCACGAACAGCTTGCCGCGGCCCAGCAGCAAGGCCGCGAGGCCGAACGCAACAACAACGAGTTCCGGAGTGACGGAGATGCCCCGCGCGATCATGAGGAACGACAGCAGCACGGCGTAGGACGCAACCGCGGCCAGCAGCACCTTGTCGTTACGGCGACCAAGGTGGGCGTGGGGTACGCCGGAGGCGCCATCTATGGCGTCCGAATCGATGGTCCTCGGTGGCTCTTCCGGCCCGTCCGGCATCGCGCCGCTGGCGGCGGGCATGACGGCGCCGCCTGAGGGCGTTTCGTCAGTCATGCCGTTTAGCCTCCAACCGAGCCGCCCTGAAGCCCTCGTCGGCGAGGGTCTTTATGCGGGTTATCTCATCGCTGATGTCGCGACCCTTCTTCCATAGCGTGGATCCGACGACCAGCACGTCCGCGCCCATCCTGCCGCACATGGCCGCCGACTGGCGATTGACGCCGCCATCCACGTGCACCTCGCCCGGAACTGCCCGTCCGGCAAAGATCGTGTGCGCCGGCAGGATCTTCTGGGCCGCATCCGCCATGAACTCCTGACCACCGAAACCGGGCTCAACGGTCATGACCATGACGATGTCAAGCAGATCGCGAAATGGATCCAGGGCACTGAGCGGAGTGGCGGGCTTTATAGCCAGTCCCGCCGCCCGTCCGGCCTTGCGAATCTTGATCAGGGTGGGCTCGATGGGCTCCTCGACCTCCACGTGGAAGGTGATGGAGTCGCAACCGGCGTCGATGAATTGGTCCATGTAGCGGCCCGGCTCGGAGATCATGAGGTGAGCGTCGAAGGGCTGTTTGCCGATCTTCCGAAGGCGCTTGATGATGCCGGGCCCAAGAGTGATGTTGGGCACGAAGTGGCCGTCCATGACGTCGATGTGGATCCGGTCCGCGCCGGCCTTGAGAACCTTGCGGCATTCGGCAGACAGGCTGGACAGGTCCGAGTCCAGGATGCTGGCGGATACCAGAACTCGTGACTTACTCAACGCGACCGGCCCTTGGGTGTGGCCCCGGCGACGGCGTTAGCCAGCGCGGCCGGCAGGTTCTCCGCGCTGCGATCACCGCGCAGGGCGGCCTCGCTCTGGCGGACGATGGCATCGTGGCGGCGCGCAACCGCAACCGGCGTGGGCTCCCCTGCCCGATTCGCGGCCAGCTGGCCGCAGGCGGCCCCGGCGTCCTGGCCTCGATTGGCGCGGATAGTGACGCCGATGCCACCCTGTTTGACTCGCGCGGCGAACTCGGCGACCCGCACGGGATCGCTGCCCTGCCAGGGCGTGTGCGCAACCGGGTTCATCGGAATCAGGTTCACGTGCGCTAGGTCCCCTCGCAGGAGTTTGGCCAGGGCGTCGGCATCGACTTCTGAATCGTTCACGCCGGAAATCATCACGTACTCGTAGCTGACGCGCCGGCCGGTCACGCGCGCATGGTCCCTGGCCGCGGCAATGACTTCCGCCACGGGCCAGCGACGGTTCAGCGGCACGAGGACGTCCCGTAGCGGGTCTCGGGCGGCATGGAGACTGATCGCCAGGGTGAACTGCGGTCCCAGGGCCGTCAGACGCCGGATCCCTGGCACCACGCCCGACGTCGAGACCACCACGTGGCGTGCCCCCAGACCGAACCGATCCGGGTCCGCCAGCGCGGCCACGGCCTCCAGGACACGGTCCAGGTTGAGCAGCGGCTCGCCCATGCCCATGAAGACGACGTTGGTCAGGTGAGCTCCGGGCCTCGTCTTGGCCATGTGCCGGGCTGCGTGCCGGACCTGATCCAGGATCTCGGCGGTGGTCAGGTCGCGTCCAAACCCAAGCTCACCGGTGGCGCAGAACGGACATCCGACGGCGCATCCGGCCTGGCTCGAGATGCACAAGGTGTGGCGTTCGCGATGGTCCGGCCGGCCGCCGGGGCCCTGGAGACCGCGGGCCGGATAGTGCATCAGCACGGACTCGATGAGGGCGCCGTCGGAAAGCAGGTGCAGCGTCTTCTCGGTCAGGCCGCCATCGGCGACCTTGATTTCGTCGGCAACGATGGTGTCCAGGCGAAACGCCCGGTCAAGACGCGTCCTGAGCGCAGCCGGCAAAGTCAGCAGCTCGTCGGCCGAAGTGGCCAGTTGACGCCACACGCCGTCGCGAATCTGGGCGGCGCGGTATGCCGGCTGACGCTCGTCCTTTAGCCACCGTTCCAGCTGGCTCTGATCGAGCCCGGCCAGTCCCGGGCGCGAATCGATAGCGGCGTGGGCAGGCCTCGGCCGGGGCGCGGGAGTCGCGGAGTCGGCGGGCGGCTCGCCGATTGGGTTGCCGATCGGATTACCGGTGTCATTGGGAAGGCTCACAGGCCCGCGATTATCGCACGCCGCCGGGGATGTTCCGCGCCGCGGCGACCCGCAGCAATGGGAAGGGCGTCCGTCTGAGTCCTATTCAACAACCTTTACGCCGATTACCTGGTAGCCGCGGCGGAACTCGGCCGAGGTCATACGCCGCTTACCCGCAGGTTGCACGTCGCCCAAACACAACCGACCCTCGCCAGTTGACAACGCCAGGCCATCTCCTTGTGCAGCCAGCCTGCCTGCTTCTTCGCCGGGCTCGCCGGGGGCGATAGTCGCGGACCACACGATCAGCCGGCCCACCACGGAGTCGAGGTACGACCCAGGCCAGGGTTGATACGCCCGAATCTGCCGCTCCAGCTCCACTGCGGCACGTTGCGGGTCCAGCCGGCCGTCCTGGCGGCGCAGCGGGCGCGTCAGAGTCACTCCCTCGGAAGGCTGAGGCGTTGCCGCCAGCCGGCCGGCCAGCCAATCCGGTAGAGCGCGGCGGAGCAGCCCTGCGGCGGCAACGGCCGCCCGTTCTTCCAGGGCCGGCGCGGTATCGTCCCCTCGCACCTCCAGCGGCTCCACCGCCACGACCGGGCCGGCATCCATTTCTTCGGTAACGACCATGAGCGTCACCGCCGAGTGCCGGTCCCCCGCCAGGATCGTGGCCGGAATCGGCGCCGCTCCCCGGTGACGCGGCAGCGCCGAGGGGTGCAGGTTGAGGAAGCCGCGGGGTGGCAAGTCCAGCAGCACCCGAGGGATCAGCTGGCCGTAGTCCGCCAGCACGATCAGGTCCGGGGCGATCGCTTGCAAAGCCGCCACGGAGTCTGGCGTTCGAACGCGAGCCGGCTGGATGAGCGGCAGGCCCAATTCCCTCGCTCGCGCCGTCACGGGGGTCGCGGTAGGGATTGCCTTGCGCCCCACCGGCCGATCCGGCGCGGACACCACGGCTTCGATCCGAACGCCCGGCAAGGACGCCAGCGCATCGAGGATGGGGACGGCGAACGAGCCGCTGCCGAAGAAGACGGTCCGGGCCACCAGCGAGGATCCGGGGGTTGATCTCCCCGTCCCCGCCAGGTCGCTCACCCTACCGCGACGCGGGCTGCCGCCTCGGAGCCTTCTTCGTCGTCGTCGTCATGCTCGGTGGAGATCAGGTCGTCCATCGAATCGAGGTAGTCGATGTACAGCTTGCCGTCCAAATGGTCGATCTCGTGCTGGAACGCCCGGCCCAACAGGCCGCTGCCTGCAACCTTGATCTTTCTGCCGGCGCGGTTCTGGGCCACGACCCAAACCTTCTCGCGGCGCGTAACGTAGGCGACGTAACCTGGAATAGAAAGGCAGCCCTCGAGGTCGCGATCGTCGCCGTCGGAACGGACGATGCGCGGGTTCACCAGCTCGTGCAGTTGATCCTCGACCTTAATGACGCAGGCTCGAACGGGCTCGCCCAGCTGCGGCGCAGCCAGACCCACGCCCGGAGCCTGGCGCATGGTCTCTCCCAGGTCGTCCAGCAGTTCGTGCAGGTACTTGCCGAAGCTGTCGACGGGGTGGCCTTTCAGGCGTAGCCGAGGGTCACCTAGCAGAACAATGGGTCGGACGCTCATGGGCCGGAGTATACCGATTGATCGGCCGGAAGCGCCCTGGGCACTTGCCTACAGCAGCGAATCTGGATCGACGTCGATCGACCAGGGGGCGCCCGGCGGCGGGTTGAGCAGTTCGACGGGGCGGTTGCCCCGCAGGACCACGTTCCAGCGCCAACGGCCGGCACGACGGGCGATGTACGCCGGAGCAGGCCCGAGGATCGCTACGGGGATGCCTGCCCCGGCCGGAGCAGCCGAAACGGCGGCGTGTCGCAGACGATCGGCCATTGCCGCGGCCTCGTGCTCGGCAGCCAGATGATCGGGCAGACCGACGGTCAGTTTGATCAGACGGCCATAGGGCGGCGAACCGAAGCGTCGGCGAATCTCCAGCTCAGCGTCATAGAACGAAGCCGCGTCGCCGCTTTCCACAGCCCGGATCGCGGGATGCTCCGGCTGGTAGGTCTGAATAATCGCCAGACCTGGCTTGTCTCCCCTGCCCGCTCGGCCCACGGCCTGAGTAAGCAGCTGGAACGTCCGCTCGGCGGCGCGCTCGTCGGGCAGGTTGAGGGCCACGTCCGCGGAAACCACGCCGACGAGTGTCACCTCGGGAATATCCAGGCCCTTGGCCACCAGGCTGGTACCGACGAGGACGTCCAGGCGGCCCTCGGAAAAGGCATCGAGGACCCTCTGCAGCGAGCCCTTTTGCTCGGCCACGTCGCGGTCCAGCCGGCCCACCCGCAGGTCCGGGAAAGCGGCCTTGACCTCCTCCTCCACGCGCTGCGTGCCGCCGCCCAGGTACCGGATGCGGGGTGAGCGGCATTCGGGGCAGCGGGTGGCCAGGGGCGAAGCGGTACCGCAGTGATGACACCGGAGCGTGATGCCGGCCTGGTGGAAGACGAGGCTGCGCTCGCATTCAGGGCAGCGCTGAACGTGCCCGCAATCGCGGCATAGAACGACCGAGGCCGTGCCTCGTCGGTTCATCACAAGGATTGCCCGCTCACCGGCCGGCAGCGCCGCCAGCGCGGCGTGCAACGCACCGGAAAGCAGGCCGCGATTTCCGCCGGCCAGCTCGGCCCGGAGGTCCACGACAACGACCCGGGGCGGCGCGCCGCTGGGGCGCTCCGGCAGGACGGCGTGACGGTAGGCGCCAAACCGGACGCGGCCGACGCTCTCCACCGACGGTGTCGCGCTGCCTAGAACCACCGCCGCCCCCGCCAGACGGGCCAGGGCCAGGGCCGCATCGCGGGCCTGCAACCGCGGCGTTCGGTCGCTCTTGTACGCGGCTTCGTGTTCCTCGTCAACCACGATCAGGCCCACGTCGGCGAGCGGCGCGGTCAGAGCCAGTCGCGTGCCCACCACTATGTCCGCCCCGCCGGCACGGATTCGGCGCCACTCGTCGGCGCGCTCACCCTCCGACAGACCCGAGTGCAGCATGGCTATCTCCGCGTCCAGGTCGGCGCGGAGCCGATCCACCAGCGGCATCGCCAGGGCGATCTCCGGCACGAGGATGAGGGCTGGCCGGCCCGCGGCAATGGTTTCGGCGATGGCTTCCGCATACACGGCAGTCTTGCCGGAGCCTGTCACGCCCTCGAGGAGTAGCGGCGTTGCGTCGCGACCTCGCATTGCGGTCAGGATTGCCGCCAGAGCCGCCTGCTGAGGGGCCGTGAGATCCGAGCCCTCCGGCCGGGTTCCCCGCCGGCCGGCTCGCCGCTTCTCCAGCGGACGGCGCGGTCGCTGCCTGACCTCCGCCGCCACCAGCCCTCGGCGAATGAGGCCCGTGGCAGTACCGGGGCCGTGGCGCTCCGAGGCTACGGCGCCCGCAAGCCCGCCGGCGTCGGCAGCCGCGAGGTCCGCCAGAAGCGCCCGCTGCCGCGGCCCCAGCCGCCCGGCCGGGAGCCGCCCGGCAGGCACCGGCGCAGAGCCCGCGGCCACCGCCCTGCCCTCGTCGGACAGCGTCAGCCAGCGCTCGTAGCGCGGACCCGCGGCCGCCGCCGTCAACGTCCATTCCAGCCTGACCAGGCCCCGGGCCGCCATTCCGCGGAGCCGGCGAAGCAGCGGCGCCCGTCCCTCGTCGCCCGCGAGATCCCGCACCGATCGCGGCCCGTTGGCCAGCCGGTCTCGAATAGCCTCCTCTGCCGCGTCTACCGGTTGAGCTGCGAGCACCGTCTCGGTCTGATCCGATGGCAGCCATTCGGCCATCAGCTCCAACCGTTCGAGCATTCCGGGCGGCAACATCGAACGCAGCACCGCCGCCGGCGGGGCCAGGTATTCCTGGGAGATCCAGCGCGCGAAACCGAGCGACAAGGGCGGCAGTAGCGGGCCGTCCGCCCGGACTCGGGCCAAGACCGGTTTGGCCGCGATTGCTGGGTCGACCTCGGCAGATCCCAGGACCACGCCTAGCGCCTGTCGACCTCGCCCGAACTCCACCAGCACGGCCTCGCCGGCCGCGATGCCGGCCAGCCGGGGCGGGACCAAATATGTGTAGGTTCGCGAGGCGCCTGGTGCGTCAACCGCCACTTCAATGGCCTGCTCCTCACCGACCTGGCCGGCCGGTGCCTGCGAGAGGTCCACCAGGTCCAGATCGAGAGTCGGATCGAGATCGTCGGCCATCGCTTAGAGCCTTCCGCCCGCAGAACTCCTAAACAGTCACCGGACGGCGCGACTCGCGTCGCTCCTCGTGGGTGATGATCGCCTCGATCCGCTCCGCGGTATGGTCCACGCGGTCCTCTTCGTTCAGGACAACATAGTCGTAGTCGTCCTTGCGAGCCAACTCGATAGCGGCGTTTCGCTGCCGGACTTCGAGCTGTTCGTCAGACTCGGTGCGCCTGTCCCGAAGATGGTGAAAGAGCGTCTCAAGGGATGGCGGCACGACGAAGATCAGCAGAGCATCGGGCACCAACCCTTTGATCACCTGCGCGCCCTGGACGTCGATCTTGAGAATGGCGTGCTGGCGCCGCGCCAGCGCACTGCGCACGCCGGCCCTGGGCGTCCCGTACCAGTTGCCATGGACTTCATTCGCTTCCAGCAATTCGCCCGCGTCGCGGATGGCCAGGAACTGCTCCACGGTCAGGAAGTTGTAGCTCACGGCGTCGATCTCACCGTGCCGCCTGGCTCTGGTCGTGCACGTGACGACATAGTGATAAGGAGGCAGGTGGCGCCGCTCCTGGAGTGCGGCAATGATCGTGTCCTTGCCGACCCCAGACGGTCCGGAGATGATCACCAGCATCGGATGCGGAGGGCCTGGCTCGTCGCCGGGCACTGCGCCGACGGTCGGGGTCGAGTTCACTCGGTCTCGTCTCCACCGGCGGTACCGGCCGAACCCATTGCGGCAACGGGCGGCGCACTTACGCCGGACTGTGTGGCCAGAGGGGCCCGCAATGCCTCCAGCGTCGCCTCCAATTCGGGCGGAAGTGGTGCCGTCGCCCTGATCAGATGGCCATCGCCCGGTGCCTGAACCTCGATCCGCCAGCTGTGCAGGAAGAGCCGCGTCAGACCCTCCGGTCCGCGCCGAGACGTCCCCGTGCCGTAGACCGGGTCTCCCGCCAGGGGGTGGTCGATGGCCGCCAGATGGACCCGGATCTGATGAGTTCGACCCGTGATCAGGTCCAGTTCCAGGAGCGTCCAGCCGTGGAACCGCTCCTTGACTCGGTACCCGGTCACGGCCTCGCGGCCGTCCGGAACCACGGCCATGCGGGTTCGGTGGTGCGGATCGCGTCCTATCGGGGCCTCCACGCGACCGGCAGTGGCCGCAACCGCTCCCTGAGCCAGTCCCAGATACGTCTTCTTGACGCCGCGAGCCTTGAGCTGGGCCATCAGGCTGGCCTGGGCGCGGTCGTTCTTGGCGACCATCAAGAGGCCGCTCGTGTCGCGGTCCAACCGATGCACTATGCCGGGGCGTTGGACGCCGGCAATGCCGCCGTATTCGGTGTCCCGGGCGAGCAGCGCGTTTACGAGAGTCCCGTCCCAGTGGCCGGGTGCGGGATGGACGACCAGGCCCGCCGCCTTGTCGACGATGAGCATGTCCTCGTCCTCGTAGACGACGGACAGCGGGATCGCCTCCGGATTCAACTCCAGGGGCCTGGGATCGGGAACTTCCAGCTCCAGGATCGCCCCCGGGACTACGCCCTCGTTGGCCTTGAGGGCCTCACCGTTCATGGTCAGGAGACCCTCGACGATGAGTTTCTGGACGTAGCTGCGGGACAAACCGGAAGCATCGGCCACGAAACGATCGACGCGGCCTTCGGCGTTCTCGGGCACGGCCATAGTCAACGTCTTCATCAGACGACCGAACGATCGACGCTATCGCCGTTCGCAGCGCCGTTCGCAGCGTCGGCCGTGGTGGCGCCGTGAGTTGTTTCGCGGGATTGCAGGCGAGGCGTCACGAACCACATCAGGATCATGAGAAGGATCGCTACGGTCACGGCCGAATCCGCGATGTTGAAGATGTACCAACGCCATGTCCCGATGCCGATGTCGGCGAAGTCGATGACATAGCCGAACTTGATCCGGTCGATGAAGTTGCCGGTGGCGCCACCGAGCAGAAGGCCCAAGGTAATCGTCAGCAGCCAGCTCCGGCCGCCCTGCCGCAGCTCTACGACGACCAGGACCAACGCCACCAGGATCGTCACCGCCGCAAAAACTGGCGCCGAACCCTGAAGCAGTCCGAAGAGCCCGCCGCCGTTGTGGATCAAGTCGATGCGGAGCCAGTCACCCACGACCTGCGTCGGCTGACCCTGTCCGAATCTTGGGTTGGCCACGACCCAGTTCTTGAGCAACTGGTCGCCGACCGCGATGGCCGCGGCGAGCAGCCCGAAAGCGAGCCATCTGACCGCTCGGTTGGGCGTCGCGTCGGCATTTCGTGCCGGTCCAGCCGGGAGTGTCGTTGGGTGCGTTTCGCTAGCGTCCAGGGACTAGCCCTCCAATGGTGTTCCGGTAAGCCTAAGGGGCAACGGGCTTCCCTGCCAGGCAGATGGTTACGTTGCCCGAGTCGAGCTCAACGCTCAGACCCGTCCTGCCGTCCGCGATTGGGCCAAATGAGATGCGGCTGCGCGTCTCGACCTCCACGAAGCAGACGAACGGCTCCAGGGTTGCCTTCACGGCATCGGGCGCCTGAACCGATATCTGGACTTCGTCGTCCAGCTCGACGTTGGCGTCCTTTCGGGCATCTTGGATGGCACGCTGCAGCTCGCGAGCGTCGCCCTCGGCCCGTAACTGCGGCGTCAGTTCCGTGTCGATCACGACCACCAGGCCCTCGTGGTGGGCCACGGCGGTGCCAGGGCGCGGCGTCGCCATGACCTCCACCTCATCGGCCGCCAGCGTGACGCCCCCCATCCTGACCGAACCATCGGGCAGGAGCTCGAAACGGTTCTCGCGGGCCGCGGCCATCACTGCCGGGATTGCGGCCCCGAGCTTCTTGCCGATCTTGGGCAGAAGCGGTTTCACCCGCCGGTCGACGAGCTCCGATTCGTCGCCGATCAGGACGATCTCCTTGATGTTGACCTCATCCTTGACCAGATCGAGCAGCGCATCGCGCTCGACCAATCGCTCCGCACCAGGTATCGCCAGCCACATCCGCGACAAGGGCTGACGAAGCTTGATACCGGCCTGACTTCGTAGAGTTCGTGCCAGGTCCACGATCCTCATGGCAACATCCATTGACTGCTGGAGCGCGCGGTCGTTGAGGTGCTTCAACTCTTCCGTCGGCCATACCGTCAGGTGGACGCTATCGGGCGCTCCCGGCACCGCGCCCGCCACCACCAGGTTCTGGTAGATGGCCTCGGTGAGGAACGGCATGATCGGGGCCGCGATACGCGCCAGGGCCACCAGCGTCGCATGCATCGTGGCGAAGGCGGCGGCCCGGTCCGTGGGATCCGCGCTTCGGGCAAAACGCTTGCGGGACCGGCGCAGGTACCAAGTCGAGAGATCCTCGATGAAACCGTCGATGGCTCGGGTGGCATCGAGGGCCTCGTATGCCTTCAGCCGCAGCTCTACTTCGTTGGCCAGCCGTGCAACTCGCGCCAGGATCCAGCGGTCCAGGGGTCCGCGTTCAGCCACCGTCGGCGCGGGCTGGTTGGGCTCCCAGTCGGCCTGCCGAGCGTAGGTTACGAAGAATGAGTACACGTTCCAGAGGACCAGCAGCCGCCGGCGTGCCTCGTCCGCAGCGTGCCAGCCGAAGAGGATGTTGTCCTCCGGCCGGGCGTTGGCGAACATCCAGCGCATGACATCCACGCCCATTCGATCCGCGGCCTCGTCAAACTCGATGGCGTTGCCCGCACTTTTGTGCATCGGGCGGCCGTCTTCGCCAAAGACGAGGGCGTAGCCAAAGAGAGTCTTGAAGGGCGACTCACGGCGGAGGACGGTACCCATCGCCAGCAGCGAATAGAACCAGTTGCGGAACTGCCCCGGAAAGCTCTCCGTAACGAAGTCCGCCGGGAACCACTGCTTCCAGAATTCGGGGTCCTCGCGGTAGTGCATCGTCGAGAAAGGCACGATGCCCGCGTCCAGCCACGGATTGCCGACATCGGCGATGCGCGATACGGGCTTGCCGCAGCCGGAGCAGCGGATCTTCACGGCGTCGATGTAGGGCCGGTGCGGAGTGTGGCCCTGGAACTCGTCCCAACCCTCCATGGCCAGCTCGGCCAGCTCCTCGCGGCTGCCCGCGACGGTGACCCCGCCGCAATCGGCGCAGTCGTAGATCGGCAGCGCCAAACCCCAGTAGCGTTTCTTGCTGATCATCCAATCGTGCATGTTCACGAGCCAGTCCAGCTCGCGTTCGTAGCCGAAGCCGGGGATCCATTTGATCCCGTCGACCGATTCCATGATCTGGTAGCGCAGGCTGGCGTCTACCTGTGCCTTGGTCAGCTGACCGCGCGGAACGTCGTAAACGGGGCCCATGCTGATGAACCACTCGTCCACGAGGCGGAAGACCAGGGGCATACCGCACCGCCAGCAATGCGGGTAGCGGTGGGTGATCGTCTCCAGGCGGTAGAAGCGGTGCTTGTGCTTGAGCGACTCGAGAACCGGCTCCGCTACGTCGCGCACGTCCCGACCGGAAAGGGCGCCGAAGCCCGGGAGGACGACGCCGTTCTCGTCCAGCGGCGCGATCATCGGCAGGCCCAACGACTTGCCCAGGGCGAAGTCCTCCGTGCCGCAGCCGGGCGCGATGTGGACGATGCCCGTTCCCTCGTCCTCGCCAACTTGATCCCAAACGACCACGCGATGCTCGTACGGAGCGCCCGCAGGGCCGGCCTGAGCGCCGTCGGCGTGGGCGCCTGCGGTGGCAACACCCGCGAACGCCGCCTGAACGGCCGGCAACTCGTCAAACGGGCCCGCATATCGCCAGCCCGCCAGGTCGCGTCCAAACTTCTCCTCGACGATCTGGAACGGCCCTACCAGAGCTTGCTTGAGCGTGCCCCGGCCCAGCCAGAAAATATCGTCGCCCTGTCTGACCTTCACGTAGCGCAGATTCTCTCCGACTGCCGCGGCGACGTTGGATGTCAGCGTCCAGGGCGTCGTGGTCCAGACCAGCAGTGCCTCGCCGGGCCTGTCCAGCAGTGGGAAGCGGACCGTCAGGCCGGGGTCTTCGCGATCGGCATAACCCTCGGTCATCTCGTGCTGGCTGATGCCGGTCCCACAGCGAGCGCACCACGGCATCGTGTCGTGGCCCTTGTATAACCAGCCGCGGCGGTGGCACTCGGCCAGGAACGACCAGATGAGGTAGTTGTTCTCGTTGGAGAAGGTGAAGTAGCTGCCGCCCACGTCGGGCATGCCCAGGCGCCCGACCAGCATCTCAGCCGTGTCGGTGACAGGCCCGTTCGCGCCCGCGATCGTGACCTGCTTGGCGGGGTCATCTGCCAGTTCCTCGCCCAGACGCCGCAGATCGTGCGGATCGTTCCAGTCCATCCACATGCCCAGGCGGATCGACTGCTCCGTCTGGCGCGCGGCATATGTGAGCACTCGCTGCTTGCACAGGCTCACGAATTCGGCGATTCCGTAGCTCTCGATGTCGCGCTTGCTGGTAAAGCCCAGGTCCCGCTCGACATTGACTTCAACCCACAAGCCTTGACAATCGAAGCCGTTCTGGTAGCGCTGGTCGCGGCCCTGCATCGCCCAGAATCGCTGGAATAGGTCTTTGTACGAGCGGCCCCAGGCATGGTGAACGCCCATCGGGTTGTTGGCAGTTATCGGACCGTCGAGGAAGCTCCACCGCTCATGGCCGGCGTTCTGGGCCCGCAGACGCGCGAACGTCTTGCGCTCGCGCCACAGATTCAGGATCTCGTGTTCCTGGGCGACTAGATCTGGCTTGGAGCCGGTAGGTCGGAACATGGTCCTCGGTCTTCGTGCACGGGCGGTGCTCGGGCGGCAATCGGCCTGGTTGGTTCACTATCGTACTTAACTGCGGGTGGCTGCGGCCGTCAGACCTTCTCCGTGACCCGATACTCCAGGTACCGGCCGGTCAGCAAGCGAGTCTGCGCGTCCAGTGCCGGCAGGTTCGTGAACACGATCCCGACCACCGGCAGACACAGCCACTGCAGCCACGACACCAGCCTCATTCCGATCCCCCACTCGGCCGGTCGCGGCGGGGCCAGCTGATCTTCTATGAAGATCAGAACCAGAAGCGAGGAAAAGGCCCCGGTCAGCAGCCAGGCCGCGAAGACGGGCAGGTTCTGTCCCATCACCGACGGGCGGAACGAGTCGTTGAGGATCAGCGGCAGGTTCGCCCCGAACAACATGATGAACGGCGCGATGGCCCAGTTTATGTGGTCCAGCCAGAGCGATAGCAGCCGCGAAACGCGCATCCGAAGCGGAATCTCAGAGTGCCGCATGGCATTGTCGATGAAGAACGGAATGTCGGTCACGCCCCATGCCCAGCGCCGGATCTGGACGTATTGCTGCACCAGACTGCGCGGATAGGTACGCGCCCGAACGGCGTCGCCGTACATCGGGATGAAGAGCGGCACCGCGCGGAATTGGCCGTTGAAGTGGAAGAAGCTCTTCCAGTAGAAGCGGCTGTCCTCTGGAATCGCGTCCGTGGCCCAGTAGTCGACCTCATGGACTGTCTGCAGAGAAACGGCGTACGAGCTGAAGCTGACCAGGCGTTCGGGCGTCAAATGGCGCCACATCTGGATGTGAGTCGAGCCCACGGCCACGAGCCGCACCGGTAGCGGGCACTGCCACAGGTTGTTGTGGAACATCGGCACCGGCTGATACAACCGCCGATAGCGGTCCTCCTCGGTGGCGAAAATGTAGGTGAGGTAGCCGAAGTACTGGGGGTGAACTCGATAGTCGGAGTCGAGGTCGGTGACGATGACTTTCGCGGGGTCGAAGCCAAGGCGGGCGAGCTCGCCGTACAGCCAGCGGCCGCCGTACGCCATCGCGCTCGACTTGCCCACCACGACGCCGGGTTCAAGCGGATCGAGGATGTGGAAGAAGTGGAGGAACTTGTCGCCGAACACATCGCGCAACCGGGCGACGTTCTCGCGGCCCTGGAGATCCGTCTCACGGGTGATGATCGCGACCATCCGCAAGTCGCGCGGATAGTCCGACTCGGCCAAGGCCCGGACGGTCTGGTACAGCTTCTCGTACGGCTCCGTATATGTCGGGACGAGGGCAACGTGCCACAGCTGGCGTGGATCCGGAATCTCCTGGCCTGAGGCGAGCAGCTTCTCCAGGCCGCGCCTTTCTTCGATCAGGCGACGCAGCTCGCGCCGGCCGCCCCGGGCCTCAATGCGCTTGCCTGAAGCCCCAAAGGTGTCCGCCCGAACGCGGACCGCATCGATCAAGCCCGCGAGTTCGTCGAATCGACCCTGCGGATCGGACAAAGAGAAGGCCTTCTGGCGCCAGTCGATGGCCATGACGCGGCGGATACGCCGGAACGAGACGGCAACGCTGACGGACAGCTCCACTGCGCGCCACAGCCAGTAGAAGTCGAAGCTCAGCACGAACAGGCCAACGAGCCATGGGTAGCGCAGCGACACGGGGATCGGCGCGAGGATCAGGATCCACGTTACCAGGCCGGGGATGATCTCAAGCGCCCGGAGCCCGATTCGGTCGGCCAACCGCCGGGCGGGAACCTCCGCCGGCTCTACCGGCCGGACCGCCGAGGAATCCCGATCCTCGGCTTCATTCACTCGTGTACACCGGCGTCACCCAGTGCCGGAAGGCATCGAGGCGACCCCGAACCGCGTCGAAATACGTCTTGCTGATCTGGCGCGCGATCGGGCCGACCTGGCCGTCTCCCACGGCCCGATGATCGACCGACGCAACCGGCGAAACCTGCGCGCCGGTGCCACACAGAAAGACCTCGTCGGCTATGTAGAGCTCGCTCCGATCGACCTGGCGCTCCTTGACTGGGATGCCGAGGTGAGCGGCGATCTCGATTATGCCGGCGCGGGTTATTCCTTCAAGGATATCCTCTGTGACCGCGGGCGTAATCAGGACGCCATCGCGAACCAGGAAGAGGTTCTCGGCGGATCCCTCGGCCACGTGGCCGTCCGACGTGAGCACGATCGCCTCGTCGAAGCCGTTCAACATCGCCTCAGTCTTGGAGAAGGCCGGGTTGACGTAGCTGCCGACAATCTTGCTGCGCGAGGGCATCGAGACGTCGCTGGTGCGTCGCCATGAGACCGTGCCCGTAGATATGCCCTTCTCGGTGTCGATGTAGTCGCCCATCGGCGTAGCCAGGATGTAGAAGTCGTGGGTCAAGCCGTGCAGCTTGACGCCGATCGCTTGCGTGTCCTTATAGACCGAGGGCCGGACGTAGGTGTCCTCGCGGAATCCGTTGCGGCGCAGGACCTGCAAGAGAAGGGCGCTGAACTCGTCAACGGACGGCAATTCCGCCATCAGCATGATCTTGCTGGAGTTGCGCAACCGGACGAAGTGCTCCTGCATCCGAAGCGCGTACAGCTGGCCTTCCTCGGCGTTCCAATAC
Source organism: Chloroflexota bacterium (assembly GCA_025358515.1). GTDB lineage: Bacteria > Chloroflexota > Limnocylindria > Limnocylindrales > CSP1-4 > Fen-1039. Next base: position 97,029 of record JANYJG010000005.1, read on the forward strand.
GCCCTAATCCCCTCGAAGACCGCGGTGCCATACAGGAATGCGTGGGTCATGATCGGGATGTTCGCGTCGGCCAACCTTACGTACTGCCCCTGGAAGTAGCAGATGAAGTTGGACTGATCCGGCTTGCCCGCCGCGTTTGCGGCAGGAGCTTGGGCGTGCTCCGTGACCATTATCGACGCTCCCTGGTACTGGTCACCGGCGTAGACCGGCGAAACCGCAGTATAGCGGCCTCACCTCGTGGCTCCGAAGTTGGCCTCATGGGCGGCCGACTGACGCAGTTCGCGCCTCAGCCCCTGGTGCCGATGAGCGTACTCACGACGATCGTCAGGTAGATCAGATAGAAGACGCCACCAATCAGCAACCAGCGGGCTTCGAGCCTGCGCCGGATAACCATCGGAATGACAATCGCGGCCGAAGAGGCGAACGTGATACCGGCCGAAGCGAAGGCAACGCCGGCACCGGAGACGGACCAGATGGCGGGGGCGAATATCAGGCCGATAGAGGTCGGGATGACGCTCTGGAAGACCATCGCTCCAGTAATGTTGCCCAGGGCCAGGGTGTCCTTGCCTTGCCGGACCCAGATGACGCTATTCATCTTTTCGGGCAGTTCGGTAGCGATCGGAGCCACGACGAGCGCGAGCAGCGTTCCGTTGACGCCCAAAGCCGCTGACAAATGCTCGACCGCACCCACGAAGCCCCAGGCGCCGCCGATGATGCAGGCCAGAGCAAACAGAACCTGCAAGGTAACGATGCGCAATCGGGGCGCCACCGGATGGGCAGGCGCGCGGCGATCCAGGCGATGAAACCGCAACGGGGCCAGGTTCGCCTCCTCGGCGGCCTCGGCTCTCAGGTGCCCTATCACGTACCAGGCATACAGACCCAGCAGCAGCACCGCAATCAATCGGCGCGGCGCCTCGTAAGAACCTGGCAGGAAGGCCGCGCCGATGGCAATGGCATATGCAAGCCCGAAGTAGGCTATGTCGTGGCCCAGAACGCCCGTGTTCACCGCCAGCGACGCTCCCGCATCACGGCGTTTCCGCAGCAGCAGCACGGCTGCCCCGGTGACGAACATCGCCAGGGTCGCGAGCATGAACGGGGCGCCGAGGATGGCGCCCACACCCACCTGGCTGGCCGCTATTCCGCCCCCAAAAAGGATGGCGATGAGCGGAATCATCGTCTCCGGCAGGGCCGTCCCAACGGCAGCCAAGACGGACCCGATCGCACCTTCTGCCAGCTCGAGCTTGTGCCCGAACCATTCGATACCGTTCGTGAACAACTCGGAGCCGGCCAGAATGACGCCGAACGAGACGAGCAGCAGGACTATGTCCACTTATGGCCTCCCTCGATGGGCACGCGGCAATCGCCGCGTGCGGGAGACGTTATGGTCGGACGTGCTGAGGGGCGTACGGGAGCAGGGCAACGATGCGAGCTCGCTTGAGGGCAACGGCCAACTGGCGCTGATGATTGGCACAGGTGCCGGTCTTGCGTCGCGGCTCGATCTTGGCGCGTTCGGAGAGATAGCGGCGAAGCCTGTTTACTTCCTTGTAGTCGATGTAAACCGTCTTGTCCGCGCAAAACGTGCAGACCTTGCGGCGTCGGCGATCCCGATACATGTCGTCACGCTTGCCGCCGCGGGTCTTTTCTCGGGGGCTAAAAGGTGGCATTGGGTTTCGATCCTTTTGTCATTGCGGCCGCGTACGAACACGGCATTTGGTGTCGTCAGTGCGCTTGGCGTGGGGCCAAGCGTGGTGTCAGAACGGAAGTTCGTCCAGGTCGCTCGAACCGAAGTCGTCCGAGGGGCTGGCGGGATCTACCTGAGCGCCGCCTCGCGCGGGTCGAGCCCCGGCCGACTCTGGAGCGCCGTCTTCCCGCGGGCGCGGGTCGAGCGCGGTCACCGTGCTGGCGACCAGCTCCGTTGTGTAGCGCTTCTGGCCTTCCTTGTCCTCCCACGACCGCGTCTGGAGACGGCCCTCCACGTAGACCTTGCGGCCCTTGCGTAGGTGCTCGGCGGTGCGTTCAGCCAAAGCGGCCCAGGCAACTACCCGGAACCACTCGGTCTCTTCCTTCCACTCGCCGCTCGCGTCCTTGTAGTTGCGGTTGACGGCGACCGTGAACTGGGTCACCGCCTGCCCATTGGGCGTATAGCGCATCTCCGGATCGCGACCAAGATTGCCGATGATCATCGCCTTATTAAGCGACATCGAGCGTGCCTCCAGCTCCGCGTTTGCGGGCCTCAGTCGATGGCGGCGGGGGCCGCGTCGGTCTCCGATTCGTCGATGAGCTCAACCTCTTCGTCCGGCTCATCATCGTCGACCGGCGGGGCGACCTCGGCGTCGGACTCGGCATCGGACTCGGCGTCGCGACCGCGCGAAGCCTTGACCGGGCGCTCGACGCGGGTAACGAGATGACGCAGGACCTCTTCGCTGATTAGCAGGCCCCGCTCGAGTTCGGAGATCGCCGTCGCCGGCGCTTCGAACAGGATGACGTAGTAGGAGCCCTCGCGATGATGATCGATGGGATAGGCCAGTCGGCGACGGCCCCAGGGAGCCTGCTTGACGATCTGGCCGCCTCCGGCTGCGATGGCACGGGCGGTTCGCTCGAGTGTGGCCTGAACCTTGTCATCCGCAAGGTCCGGACGGAGTACGAGCATGAGTTCGTAACGGCGCATGCGCCTATAACCCCTTCCTATGGGTGTGCCCCGATTCGCGAGCGGCAACGCCGGTCGGTCGGAGCCGAAAGGACCCGCGTATGATAGCAAACGGCCGCCCCGGACGCTTCACAAGGCAGGCCGCCCCAATATTGCCGAGGGCGTGGCGGGCGGTCCGGCCCAAATTCGGTACCACTGGCTGTCGCCAAAAGGCACCACAGGCCCCTTTGTACTCCTCTGAGCCGACCTCCGCGGTCATACCATCGTATTTGGCGTCGACCATGTTCGGCGGCCGGTCAATGGAGACGCAGCCGCAACGGACACTGCCGTCGTAATGAAAGGAGGCAACGTGTTCTTGTTCCTTCGCCGCGGGGAAGGACAGGGTCTCGCGGAATACGCACTCATTCTTTCTCTTATCGCGATCCTGGCCATCACCGCTGTGGCGTTCATCAGCGGCCGACTTGACTCAATGCTCAGCCAGATCGGGCGCAGTTTATAGTCGAGACGGAGAGTCACCAAGGGCGGGCTGCATATGCGGTCCGCCCTTTTTTTGTGCGCCCCTGGAAGGTTCGCCTGAGGCTGCTGAACGCATTGGTGCCGGAGCAGGGGCTCGAACCCTGATGCCCTTGCGGGCCGCGGAGTTTAAGGGCGCACCAGATGGGTCGCAGGGGTCCGTCAGCGTCCAACCTGAGCGTGAACGCGTCCGATTTGGCGCCTGTGCATCCGCCTGTGGTCGTCGGCGAAGATGCCAGCGAAGCTGCCACGAAACGCTTGCCAGGTCGTCATCTTGGAGGTTCCACTGGAGTAGAGCCGAGGCTTTCCAACTGAGATACGAGATCGAGCCGACCGGCTTAGCTGACCTCGGGAAGGTTGGATAGCCCGGAGTCGAGAGGAGTCGGGCCGACACTATACGGGTGAAGGTGCGAGCCGCCGCCATTGCGACCGAACACGTCGGCTAGGCGACGGGCTATTAACGCAGCAGGGCGATTGAGTCGGCCGGTAGGCTTCGCCGATGGGGAAGACGCCGTCATGGCCTGGATCGCGACTCGGCCAAGCCCGTCGGTGTCGGGTCGCACCGCATATCTGCCGATCGACGAGGATTTCCCACCGCCCTGCACACTATCGTCCGGAATGACGGCCGCAAATGCGCTAGGCTGCGCGTCCGTCCTGGTCTAAACGACGCAGGGCGAGGCAGGACCGGGAAGGGCCACAGAGGCGCTCCGGGTTAGCCCGAAAACGATACGGCAGCAGCCCGGGAGGGGGCGTCTGCGCGGCGCCCGAATATGCGATGCGTCTAGGGCATTTCCGGATCGGTCACATCCTCTTGAGCACGGCCTCGTTCGCGGCGATCATCACGCTCGTGGCCACGAGCTTCGCGGTGGTGCCGGCGGTGGCGGCGGACACGTCGGACGCCTCGGGTGCCGTCCTGCCGTACCAGGCCAGCGGCTACCACTATCTCGTGGTGCCGATCGCCGGCGGTCCTGCCGGGTTCCAGGATCCAGGTTTCGACGAGTCGGCCTGGAGCACTGGCCAGGGTGCCTTCGGTTCCGGTGGATACTGCACGCCCCATCAGCTCGACCGTACCAACTGGCCGGTCGGCACCGACATCCTCGTCCGTCACGATATCGACCTGCCAGCGGGCACGACCAACGTCGTCGTCAACGGTGGCATCGACAACGACATCTTTATGTACTGGAACGGTCAGCTCCTTGGGACGCCGCGTGTCCACGAGGGCTGCGCCGCCCCCGGCGACTTCTCGATCGCCGTTCCGCAGGACGACCTGGTGGCGGGCAAGAACGTCCTCGCCATCCGCGCTCGCGACCGTGGGGATCAGAGTTGGCTCGACGTCAGCGTCACCGCAGTGGCACCCAAGGAGAGCCCGGCCCCGGTTGCGAAGGCTGGCGCCGACATTTCGGTGACCGAGGGTTCGGTCGTCACGCTCGATGGTCGGGCCTCGACTGACCCTGCCAGCAAGCCGCTCACCTACGCCTGGTCGCTGATCAGTCGCACCGGGCCGGCAGTCACTCTGTCGGCTTCGACCGGCTCCACGGCCAGCTTCCAGTCTCTCGACGACGGCCTCTACCGCTTCCTTCTCACGGTCAGCAACGGCGAGAAGAGCGCGACCGACGAAGTGGACGTCAAGGTGACAAACGTGGCACCGGTCCTCTCGGTCCAAGCCGAGCCCGCGTATGCCCACGGGGTCGCCCTGATCACCACGAGCTTCACCGACGCCGGCATCCTCGACACGCAGTCCGGTGCCATCGACTGGGGCGACGGCAGCACGCAGAAGAACCTGCCATTGGCCGTCCAGGGCGCGGGCTGGGGAACGCTCGTCGCGTCCCATGTTTATGCCAGCGCCGGCAGCTATAGCCCCAAGATCACCATCACCGACGACGACGGCGGATCGGCGTCCGGCTCGGTTGCGTCGTACCACGTCATCGACCCGGTCGCGATGTGGGCGAACAGCAGTGCATCCGGCAACGGCATCGATTGGACGGGCGGTTCGGCCACAATCTCCGGGCTGACCCACGCGAACTCGAGCATTCGTATCCGGGGCGCTGCCAAGACCTTTACTGGCCCGACCGAATACGCGGGCGCCCTCGACATCGCCGGTAACAGCCCGACCTTCACCCCAGCCCCAGTCAAGACAGCGGTAAAGCCGCTGCCGATCGGGTACAACATGGCCGACTACCGCCCCGGCGGTCGGGCGGCGCGTGAGGCCGGCAGCGCCTACCACGACGCCTCGTCGAGCTGCGGCAAGAACGGCACCTGGCAGATCAATGGCCAGACGCTTACGTCCGGCATCTACTACGCCAACTGCAGCGTCAAGCTCAACGGTCATCCCCTCGGCGGGACGATCACGCTCATCGCCGAAGGCGACATCACCGTCTCCGGATCGTCCGCCCAGTTCGACCCATATACCGACGGGCTGCTCTTCCTCTCGGGCAGCGGCTCCACTTCGGCGATCCGCGTCGACGCGGCCAAGTCGAGCTTCCTTGGCTACAACTACGCCGCTTCGGGCAAGATCGTCCTGACCGGTTCGGGCAATACCTTCTATTGCGGCCTCCTGGCCAACCAGATCGACATTTCGGGCAACGACCTCAATGTACGCGGCTCCGGCTGCACCCGGCCCGTCCGCACCGTGGCCTCGCCGGCGCTGGTTCCCACGCCGGCAGTCACGCTCTCGGTCGATCACGCGGATGCCTTGCCGGGCGACCAGCTCCACTTCTCTGCGACCGTCTCCAACAGCGGCGCCACCCTGGTGGTGCCGGGCGTGATCGGTCTGGAGAACCTGGGCACCGCGTCGGTCAGCGTCACCGGGCACACCCTGGGCTTGCAGTACCTCTCGGTGGCCGACGGTGCCTGGCACAGCGTCCCGGGAACAATCACACCGGTCCTTCGGCCTAACGCCACAGCCGGCGTCACCTACTCCACGAGCGCTGACACCATCGACGGGACCAAGCTCGGCCCCGGAACACTCGCCTCGTGGAGCTTCGCACCCGTCGTGAAGCTGAACCCAACTGACGTCGTCATGCTGCTCGATCCCGCCCGAACGGCGGAGGTCCGGATCGTCTCGACCTTCACCACGGATCCGCCGACCGCTCCTGTCCGCCGGCTCTTCCGCTTCGGCGACGACGTCTCCACCCAACTCCGAACCCTCGGCGCGAGCGTGCGAAACGTCGCGCTGACCGTTGTGCCGCCGGTTGGCGACGCGAAGTCCTTCGACGCGAGCTCCGTGCCCGCCCTCGCCTCGCTCGCCCCGGGCGCGCAGGTGACGATCTCGCTCGATTCGGCCGTGCCCGGACCGGCGGCCCGCACAGCGGGTGAGAGCGACTCGGTCTATCTCGCCCGCATCACCTCGTTCGACCGTTCTGCCCTCACAGGAACGGCCTTCGCCCGCGCCGATGCCGGGATCGGCACCGTTGTGGCCCCGGCGGCCAATGCCACCGCGACTCGGCACGTGCCCGTGGTTCAGCTTGCGCTGAGCGGGCCGGGGAGCATCGAGCCAGGCAAGACCGCGGTCTATTCGTTGGCCTTCGCGAACGTCGGCTCCACCGACGCGAGCGGCATCGCGGTCACTGATTCCATCACAGGCGCAGGTTCATTGCCCGTCGTGGGTGCCCCCACCACGCTCGCGCCCGCAGAACGGACGACCGCGACCGCCTCGTACGCGGTCCCGGCCGACGCCGAGCCAACGATCCTGTCCGATTCGGGCAGTGCCACCTGGAAGGACGCCCGCGGCAACACCTACGGCCCGCTCGGCGGGGTCGTCTCGACCCGCGTCATTCCGGCCCGCAAGCTCATCGTCACCAAGACCGACGTCTCCACGATCGATGCGGCAGGCCACGTCGTCGTCAACTACGACATCGCGATCACGAACATGGGCAGCCAATCGGTAACGGGCGTCGTCCTCACCGACAGCCCGGACCCGAACTCCACTCTCGTGTCCGGCTGGGTGAGCGCGAGCCAGGGCCTCGTGACCTCAGGTAACGGCTCCGGCGACCACGCCGCAGGCGTGAACCTCGGCACGATTGCAAGTGGCGGCTCGGCAACCGTCGATCTCCGGGTGATCGTTACCGGCGCCCTTCCGGCGGGTGTCACCACCATCGCCAATCAGGCGACCGTCAGCAGTAACGAGCTCGACCCGGTTCTCTCCGACGACCCAGACTACCCGGGTGCCTCGGATCCGACGCTGACATCGGTCTCCTCGTCCAGTGGCCCGGGTGGCTCTGGCGACTACGCGCATCCGAACATCGGCAGCCCCACGCCGCCAGATGGCTCCGTCGTAACGGCGCCGACTCTGATCAGCGTCCCGATCAGCGCTGACAGCTCCTTCACCCCCGCGTCCTGGGACATCTCGTACCGCCCCGCCGGCGGGACCGTCAACACCTCGATTGGCAACGGCGATCTTGCGACGCCGGGCGCCGTTAGCGCGTCTGGCACCCTCGATCCGACGCGGCTTCCCAATGGCGTCTATCTAGTGACCGTGACGGCCCATGCGTCCGACGGCACGAACCAGGCGGCCACGACGAGTGTGATCGTCGATGGCAACCTCAAGCTCGGCCGCTACAGGGTCACCTACCAGGATGCGAACGTTCCGGTGGGCGGCATCCCGATCCAGGTTCTGCGCACCCATGACAGCTTCGACAAGACCAAGGGCGACTTCGGCATCGGCTGGCAGATGGCGCTCGGCAATTTCCGGGTCGAGGTTAGCCGACCGCTCGGTGCGGGCGGCTGGAGCCAGGAGGCCTTTGGCTGCGGCGCCGTCCTGTGCTCGATTCGCTACAAGAGCGCCATCGCCCATTTCGTGACGGTGGTTTGGCCCGATGGCCATCAGGAGATCTTCGATCTCACGCCGCTCGATAGCAGCACATATCTGGGCGGCGTGTTCACCGCCACGGCGTTCACATCGCGAGCTGGGTCTACGTCCAAGCTCGAGGCCCTCGACAACTCGCTGATGTTCCTCGGGGACGGCAACCTCTCCGGCGTGGATTTCGGCAGCGGCGGCGCATACAACCCGACGCGCTTTCGCCTGACCGCCAAAGACGGCACAGTCTACGTCCTCGACACCGTCAGCGGCCTCGTTTCGGAGACCGACCGTGTCGGCAACAGCGTCACCGTCGACTCGGCCGGCATCCACTCGAGCCTCGGGCCCTCGATCACGTTCGTGCGCGACAGCGCCGGGCGGATCAACGAGCTCGACAAGCCCGATGGCGCCAAGGTCACCTACGCCTACGACTCCGCGGGCAATCTCGGCTCGGTCACTGACGAGCGCAACAAGACAGTCACCTACCACTACGACGCAGACCACAACCTGACCGAAACCCTCGACCCGGACGGGCATCCTCTGCGCTCCCTCACCTACTGGCCCGACGGGCGGCTCAAGACCGTGACCGACGGCGCCGGGAACGTGAGCACCATCACTCTCGATCCGAACGCCCGAACCGAGATAGTCACCGGTCCGGATCCGCGGCTGACCACGATCACCTCGATGAACCCACGCGGCGACA
>JANYJG010000012.1 GCA_025358515.1 Chloroflexota bacterium
CGAGAAGAAGATCGCTGTATTCGGGTCGAAGCCCATTAGGATCGGCGCCAGGACTGTCGCTCCGAACATCGCGAAGATGTGCTGAACGCCCAGAGCAATCGACTGAACGGCCGGCGGCCGCTCGTCCGGGGCAATGAGTCCCTCGCGTTTGACGGTCCATTGGAACATCCCGCGGACGTACGCGGCGGCGGCTGACATGAACTCCTCCTGCCCTGATTGGCTCTCATTCGTCGGGCGTAACGAGCCTCTCCGTTAGCTGCCCGAGCCCGGGAGAAGAGTGGCAAGAATTGCTCGACTCCGCACGCCCGTTTCGCGCGTCGATGTGCGTAACGTGTGGACGAAATCGCATCCCCGCGTCCGGGCTCGTCGCGGTCGGCCAGGTGGTTGGGACCTCCGGCCCGCACGGAGCCGATTGACGCGACCTATAATCCTCCTCGGACACAGCGTGGAGTGCGCAGCGCTGAGGGAGCGCACGCGACGATGCCGGGAGCTTGACTCTGTGCGCTGGGTGTTGCCTTTTCAGTCTCCTCGTTCCGCGCCGACGATGACTGCGCCGGACCGCGATGGCGCGCCAGCGACCTCGGCCTCGTCGGCATTGATCGAGCTGTGCGACGTCAGCCGCATCTACCGCCTGGATGGACTCGTGGTGACGGCGCTAACGGGCGTCAGCCTGACCGTTCGGGCTGCTGAGTTCGTCGTCGTGCTTGGGCCATCGGGGAGTGGCAAGACCACGCTCCTAAACTTGATCGGCGGCCTTGACGTAGCGAGCGGCGGCGAGATCCGGGTCTCCGGGGAGGCGATAACAGGGGCATCGCGCGGACGTCTGGCCGATTACCGGCGACGCACCACAAGCTTTGTCTTCCAGACCTTCAACCTGTTCCCCGGCCTGACCGCGCTCGAAAACGTGGAGTTTGGAGCCGACGCTGCCGGCCGCAAGGACGCCTCCGCGATCGCTCGTCAGAGACTGGCCGAAGTCGGTCTGACCGACCGGATCAACCATTTCCCGCATCAGCTCTCGGGCGGCGAACAGCAGCGCGTGGCAATCGCCCGCGCCCTCGCCACGGGCAACCCCATCCTCCTCGCCGACGAGCCCACCGGTGAGCTCGACTTCAAGACCGGCATCCAGATCCTGGAGTTGCTGCGTGCTCAGGCTGCGGACGGGCGAGCCGTCCTGGTCGTCACCCACAACCGCGAGATCGCGCGAGCGGCGGACCGGGTGGTGGAGTTGAGCAGCGGTCGGATCGTCAGCGACGGGGCGCCGGCCGGGGGCCGGACGGACGTCGCCGATCTGCACTGGTAAATCGAGATGAAGCGACTCTTCTTCTGGCTGCGTTGGTCGGCGCGCGACCTGCGCGACCGCTGGCTCTTGGTCGTTGCCATCGCCGCCACGATCGCCCTTGGAACGGGCGCCTATGCTGCCCTGGAGAGCATGTCCGCGTGGCGGCAGGGCGGTAACACCCAAAGTCTGGCCCTCATGCGTGCCCACGACGTGCGTCTCTACCTGGCTGATGGCAGCTACGCAACGCACGAGCAGCTGCGGACTCTCGTAACCCGAATCCCTCACGCAGGCAGCGTCGTCGGGTCCCAAGAGCGGTTGGTCATCCCAACGCGAGTGGATGCCTCAACTGCCACGCAGACTGTCGTCGTGCCTGGCCGCATCGTCGGCATGGCCACCGGCGACGCAGCCGTGGATGGGCTGAAGGTCGAGGCCGGCCGTGGTCTTCAGGCTGCCGACGCCGGCAAGCCTGTCGCCGAACTCGAGTACCACTTTGCGCGCCACTACGACCTTCCGATCCCCGGATCGGTCATCGTCGCCGACGGCCGGAAGCTCGATGTCGCCGGCAGCGCCTTCTCCCCGGACTTTCTCCTGGTCGTCTCACCAAACGGCGACGTCATGGCCGAGGCCAACTACGCCGTCGTTTTCGTCTCGCTCGAGACCGCCGGTCAGATCGCCGGCCACCCGGGCATGGCCAACGAGTTGGTCGTTCGGCTGTCGGATCCCAAGCTCGCCTCGATCGTGCGCGACGAGCTGGCGGCGGCGGCAGCGGCCGACTTACCGAACCTGGGTGCGGCCGCAATATCCAGCGACCAGGAAGTCGCCCGCCGCTGGGTAGAACGCGACGCCCAGAACGACCAGAGCTTCTTCGCCATGTTCGCCGCGTTGATGCTCGCCGGCGCCACGTTCGCAGCATTCAATCTGACGACCCGCATCGTTGAGTCCCAGCGACGCCAGGTGGGGATCGGGCTCGCGCTCGGTTTGCCTTCGCGGGTGCTCGCCATCAGGCCACTCGCCGTGGCCAGCGAGATCGCGTTGTTGGGAGTGGCTCTTGGGATCGGCGTGGGTCTGGTCTTCGGTCTGGGTCTACGCGAGGTCATGGTTTCGATGCTCCCGATGCCCATCTTCGACGCCGCGTTCCAGCCTGAGGTCTTCGCTCGGGCTGCCGCCGTAGGCTTTGTCCTGCCCTTCGCGGCCTCCATCTACCCAGTCTGGCGGGCCGTGCGTGCTCGCCCCGTGGACGCGATCCGAACCGGCTATCTCGCCGCCCGCCGCCCTGGCCTGGCCCGCTTCGCTCAGCGCCTGCCGCTGCCGGCGTGGCTCCGCCATCCGCTGAGCAACGTCCTGCGGACCCCGCGCCGAACCCTGCTCACCGCCCTCGGCATCGCGGCGGCCGTAACCGTCCTGATTGGCGCCCTGGGCATGCTCGATGCTATGAGTGCCGGAATCGACCGCGGCGAGGTCGAGATCGTGGGTGGGAGTCGGGATCGGATCGCCATCGATCTAGCCGCGCCACTCCCCGCCGACGCGGTCCGAACCGAGCTGGCCGTGCCCGGCGCAGGCCGGACCGATCTCGCCCTTCGGGTGCCCGCCGCCGCCACCATGAAGGGCTGGACGCAGCCCGAGATAGACCTCCAGCTCGATGTCCTGGATCTGCGCGACAACGCCTGGCAGCCGAGTCTGGCCCAGGGTCGCCTGCCGAGCGGACCGAACGAAGTGATGCTGTCGCGCCGTGCGGCCGAGAATCTCGGCATCGGGTTGGACGACCGGTTCCTGCTGCGCCATCCGGTCAAGGTCTCCGACGCGGCCGTCTCAATGGTCGTCACCGAGGTCACGCTCGTTGGGATCCATTGGAGCCCGTTGCGCCCGACGGCCTACATGGACGTCACCGGCGCCTCGCTCTTTGGCATGGCCGGGATGGCCAACCGGGCCACCGTCGTCCCGGCCACAGGCACCGATGCAAATGAACCGCGGCGGACCCTGTTCGAGTTGCCGGGAGTCGTCTCGGCCCAGCCGATCGACGCCCTGATTCGCAGCATGCGCGACCTGATCGCCATGATGGCCGACATCATGAGCGCCGTCGCGGTGATAGCCCTCCTGCTTGCCCTGCTCGTCGCCTACAACTCGGCCACGATCAGCCAGGACGAACGCACCCGTGAGGTGGCCACAATGCTTGCCTTCGGCCTGCCGCTGAGGAGGGTCATGGGCTCGGCCATGGTGGAGAGCGGCCTGGTTGGCCTGGTGGGGACGACACTTGGCATTGTGGGAGGCTTCGCTGCGGTGACGTGGCTCGTCTACGGGCTGCTGCCCTCTTCCATGCCCGACTTGGGTCTGGATCCGATCGTCGCCCCAGGGACGGTGGTCGTTGCCGTGGGCCTGGGCGTCGTTGCCGTGGCTCTGGCGCCGCTCCTGACGTGGCGGCGAATGAGCCACATGAACCTGCCCGCCACACTGAGGGTGGTGGAGTGATAGCGTCCGCCGATGAGATGGCGAACCAGTGGCCGGTTCGCTAGAGTCTGCGAACGACAGTCTTGATCACTCATCTGCGACCGGCCAGGTCGACCCGGAGGTAGGCCATGGAACTCAAGTTCGAACCAGCCAGGACGGCGCTTGTCGTGATAGACCTACAGCGTGGCATTGTCGCCATGCCCACAGCTCCCCGGTCATCAGCAGAAGTAGTGGCCAGAGCGGCGCAGATGGCCAAAGCCCTTC
>JANYJG010000031.1 GCA_025358515.1 Chloroflexota bacterium
GCCCATCATCGCTCCGGTCTCGATCATTTTGGGCCCAACGTACTTGAAGCCGACCGGAACCTCGTAGACGGGTATGCCGTAGCGCTCGCCCAGCCGCTCGGCCATGGAAGTCTCGTTGACTGTCTTGACCACGGGCTGGCGCAAGCCGCGATGCTCAGCCAGGTAGTACATCAGCAGGGCGAAGATCTGGAGCGTGGAGACGAACGTGCCCCGCTCGTCGGCGGCACCGGAGCGATCGGCGTCGCCGTCCAGCAGCAGGCCGAGATCGAAGCCGCCGCCGGCGAGGCGGGCCAGGGCCTCGTTCACGTTCGGCGGAATGGGCTCGGGATTGACGCCCCCGAAATACGGGTTGCGTTCGGAATGAAGTTCCGTGACGCGTATCTTCCCGCCCGCCAGAAGCCGCGGGATCCAGCCGGCTCCAGATCCGTACAGCGGATCAATGAGCAGGTTCATGTCGGCAGCCTTGAGGCGATCCAGGTCCAGATTCCGGCGCACGAAGGCCTCGTAGCCCACGTACGGGTCGTAGCGCTCGATCAGGCCGGCGGCCTCGGCTTCGGCCATGGGACGGCTTTCGATGGTCTTTCCGGTCCCGGCGGCGATGCGGCCCTCGATATCGGTGAGCATCTCCGGACCGGCGGCGGAGCCGGTCGGGGACTTGATCTTGAAGCCGTTGTCCGTCCAAGGATTGTGGCTGGCGGTGATGACGATGCCGGCGGCCAAGCCGCGCTGGACGACCTCGAATGAGGACATCTGGGTCGGCACGGCGTGGACGGCGAACGCAACCGGGATGCCGTGGCCGACGACGACCTCAGCCGCGGCAGCGGCGAACTGCTCGCTGGCGAAGCGGCGGTCGTAAGCAATCACGATGCCCTTGGCCTGCTCGCCCCGATCGCACACGTACTGGGCCACGGCGGCGGCGCAGCGGCGAACGTTGGCGAATGTGTAGTCGTCTCCGATGCGGGCTCGCCAGCCGTCGGTGCCGAAAACGATCCGGGTCTGCGCGTCGGTCTCTTGACCACTCACTGCGGCTTCTCCTCAGACATCTCCTGGGCCATCCTACGGACCTCCTGAGACAGCTCGGCCGAGCAGACGAGCAGCGCGTCCGGAGTATCCACGATGATCACGTCGTTCAATCCTAGAGTCACCACGAGCCGATCTCCGGCCATGACGAGGGTGTTTGTCGAGCCGAAGTCTCGCCGTCGGCCGGTGCCGGTAACGCCGGGAGTCGCGGCCGCGCCTTCTGTTGCATTCGCGACGGCGGCGGCCATCCAGGCGTCCCGCAGAGCCGACCAGCTGCCCAGATCGCTCCAGCCTACGTCCATCGGCACAACCGCAACCGCCCCTTCGAGCGATGCCGGCTCCATGACCGCGTAGTCGATGGAAGTAGCTCGGAGCAGCGGGTAAGCCGCGTCCAGATCGGAGGCATGGCCGGACGCGCAGATGGTCCGGATCGGGCCGGCGATGTCCGGCGCGTGGCGTGACAGCCGACCGCGGATCGACGCCCGGGTCCAGGCGAAGATGCCCGCGTTCCAGCTGGCCAGCCCCGTTGCCAGGAGCTCGACGGCGCGCTCCGCCGTGGGCTTTTCGACGAACCGCTCGACCTCGAACGTGGGCCGGCCGGCAACCTCTCTGGCGGGCAGCCGGGCCAGGACATACCCGTAGCCGGTCTCGGGCCGATCTGGCGTGATGCCCAGGGTGACCAGCACGCCGCCCCGCGCCACCTGCTCAGCCGCCGCAAGAGCCGCCCGATAGCCGGCCTCGTCGAGGATGTGGGCATCGGCCGGCAGAACCAGCATGACCTCGTCATCGGGACGGTCGATGGCCTCCGCCGCCAAAGCGATAGCGGCGGCGGTGTTACGGCCGACCGGCTCGCCGATCAGATTGGCGGCCGGAATCCCCGGTAGCTGCTCGGCCACTAGGCTCAGATGGCGACGATCCGCCACCACATACACGTCGGCCGGGCCGACAAGGGGCGAGAGCCGTGCCACGCAACTCTGGATCAGGCTCCGGTCACCGAGAAGCTGCAGGAACGGCTTGGGCCGCTCCGGTCGACTCAGCGGCCAGAGCCGCGTTCCGCCGCCACCAGCCAGTACGACCGCGTACATAGCCGGTTAGGAGGCGACGGGTTCGGGGACCCCAACGCCGCAAGCATCGGCCAGGGCGGCCGCCTTGTTCGTGCGCTCCCAGGGGAAGTCGTGGTCGGTGCGTCCGAAGTGGCCGTACGCTGCCGTCGGCTGGTAGATCGGCCGACGCAGGTCCAAGGCCTCGATGATGCTGGATGGGCGCAGGTCGAAATGCTCGTTGATGGCCGCGAGAAGCTTCTCGTCGGACACCTTCTCCGTTCCGTAGGTCTCAATGGAAACGGAGACCGGGCGGGCCACGCCGATGGTGTAGGCCAGTTCGATCTCGAACCGGTCGGCCAGGCCGGCGGCCACCACGTTCTTGGCGATCCAGCGCGCGGCGTAAGCGGCCGATCGGTCGACCTTCGTCGGATCCTTGCCCGAGAAGGCGCCGCCGCCGTGGCGAGCCATCCCGCCGTACGTGTCGACGATGATCTTGCGGCCGGTCAGGCCGGCGTCGCCCATGGGGCCACCGATAACGAAGCGCCCGGTGGCGTTCACGTGCATGACCGGATCCTTGAGGCGCAGTTCGGCCGGGATGATCGGCGCGATGACGGTCTCGATGATCTCCGAGCGGAGCTTCTCGATGCGCACGTCGGGATCGTGTTGCGCGGCTACGACGACGTTGGTGACCCGCTTGGGCACGCCGCGCTCGTACTCGACGGTAACCTGGGTCTTGCCATCGGGGCGCAGGTACGGCAGCTGGCCGCTCTTGCGGACCTCCGCGAGACGGCGCGCTAGGCGATGGGCCAGAGCGATCGGCAGCGGCATAAGCTCGGGCGTTTCGCGGCAGGCAAACCCGACCATCATGCCCTGGTCGCCGGCACCCAACTCATGTCTGGAGGTCGCGGACTTGCCGTCACGGGTCTCCAAGGCGTCATCGACGCCCATGGCGATGTCGGGCGACTGCTCCTTCACGCAGACCAGCGTGCCGCAGGTCAGGTAGTCGAAGCCGTAGTCGGCATTGGTGTACCCAATCTCTCGGACCGTATCGCGCACTACAGCCTGGAAGTCCACGTACGTCGACGTGCTGATTTCACCCAACACCAATACCAGGCCCGTCGTCGTGGCCGTCTCACATGCCACGCGCGCGTAAGGATCCTGAGCCAGGATGGCGTCCAGGATGGCGTCCGAGATCTGGTCGCACATCTTGTCCGGGTGGCCTTCGGTCACCGATTCGGACGTGAACAGGTACTGCGGGTCGTCGAGAATGCTGGTCATGATTCTCCCGGAACGCTTGTAGCGGCCGGCCCCGGACCGGACAGGGCCGCACCTGAAGTGCAGGCCCGAAGGTTAGCACGCCGCAACGCCCGGACCCGCCCGCGTGACCACCTGGGTCGTGGCCTGGGTCGTGGCCTGGGTCGTGGCCTGGGTCGTGGCCTGGGTCGTGGCCTGGGTCGTGGCCTGGGTCGCCCCGACGCGTCGGTCGGGCGCCGCTGCCGTCGGTCGCCGCGGCGATGGCCGAATCCTGCTTAACGCTCGCCAGCTGAGCGTTATCCAAGCTGCTGGGCGGGTCCGGGTGGGCCAGATGCCCAGGACCTTCAATGCCACCCACACAACGCCCGGAATCGGCCCGAATCGGCTCCCAAGGCGCCACTTTTGGTGTCAGTTCGTCTGAGGATCGGGCCCCGGCGCGTCACCTATCTGTATAACGCTCGCCTGACGATCAATCGACAAGAAACCGGCGTCCAGCGGGCGCCCGCGGCCCCTGCACCCGCGCCCGCGGCACCCGCAACCGCCAGCAACCGCGCCCGCGGCAACCGCGCCCGCGGCCCCGGCACCCGCCCCGGCGGCACCCG
>JANYJG010000094.1 GCA_025358515.1 Chloroflexota bacterium
TGCTCGAAGGCGCGATGAACCCAAACCTGGACATCTGGCACAGCTTCATCGACTTCGGGCAGTGGGGTCCGCTGTTTGTTACCAGCGCCATCGCAGCCCTGGCGGTCGGCGTTCTCGCAGGTTCCGTGCTCGGGCGGATCCTACCGTCCTTGCTCGTCTCGGTCGCCGCTGCCGCGCTCCTATACATGGCCCTCCCGAACCTACCCGTGCTGGCGCAGTCACCCGATGTATTCGCAACGGGACAGGCGATCGCACCAGGCTCGATAACCTTGTCTGGTGGTTGCCGCCAGGCGGACGGCACGGTCTTGTCGTATGACCCGTACGCGCCAATGCCCCCGCCAGCTTGCCGGCTGAGGAGCAGATGGGATGGGTAGGCGAGCACTGCCAGTCTGTCGCGCTGGCAATCCCGGGCGATCGTGCCCCAATCGTGACTCTCACCGCGGCCCTGTTGGCCGGCGCGATCGCCGTTGTCGCGTTCGGGGCGACGGCTCTCGTGGTCGCCCGCCGCCGCCCGTATTGACCGCCGCGGCCCTTCGGGTTATTCGGCCCGGCGGTCGGTGATTCGCTGAGATTGCTTCGCCTGGTACATGAGTCGGTCGGCTTCGCGTATCAACTCGTCGAGAGTCTGCGGCTGCTCCGGGTCGAAGATGGCGATGCCCGTGCTCAGTGACAAGGCGAACTCGCGGCCCGGCATCTCGTTTGCCTTCCGCACCGCAGCGTCGACACGCTTCACGAACTCATCTCCGTCGGTGCGTGAGATCTCCGTCGCCAGGATGGCGAACTCGTCGCCGCCTAATCGGGCAATGAGATCGGCTTTCCGGAACGATCGCGGCCTGAGCAACCGGGCGATCTCGCACAGGGCGCGATCCCCAGCCTCGTGCCCAAGGCGGTCGTTGATGTCCTTTAGGCCGTCGAGGTCGGCGAAGAGCAGCCACAGCCGGTTCCGTGTTCGAACCGATGTGCGCAGTTGCTGCTCGGCTAGCGTCGTGAAGCCACGCCTGTTCAGCAACCCGGTCAACTCATCGGTCAAGGACAGGGTGCGGATGGTCTCCACCATTTGGCGACGCTCGGTTACCTCGCGCAGGACCACGAGGTAGCCGGCTTCGCGTCCCCGCTCGTCCTCAATGCCGGTGACCCGAACGTTGAGCCAGCGGACAGGCTGCGGTGGGATTGCCGGCCGCTCGGGGTTTGTTGGCCCGGACTGGCGAGGTGTCATTTGGATCTCCGCCTCCTGATCGCCCGTGCCCTGACAGACGGCCACGAGTTCGGGGAAATGGTGGAGCGCCTCATCGATCGCCCGCCCCACTGCATCGCCCGAGGTCCCCAGCAATCGCGTCGCCGACGCATTGAAGGTTACGATCCGCCGCTCGGGATCTAGCACGAGAACGGCATCTGCGAGGGAGTCGACGAGCGACGGCCAAGCAACCGGAACGAATTCGAGCAACCGGGACCGGAGGACGGCCCAGGCGGCAACGAAGCCGGCGATGGCAAACGCGATCGAGCTGAAGTCGACGTGCAGGGCTGCACCCAGCCCGGCCACATACAGGGCGCTGCCGACAATCGGCGAGAGTGACGCGACGATGACGAGGCGAATCCTCGCCGAGTAGACCTCTGGATAACGGTAGATGGCGACCACGAGGGCAACGAGCCCCACCCCGACGAGGCTGTAGGCATAGGCGGCCTGGACCCAGAACCATGGTCCATGCGCGTAGACCGCCGTCACCCCCCACGCGTCGATGAGACTTACCGAGGGCCAGAGCAAGTGATGCCACTCGTTGGTCGCGGCCATCGCGACGGAGGCGATTGGCACGACCAGCAGCAGCGCAATCCGGGCCCGCGTCAGCCGCCCGTCCTGGCTGGTCCAACCCAGCACGAACAATAGGTACAGGACGGCCGCGCCCTGGATTCCTGGGTATGCGGCAACCGACCAGGCGATCTTGGTCGACCGATCGAGCGCGGCAGCCTCCAGCGCGTTTGCGAGCAGCCACCAGCCAATGGCGAGCATGAGGAGCGCCAGTCCGAGGGCACCCACCATGCGACGTCGACGCCAGGCAACGACCGCGACCGCGCCGGACACGGCAGCAGACGCGACATAGGACAGGACGAGGAGGTTCAGCTGCATTGAAAGCTCCCAAGCCGGCTGGGACATCGTCCCGTGGCGCCCCTATCGTATCCGCCGGTGGCGCGAGGCGGCGTTGAGCCCGGGAACGGGCTCGCTGTCCGCCGGGACTGGACGCTAAGCTGCTAAGGCGGCTAGGTCCGCGGGTGTGACTTCACTGAGGGACGCCACCGTTCGAGTCGCCCGGAGTTGATCGGCGGACGCGTATCTGGTTGCGATTCCGAGACATCCCATTCCCGCGGTAATCGCCGCCAACACTCCGTGGGGAGAGTCCTCGACGGCGACGCAACGGTCCGGCGCCACGCCGAGGCGCTCGGAGGCAAGCAGGTAGATGTCTGGTTCCGGCTTACCCCTTTGGACATCCTCGCCGGAAACAACGACCAGGAATGCCTCTCGCAGACCGATCGCATCGAGGATCGTTTCGACGACCGGGCGGAAGGAGGAGGACGCCACCGCCACAGGCACGTGGGCGGTTTTCAAGGCTGAGACGAGTTCGAGTGCCCCCGGAGCGGCCCGCAGCCCTGCGAAACGTGGCAGAAGGATCGTACGGTAACCCTGAACACAGTCGTCGATTGAGTCGTGGAGTCCGAACCGCTCGATCATCGCCGTCCAGAAGGCATGGTGATCCATGCCGATCACGCCCGCGTACTCCGCCGGAGGCAGGGACTTGCCACGGATGGCAAGAAACGCGCCGATAGCCTGTTCGTGGATGGGCTCCGTGTCAGCGAGCACGCCGTCCATGTCGAAGATGACTGCAGCGAGTCGACATTGGGAGCGTCTCGCTCCACCTATGCCGGTCACAGTGTCCTGATGACCTTGCTGAGCCCCTGTGGCCTATCAGGATCCCGCCCTCGTCGCCGCGCGGAAGCCTCCGCGATGAGCTGACCGGGGATGACGAAGGTGAGAGGCATGAGCAGTTCCGGGAGCTCGTCGACCAGGGCGAGGGCGTTAGGCTGGGCCTGAACCTCGCGGCCGCCGATCACCCACTGCGGTGAGCCGTACGGCAGCGCCCCCTCGAGGGCCCGGTCCACCGACGGGCCGGCCGGGCCGTCTGGCCGGACAGCGACGAGGGGCACTTCGGGGGTCGCAAGAACCACGTAACCGTGGAGGAAGTCCGCGGCCGAAAAACCTGCCGAAAAGATTCCGCCCGTCTCGGTGATCTTGAGGGCGACCTCCAGCGCCGTGCCGAGGTTATGGCCACGAGACACGACAATCGCCCGGTCCGCAGCAACCAGGGCGTTCAGCAGATCCGCTCCCGCTCCGGCATTCAGCCAGGCGCCACTCGCCTTGATGGCGCTGGCAACGGCAGCCGGTGCTCGCGTCAGCCCGCGCTGCAACTCCACGTTGTCGGTCCAGCCGGCGACGAGCGCGGCGAGAACGGCAACCTCGGCCAGGTAGCTCTTCGTCGCGGTGATTGCCTCGGGTCCAGCGCGGCACGGTATGACCAGATCTGCGGCGCGTGCCATTGGAGAATCCGGATCGTTCGTTATCGCTATCGTCGGGATCCCGTTGGCGGCCGCGTCGGAGACGATCGCAAGGATGTCTGGTCCCTGCCCCGACTGTGAGATCGCGATCATCACGGCCCGACGCCAGGCGACGGAACGGCCGTAGGCGGTCAGGACCGCCGGAGCGGCGTGCAGGACCGGGATTCCGAGGAGCGTCTCAACCAGCGACCGCGCGTACATTCCTGCGAAGGCGGACGAGCCGCGGGCAGCGATCACGACAAGGTCAGGAGCGACACGCTTAAGGAGAGCCACTGCCGCCTCGATTTCGCCGGCGCCCTCGCCAAGGCTCCGCTCCAGGACAGCGGGCTGGTCGTCGATCTCGGCCAGCATTCGGCTCCCCATCGTGCGGCGCTCCTTTCCTTCCAATGAGTCCACGTGGGGGCTACCCGTTGCCCTGCCGCGCCTCCACGTCGGCGACCCGCGCCCACACGGAGGCGAAGCGTTCCGGGACGAGGTCCGGGTCGATGATCCAGTCGAACATGCCCGGGTTCTCGACGTAGTCCTGGTATAGCGGACGGTCCCGCGATGGGCCCGACCACTCCTCAACGGTGAACCGTTGAAGCGGCGGGACCTCTTTGTAGAAAGGGTTGGGGCGGGCTTCCCCATCGAGGTCCACAAAGTAGGCCATTCCCCGAGCTTCGGCAACGGGGTTGTAGTCGGAGGGCAGCTGCCCTTCGACGATGCGGCGGTCGATAACGTCACTGAAGACACAGGGATCGCCCGACAGGTTGATAGAGGCATGTGTAAGGAACGGCGGCAGGACCACTCGGTCGCCGGGACGGCCGGTTACGAGGGCGGCGAACGTGGACCGCGGCCCCGGGAGGAGATCCTGGATCAGGAACCCGACGGTGCCGTCGAGGACCTCAACGACCTCGGCGAACCCGATCCGGCCGGGGCCGGGTCTGGGATGCGAGTGGCCAAGCGTCTTGGGGCGCTCCCAGCCGATCGGGCGGTCCGGGATGAACGTGAAGTCGTAGCA
Source organism: Chloroflexota bacterium (assembly GCA_025358515.1). GTDB lineage: Bacteria > Chloroflexota > Limnocylindria > Limnocylindrales > CSP1-4 > Fen-1039. The sequence goes on from JANYJG010000094.1 coordinate 4,604, forward strand.
GAGTCGGGGGTCGACCCGCCCCGCATCGGCCTCGCGCACCATGCTGTTGAGCATCCAGTACTGGATCCGACGCGATTGCGGCGACACCGGCGTTGCGGTTACATGGCGCATTGCACCCAGTAGCCGAACGGATCGCTCGTCCACGCGGATTCCCGGTGCGACGGACGGGCGCCGCCTGACGAGGCCTACCTCGAGCCCGGGTGACGCGCTGAACTGCTTCATTCCCATCTCCTCTATCCGCCTGGTGGTGCCGGCGTGTGTGGTCGATCAGGATCTCGGCGATCGGGCATCGATCTCCGCCAGGAGCCCGGCGGCTTGGGGGAACGACGCCACCATCGGGTTAGCCAGGAGCGCACGGAGGCGAGCCTCCGGCTGCGCACCGGAACCGAGTGCCTCCGCGGTCAGCGTCTCGTAAGTCCCGTGACGGGCCAAAAGGAGACGCACCAGAGCCGGTCTAGCCGGCACCTCCAACGGCTCGAGTCGTCCGGGCCACAGCCGGTGCGCCACTTCCACGGTCGCCGAGGCCGGCGCCTCAGGAAGTAGGCTGTCGTTGCGGACGCTCAGGACGATCGGGACGTCGGAGCCATGAAGCCAGCCATCGAGCAGGGGCACGACGACGAGCCCGTACCAGACGGCACCGCGCCGGCGTCGTTCCGCTGCGGGTCCGGCGGCATACGCCTTGAGGAGGGCTGCGTCGATGGCCTTGAGCTCGTCGGCACGTGGCGTCCGCTCCTGCTGGCCGGCGAACTGGCGAACAGGCTCCAGGTAGTAGCGCACATATGGCGTCGGTAGCGCTTCGAACACGTCGACGACCGAGGGTTCCATGCCACCGACGAGGCTGGCCAGCTCAGATAGCTCGTTGGCGTCCTCCGGTATGTACCAGCCGCAGTGGTTCATGCCCACGTATCGACGCAAAATCCGTTCCACGGGCCGGCCTAAACGCGCCGCGATCGAGCGAGCGAACGCTTCCGGAGCGTCGCAAACGGACACGACGTGAAGCGACGGCCAGCCCGCCGTGACCGCCTCCTGCACGATCCCCGCGGGGTTCGTCATGTTGATGACGAGGGCGTCATGGGCGACCGCAGCGATGTCGGCCCACGTGGCGGCGAGTGCCGGGACGGTTCGCAGCGCGTTCGCGAAGCCGCCCGGTCCCATGGTTTCCTCGCCCGGCAGGCCGAACGCCCAAGGGAA
>JANYJG010000100.1 GCA_025358515.1 Chloroflexota bacterium
CTGATCGTGGCGATCCAGCATCTTCGACAGACCGACGGCATGTACGCGACATTCAGCTCGACCTCGGAAGAGGCATCGCCTGACCTTTATGCCTCCTATTACGGCCTGAGCCTTTTGTCGCTCACCGGCGATTCGATCAAACTTGATCCTTCGGGCATCCTCGCGCTCATTCCGGCGCCCTCGGACCACACCTACCTCGACTACGCATACTTCGCGGCATCACTTCTGCACCTGTCTGGTGAGGTGGTTTCTGTCGACATATCGCCGATCGCCGGGCTGCGCGACGAGGCTGGCTCGTATCACCGGCCGCAGTACGAGCGGCCGCCCGCGTCCGTGCCGAACGCCACGACGTTGTCGCTACTCGATGATGCGACCGCAACGTACGAGGCTCTCTCGACAATCGACCTGGCGGGGCAGATCCGGGACGCAGACCGTGACGGGAAGACAAAGGCCTGGCTGCTGGGCAGTCTCGACGATGCGAAATCCACTCCATTCGCCTACTACGAGATAGCGGCTTCGCTCACGATCCTGGGCCAGCAGCCACCCGCTGCAGACGCGCCCTGGCTGGCGGACGAGGCCGATGCAATCGCCGCGCGGGCGACGGACTTCACCCTCATTGATCTGCTCAACGCGTACGCCCTCGCGAACCTCGCCGAGGATGCTTCGATCGGCCTCCCGGCCGGCGACTCTCACACGCTGAGAGCGATCTCGGAGCATTACCTGGCGACCGGTGACCTGATGGAGATGTACCTCGCAGCGGCCATGTCGAAGGCGCTTGGGGCGCAGCCGGAACAGCTCCCGCATTCGGCCCAGGCGATCCGCAGCCATCGGCTGACCAGCGGACTGCTGACTCTCCAGGCGATCGGCACCGCTTCTGTCCAATCGACCTATTACGCGCTCGGGACGCTGAGCCTACTCGGCGAATCCACGAATGACTCGACGCTCGTTGACACGCTCATGAAGCTGAGGCCATCGGTACGACAGCTGGACCCGACTAACCTCGACGCCTGGCTGGGCTCGCTGCGTCTTGCGGGCGGCCCAGTCGACCAGGTGAAAGACGATGTCTCCGCCGCCGCGAAAGCGTCGCTTCCCGTGGCCGTTGCCGCGGACAATCTGGAGTCGTTCATACATGCGACTACGGTGCTCGGATCGTTCGGGCAGTGGGCTCCCGTGACCGTCCCGGGCTCGATCTCGAGCGATGGGCGCACGAACCGCTTCGCTCTGGCGTCGCTCGCGGTCGCCCAGGCGAACAACCCTGCCTTTTCGAAGGCATCTTGGCAGCCGCTCGTGCCTGAGCTGAGCGCGCATCTCCTCGATCCGGGGCTGACGACGCTTGAGTACGCGACCGCCGGGCTCGCCTTACGTGACCTGGGCTCGGGCCTAACGGTTGCACAAACCGATGGGCTTCAGTCGCTATTCAGCGCGCTCCGACGCCCAGACGGGTCGTTCACCGGCGGTTCGGGCGAACCGTCCTCGGACCTGCAGGGGACGTACTTCGCGCTGCTCCTACTCGATGCGAAGGACCAATGATGGAAATGGCAGACCTTCCCACCGGCCGCTCGTCCGCGGACCGCGGTCGTCCGGTCCTTCGAGCTCGCGACCTTGTCAAGGACTTTGTCGGGCCCGATGGTGTCGTTCACGCGCTGGCCGCGGTGTCTCTCGACCTGTACGCCGGCGAAGTTGTCGCAATCGTCGGCAGGTCGGGATCCGGCAAGACGACACTGCTCCAGATGCTCGGCTTGCTCTCGACGCCCACGGGCGGGTCGCTCGAGCTTCTCGGCAACCAGGTTCGATCGCTTCGACCGCACGAGCAGGCGGCGTTCCGGCGACGCCACCTCGGCTTCGTGTTCCAATCGTTCAACTTGCTTCCCCAACTGTCCGCCCTCGAGAACGTTGAGCTGCCGATGCTCGGTCCCGATACAGCGTCGCGGGCGCACGCGCTGCTCGACTCGCTGGGCATGGGCGGGCGGATTGGGCATCGTCCTGATGCGTTGTCGGCCGGCGAGCAGCAAAGGGTGGCAATCGCGCGTGCAGTGTCGAACGAACCCGGGATCCTCCTCGCAGACGAGCCGTCCGGGAACCTCGACCAAGCGACCGAAACAGAGCTGCTCGAGTTGCTGCGAAGGATGGCCGAGCGCGGTTGCTGCGTCGTCATCGTCACGCACAGTCGTGCCGTAGCCGAGATCGCCGATCGAGTGATAACCCTCGATTCGGGCCGCGTCGCCGTCGGATACGAAAGCGCAGAAGGCACTACCCGAACGGAGATGACGGCATGAGCCTCTGGCGCATCGCCTTGCGAAACACCCGGCGACTGTCAACCCGCCTCATCGCCTCTGGGATCGCCGTGGCCATCGGCGCCGGGCTCTTCCTCGTCACCCAGGGCCTCGTGCAAGGGGTCGAGACGCAATCGCAGCAGCACCTCGTCAATGGTGTCGAGATGCTTCGGATCGATGTCGCGCCGATCATCGGACCTGACAGCCGCGCCCTTGCGTGGTCCGACGTGAGCCAGATCTCCAGCTTGCCCAATGTCCGCGCGGTAACGCCGAACCTCCAGACGACCGTCTGGGTCGACCAGCCCAAGACTGTTCTGACCGTCGTCGAACCAGTGCTCGATAGCCCGCTGAAGCTTGCTCCCGGCTCGTCGGCGAGCCTCGTCGCGCTCCACGTCGGCGAGGCGATCGTCTCGCGACAGTTCGCCGATGCCATGGGTGCGATCGCGGGGAGCGACGTTTCCGTGAAGTACCGTGCCATGAACGACGCGGGTGGCGCGAAGTCCGCGACGCTCCGAGTCGTCGGGATCAACGAGGATTCCCCTCTCTCAGCGACCGGCCAGGATACGATGTACGTCTCGTTCCAGGATCTTGAGAGCTGGGTTGCGGCCGGTTATGGCGAAACCCCAGACGACTTGCGGACCCACGGGTACGATCAGGTGGCGGTGTTCGCGACGCAAAGCACTGCCGTGCCGGCCATCACGGCCGCCATCCAGAAGATGGGCTTTCGTGCAACCGACCTGCAGGCTCGGCTTGCCGAATTGCCCCGGATCGCCTTGCTGGCCCAGATCGTCGGCTATGCGACTCTTCTGATCGTCGGGCTGCTGATCGTCCTCAATACCTCGTCGATCGTTGCGGCGTTCATCCGGCAGAGGCGTCGTGAGATCGGCCTCCTCAAGGCCATCGGTTTCCGGGATCGCGACATCCTGCTCATCCTCCTTATTGAGCAGGTCGTGGGCGGCTTGATCCTCTCGGTCGTGGGTGTGGTGGTCGGGCTGGGCTTATGCGTCGCCGCGACCCAATGGCTAGCGGCCAACCCCCAGGTCTCCGATTCGATTGGAGCCTCCACAGTATTCCCGTCTCTTGAAGCGGTGGTCGTGGCCGCTGGAATGGTGCTCGCAGCCACGGCTGCGGGAGCGCTGCTGCCAGCCATCAATGCGTCGCGGCTGGACGCGGCCGTCGCGCTCCGTGACCTATGAAGGCGAAAGCAGCGTCCCGAACGGGAGCGCTGCTTCTTGTCGGCGCTGCCCTCGTCGCGGCGAGCGTTGGCGCTTGCTCTGATTACGGGACGTGGCCCAACGCGGACACGTTCTTGGTTTCGAAGACCGGCGGTGGCATCGATTTGTTCGCCATCACCTCTCGAGATCAGGCCGTCGTCCGTGTTGCGGCAGTACCTACGACTGGTGACGTTGCAGGCGCCGTGGTCCTGCCATGGAAGTCGAACCACTGGATTCTGTGGCTCGCACCATCAGATAGTGCCGATGCCGAGATTGTCGATGTGGACGGCGACGCCCATCGGCTGACTGTTCTGGGCACCCTCAAAGGCGAGGGCACCCCGGTCGTAGTGGGCGACAACCTCCTTACCGTCGACCAAGCGTCCCTCGCAAGCGCAGCGCCTGGCGCAGTGATCCGAAAGCGGTCCCTTCCGGGTCTGCGTCAGCTCGGAACGCTGGCAGTGCCCATGGCACCCATCTCCGGAGCGTCGTCGGGCGACATGACGATCGTCTACTACGTCGCGCAAGACCGCAGCAATGCGACGAACAAGCCAAGCCCGGAACCATCCGAGCCTGCCGCAGCCGGAAGCCCCGACCCCAAGGCCCCGGCTCCGCGACAGCCGATCGTCCCACGAGCACTGTCTGGTGCGACTCTTGTCAGTCTCGACCCGGAGAGCGGCCGAGTGGCCATCGCGTCGATCCCCGGCTACGGGTCCCTGGCCCCAGGCCCGAGCAGCGTCGCTGTCGTCACAGGCAACTCATGGGTTGTCGCCGACCGATCGATGACTGTTCAGAACCACGATCTCGTTCCAACCGGCCAGGCGGGGGCCTTCGTCGGGGATAGGCTGTTCATAGCGACCACGAGCGCGACCGGAAGCAGCTCGATCGCGGATGTTACGACGGGAGGGGTCATCACCAGTCTGCCGGGCACCGACACAGTTCGTTCCCTCCGGGCCGCCGGATCGGACCTGATCGCACTGAGGAGCCGAGACGTTTGCTTCGTGGTTCCGGGTGAAAACGCAACATGTCACGCGGTCGCCGGTGACAACATCTCGCAATGGCCATGAGGGGGTGGATGCTCCCACGTTGGCGCGTCACTTGGTGAGGTCGTTGGGTCGGTCCGACGTGGAATTTTGAAGTGGCACCGAACGATCCTTCTGTTCCACCGATCGGGGCCGGGTTCCTCGCAGGCTCTCTCCGGCCCGGCGACCCAAGAGGTCTCCAGCAACCAACAACGCACTCCTCATCTCAGCCGTGCCTGCGAGCTTCCGACTGTGAATCGGAAACGCGGTGTCGTCCAGCCTGTCGAGACCGGCGGCCGCTACCCTCATAGTCGTAGGTTCGAACCCGGTTGGTAATCAACGCCAGGCGCTATGAGCGACGGACGGCCTTTCGCCTCCCAGTCCGAATGTACGAGGAGACCCATGTCTTGGTGCTGTACCAACCGTTCGACTGTCGAACTGCCCTGAGGGCATTCCGTTCGGCGGCCCTCCGCAAGGCGAGCGCGGACACGGACTTGGTGGCGAGCGCAGACAGCGGGAGGAGCTGGTGTGGACCGCCAAGCGCGGGAAGAAGGAACCTGTCCAGGCAATCCTTGACCGCTCGAGCGATCATCTCGCCGAGCAGCCCGTGATCTCCGTTATCTGCCCGATCAAGCGCGCGCAGGTACTTCGCTCGATCCTTCTTGTAGATGATGGCCGGAGCGAGGCCGTGTCGAACCAAGAGCAGGTTCAACACGAGTCGGCCGGTTCGCCCGTTGCCGTCTCGGAACGGATGGATGCGCTCGAACCCGGCGTGTACCAGTGCCAGATGCTCGATCACGGTTTGACCTGGCTCCGGCTCGCTGTTGCCCAGGCGCAGCCAGTCCGAGATCTGGGGCGGTACATCAGTGAAATCCGGTGGAGTCATCCCGCCAGGGAACGGCTTGATGTTGTGCTGTCGGAACCCACCCGGTGTCTCTCCAGGTAGTAGATCGTCTGGCGGCTGAACCCGCCAGACGGGTCCGACGACCCTGGTGTGGATCTCGCGCAATTCGGTCACAGTGATGTAGGGATCGCACCGTTCGGTATCACGGTCGCAGCCCTGTGCGTACACCCACTCGGCGGCTTCGGCGTACCCCTTGACTTCGAGATACTCAGCAAGTTGCTTGTCGCCGACCGCCTGGCCGGTTTCGAGGAGTTGACGCACCTCCTTGAGGATGAGCATGTTGCCCTCAATCGCGGTCGAGTTGTGCGTTTCCTCGTACCAGATGCCTGCCCAGATGTCCCCCGCGACATCCGGCCGGGGCAATCCGCCGATGCGGTTCAGTTCTGTCGTCGCCTGCTCGACTGCGGCGTAGATCGAGACCCGGCTAGGCCGACCTCGGCCTTCCTTCGTGATCACCACTTGTGGTACGCCTTCCCTTCGCGAAATAAACCGTACCACAACGGTATCCTGTGGTACGTCAGCGGTCAAGTAAATTGACCGTACCATAACGAGGTCTCGCCAACGAACCATGGCGCAGAGGACCGGATGCGTTGACGTGACCAGTGGGCGACGGCCTCTGACTCCTAAGCTTCCGACTGTCAATCAGAACGCTTCAACTCCGGACCCGAGTTCGTTCGCTGTGAGTGCGCCGGGTCCATAGGGCAGGCCGACTCCGGTCGAACGCTCAGCGGGCTGGCGACAATCATGGAGAAGTACGGAGGCCGCGCCTGGCTCTCGCGCATGGTCCGGCCGGTCTCCACTCCTCGAAACAACGTCCGTGTTGCAACGTTGACTGGGATCCGCCGCGAACCAGAGTGGCGAAATCAGCGAAATGCGCATCCTCGCAAGGAACGCCATCCGCGGTCCCTCTTTGTGATGGCTTGCCCGTTCAGATTAGCAGGCCAGGAGCAGCCGAAACATCGATTGGCTGCGCTCGAGCCAGAACCCGGTGCGGAAGTCGTCTCTCTGGTGATGACGCTCCAATCGTGCCGCGATGCAGCATGCGAGGTAGGCTGCGTTCCACACCAGCCGAACGAGGGGCGATGGACCCAGCCGACGAGCTCAATGCCGAAATGGTCAGGTATTACTCTGCTCGGGCTCCCGAGTATGACGAGTGGTACCTGCGGAGTGACCGCTACGTCCACGCAGAAGCCGACGGCGCCGCCTGGAATGCTGATCTCGACCGGGCGGTGCGCTGGCTCGCCGACATACCAATGGGCCACGATATCGTCGAGCTTGCGGCCGGGACCGGTTGGTGGTCTCAGCACCTCGCCAGGAAGGGCCCATTGACACTCCGCGACATCTCGCCGGAAATGCTCGAACTCGCCCGGCAACGACTCCAAGGCCTCGGCCTCACCGCTCGATCTGAGCTACGCGACGCGTGGGCCGAGCCGGACCGGCAGGTCAGCGGCCTGTTCACCGGGTTCTGGCTAAGTCATGTAAGCCGTGAGCGGTTGCCCGACTTCCTGTCCATTGCCAACCGATGGCTTAAGCCGGGCGCCGAGTTCGCCTTCATGGACTCCCGACGAGATCCTGCCTCGGGTGCTATCGACCATCAGCCGCCGGCGGAAGAGGTTCAGCTGCGCCGGCTCAACGACGGCCGTACCTTCCGGGTGCGCAAGATCTACTACTCCGCGTCCGAGCTGGAAGACGCCCTCGCAGACGCTGGCTTCGTTGACGCCAGGGTCGAGGTCACGGAGCGCTTCTTCCTGCTCGGCCACGCCAAGCACGCGTAGTTCCAGGAGCGGCCAATCGCGGCCCGACGGCATTTTGATCTCGACAAAGAGACTTGGCCAAGAGGTGAACGGGGATGGGCGGGAGTCCATATAGGCGCTGCCAATGACGACGCGGACGATGGAGCAACGCTTTCAACTCGTTGTTGCGGGCAGAGTGTCTCGATTGGTCCCTGGTTCTCGGGCAAGGACATCTCGATCGCACGCTCCGGGCCTACGCCACCCACCACAACCGCGAACGACCCCATCGCTCGATCGGCCTGGCCCCACCAATCGTCGAAGCTCGCGACCCAACACCGGTGAGTCCTCGCGATGTTCACCGAGCGGACGTCCTCGGCGGCCTGATCCACGAGTACTACGGAGCGGCCGCGTGATCTAATCCGGGTTTCTGACCCCCACGCGACTGATTCGCGGCATGCTGGTTTCCGACGGTGGGCACCCCTTGGTCTTTCCCTAGGAACATACTCTTGACGATAGATCGGTCTATGACCAATAGTATGTTGTATGACCAGAACAAGACGAGCCATCTTCCCGGCGACCCAACGCCAGGCACTCAACCTTGGTGCCCGTCTGCGGCTCGCAAGACGACGGCGTGGAATCAGCATCGCGGACATGGCTGCACGCGTGGTCGCGTCGAGCCCTACCATCGCGCGCCTCGAGCACGGCGACCTTACTGTCAGCGCCGCGGTTCTGGCCCGCTACCTGGAGGTCCTTGGGCTCGCGTCTGACCTTGACCGCATCGCCGAGCACGACGAACCTGGTGCCGCCATAGCAGACGAGCGGCTCGGCCGCCCACGCCGCCGCATGTCTCGAGGCCTCGCCGATGAACTCTAGGCGTCAGGACCTTGTCGTCCTCTTGGACGCGCCGGAGCTCGGGGAAGCCCGCCCCGTAGGCGTGCTGACCCGTTGGCCAGGCGCCATCCTCTCGGTGGCCTTCCAGTACGCGCGCTCATGGCTCGACGACGTCGGTCGCAACTTCCCCATCGACCCGGCGCTACCCTTGAGCGAGGCCCAGTACACCGTCCCGGGCCGCCGCCTGCCAGGCATCTTCGCCGACACCGCCCCAGACAAGTGGGGCGAGGCGCTCATGGTTCGTCGCGAGGGTCGCGACCTGGACGCCTGGGAGTTCATGGTGGGAGTCGCCGACGAGACCCGCATGGGTGCACTTCGTCTCCGGGGCGGGGTCGAGGGCCCGTTCATCGCCGATCGCAAGCCAGCCGTTCCGCCCTTAGCCCACTTGCGTGAGCTTCAAGAGATGGCGCGTCGGTTTGAAGACGACCCAAACTCGATCGCATCGGACCAGATCGCGCTGCTCGTTGCGCCCGGCTCGTCCCTGGGTGGAGCTCGGCCCAAGGCCAACTATGTTGCGCCCGACGGCAGCCTGTGGATCGCCAAGTTCCCCTCAACGACCGACCGGCGTGACGTCGCGGCCTGGGAGCACGTGTACGCCAACTTGGCGCGGGTGGCCGGAATCGAGGTCGCTGAGACGCAGCTCGTCAGCGTCGTTGGGCCATTGCGTACGTTTGCGACCCGCCGCTTCGACCGAACGCCCAAGGGAAGAAGGCTATACGCCTCCGCCATGACAATGGCCGGCCGAACGGACACGGTCGGCGCCGACTACATCGACATGGTCCAGGCGATCACACACCACGTTGGGCCAGACCATGTCCGTGAGGACCTCGTGCAGCTGTACCGGCGAATGGCCTTCAACGTGCTCGCGGGCAACCGCGACGACCACCTGCGCAACCATGGCTTCCTCCGGCATGCCGACGGGTGGCGACTCGCGCCGGCATTCGACATGAACCCGTCGCGGGAGATGCGCGAGCACGCGACCGCGGTCAACGGTAAGGTGGCGTCGCCAGACGCGGGGGATGTACTCGACGTTCGCTCGTACTTCGGGCTGAGCGAAAAGGCGGCGAGGGCCATCATCGCGGACGTGGCCGACGCTGCGAGCAAGTGGCGGTCGATGGCCAGCTCGGTCGGCATCGGCCGACGGGAGCAGGATCAGGTCGCAGTCGCGCTCAGCGCCCTACCGAGCGCGGCGACTCTCTGAGCGGGAGGATGGCCTCAAGTCGGCTCGGCCAAGCTCAATCGACTGATCGTTCGACGGCGATGGCGCCAGGGTCGAGGCGTATAATCACTGAGTCTGGTCGTGGGCATTTGAAGAAGACGAAGCCGACGTGGGCATCGGACTCTTTCAAGTTCACGCGATGGGATCAATACTCTCTCCGGGGCGGGCACCAGACTCACCCCGGAATTGGCAAAATCGGCGTCGCCAAATGCGCCGTTTCACGCACAAATCGACCCTTTCGCGGCTCCTTAACGGGACACGGACTTCGGATCAGGTGGTCGGGGGTTCGAATCCCTCCGGGCGCGCCATAACAGCCTCAGGCAGGGCCAGCGCTAATCCGTGCTGGTATGCGGCAGGTGTGAGGCGGGCTGACACGAAGTTGCGGCCTGCCACGACGACCTTCTCATAGACCGCGTGGACCAAGTCCGCCTTGGCTTCCGGGACATCAGCGTGGCGCCAGGACTCGGCGAACACCCTCAGCCACTCGACAGTCTGTCCGGCCGAGATTTTCCTCTCCGTTGGCTGCACCATGCCCTCCAGTTCCCCTCGTAGCTGCCGCTTGCGCGTCAGGTAGGCCTCGTCGGATATCTCGTCCTGGGCGTGGCTCTGGGCGAGGTCGTGCAACTGGCGATCCAGGCGGGCCCGATCTAGTGCTATTGGCCGCCCGGCCGAAGTCGCGGCAACCGCTTGAGCCATGGTCGCCGCGTCGAGATTGATCCCTTCAATTTGCGCCATGAGCGGTCCCTCCCATGTGGTTGAGGCAAGTCGAGTCTTAGGTCCCCAGGCCTCGCAGGGCTCCAGGTGGAGCTTGGCGATCTTGTCGGCTCTGCCGAAGCGGCCATCCGAGCGGATGTGCCGCCCGCAGACGCATTCAAGAAGTCCACTCAAGAGGTACGGCTTCTTCTATGCCTCGGGGCGACCGGCAGGTGAGGAGGTGCTGGCGCAGTTGGTGCAAGTCGCGCAGCGAGAACCAGAGGAGAGAAAGCTGCGGCTCATTGCGAACCTGTACGCGAACATCGCCTTCCGGGACGATGTCGACAGGGCGATGGCTCGCCTCTTTGTTCGTACCGCCGAGCAGCTGTCCTACCGCCAACTCTGCCTGGTCTCGGTGTTCATGAACCGCGCTGCCTACCACCTCCGAACGAACGACTACTCGGGCGGCGAGGAGCAGCCGGCAATCGACACTGTGTCGTCCCTCGGGGGCGTCCTCGAGGAAGCGTACGACCTGTTCACGCGATGCCTGCTGGATGGTACTGACGGTGCGATGGGTTTGCGCCTGGACTCACACCCGACGCTGATCTACATCTGCCCGGCGAAGATGAAGGTCCAGGGAACGGGAAGCTGGCCATACACCCTGATGGAACTCGTGGCCCTTCCGCGGCCTGACCTGGACGATCTAGTGGCGTTGCTGTCCGAGTGACCGGCGCCGCCGCAATCACGATCCAGCGATAGCGACGTTCCCGGGCGAGCCGAGTTGGCCGAGGCGGCCCTGGCAAAGGAGCGCCTGGTGATCCAGATTCAGGGGAAGCCCTTGGCCCAATGCGCTAGGCGTACAGTCGCAAGTACGAACCGCTCTGGCTCGTTCGGTTGGGCGGTGGCTGTCGCCCCGCGATGCACTCCAACCGCGTTCCACCTAGCTGCCGGCCGGCTCACGATCGGATTCGCGGCGAGGCTCGACGGGCATGCGCCTGCCGTAGAAGGAGAATTTCGAGATGCCTGGACACTTTGGGACCTTAGATACCGAAGACGGGCTGTTCGCTTCAACTAAGTCCAGCGGCAATGTCGGCGTGTTTGGAAACAACGAATCGCTAGACCCGCCGACCGGTGGTGGCGCCGGTGGGGCGGGAGTGTTCGGATTGACCAACAGCCCGGGCGCAGCGGGCGTGTTCGGAGCGAACAACGGGGCCGCGGGGGCCGGGGTCCAGGGCAACGGCCCGGATGCCGGCGTAAGCGGCTGGTCGGACCATGGGGCGGGTCTCAGAGCCCATTCAAACCATGGTGACGCCTGCGATGCGTTCGCTCACGATCCCGCCGGCAACGGCGTCCTCGCGATGAACGATGCCACGACAGCGCCCGCTCCCGGAGGCGCTCCCAAGGGCAACGGTATTCTGGCCGTGACCACCGTTCCCGGAGCAGCCGGCGCCTTCGGGGCGAACAACCACGCGACGCAAGGGGTTGGAGTCCAAGGCAACGGTCCGGAGGCGGGGCTCAGTGGATTCTCCGAGAAGGGGGTCGGCATCCGGGCACATTCGAATCACGGCGACGGCACGCAGTCGTTCGCCCACTCCAGCGACCATAACGGCCTGCTCGGCCTAAACGATGCAAAGACAGCCGCCCCAAGCGGAGGCGCACCGACCGGCAATGGCGTCTATGGCTACACTGCCGTGCCCAACGCCAGCGGGGTCTGTGGCGCGGTCGCCGCTGGCAGTCACGACGGGGCGGGGGTAACCGGGATCGGACCCACGGCCGGCCGATTCTTCGGCAACGTCATAGTGACAGGTGACATCCAGCTGACAGGCGCGGACTACGCCGAGGACTTCGATCTGTCTGACGGGCTTGGGGCCGAGGCCGGTTCGGTCATGGTTCTCGACGACGGCGGGTCGCTGCGCGAGAGCCACAGCCCATACGATGGGAGAGTTGCGGGCGTCGTCTGTGGCGCCGGCGCATTCCGGCCGGCGGTCATCCTTGACCGCCGCGAAGACGCTTCCGGACCTCGGGTGCCGGTGGCGCTCATGGGGAAGGTCTACTGCAAGGTGGACGCATCTTATGGGCCCATTCGCGTGGGCGACCTCCTGACAACTTCGGCGACGCCGGGTCACGCGATGCGGGCCACTGATCGCGGACTTGCCTTCGGGGCCATTCTGGGCAAGGCGCTCGCCGGCCTGGAAGGCGGACAGGCTCTCGTTCCGATCCTCGTCACCCTCCAGTGACTGATCGCCGCAGGGAGATGAGGCCATGAGCCATCAGCCACCGAGCATCACCGAGTGGGGCTCCACTTCGGATGGGTCGATGAAGATCGTATGGGAGGTCGACACATTCTTCCCGGATTCGGAGGCGCCCGACGATGTCTTTGTTGACCTCGATCTCATCGAGTATCGGGACCTCGGGTCGGCCGGGCGCGAAATCGAGATCCCGCCCAAGGACCTCAAGCCCTTCGAAGGCCATGTCCTCATCGTCGGGGTGACGTTCAAGTGGTCCGGGTCCCCGCCCGACACGAAGGTGAGCTCAGTCTCGATTCCGGTCGGCGGGTCCGTCGCGCCGCCTGGAAACGGACCGAGCAAGCCCGCGGTGACGATCAAGAGCGTCACCGCGCAAACGCTCAAGCACCCTAATCAGATCGTTCTGGGGTGGTCGTCCTATAGCTATAACGATGGCAACATCCTCTGGGGGCCCGCCGCCAGTCCGCGAACGTGGAGCCACTCCATAAAACCCAAGACGGACACCTACAGCGGCGAGTGGACGACCGACCGACCGCTGGCGTCCCGGGCGATGTACTCGTTCGCCGTACAAGTGAAGAACTCGCTGACCACGAATTCGTGGGTCGAGATGACGGTGGTCGCCAGGTCCGCCACCAACTTCTACTCGGTGCGACAGTTCCTGAATGCGAGCGGCGTCACAGGCCCCAGCCTGCGAACAGCGATCGGCCACGGAGGCAGTCTTCGGCAGACGATGGGCATCTGATCGGGGCAGGGCGGCCGCGCCGCGACGAGGGTGGGAGCGGCCCGGAAGAGCAGTAGCGAACCGTCACGAACAGGTCATGGTGTCGGCGCGTTTTCGCATGACCGGGGTGCTACGAGACAGACCCCTGGTGCACTCGGCACCGCCGTGCGTAATTCGTCGTACGGGCTGCCAAGAGGTCGACTAGCATTTGTGGCGTCCCACCGCGGCCGTGCGTGAGGTGAGAGGGCAAGAGGGAAGGCTCGATCTCTCCCGACAACTGCGTCTGGTTCCGGCTCGACCGTTTCACCGAGCCGCTAAGGAGGTTGGAGCGCAAGCGCTCCTTGACTAGAGGGCCGGGGGCCCGAGGGAATATCCGTGAGGATTAGTGTCGCGCGACAAGTTCGCTCGCGTCTGTTCCGCGCTGTCTTCAGCATGGCGGCCGTTGTCGTCCTACTGGCAGGATCGCTGCAGATGGCGCCGCCGATCGTCGCGTCGAGCAAAGCGAGTTCTGGCGACCAGTCGGTAAGCTCAGCTGCGCCTGCCCCCAAGCTCAGAGACCCATGGGATCGCGGCCCGCGAACGGAACGGCCCGACCTTGCGACCTCGGACTCAAGGACGTTCCGAAATGCGGACGGTACCTTCACGACCGAGTCGTACGGCAGCCAGGTCAACTACCGCGACGCGAAAGGCAGCTGGCAACACATCAACCTCGCGCTCGCCAGCGGCACAGACTCGGTGACCGCGTTCCAGACACCCCTCGGCGGCGCACCGGCAGCCACTCGCTTCGGCAAGTCCGCCCGTAACTCGAGCGTTGTTTCGGTCACCTCGGGCGGCCATACCGTCGGATTCGGGCTGGGTGCGGCGCAAAGTCGATCCAGCGCGCCAGTCAATGTCGCAGACAAGGCTCCTGTCAGCGACGGTTCCCACGTCACCTACTCCGATGTCTATCCCGGCGTCGATCTGCGCTACACGCCGCTCGCGACCGGCGTGAAGGAGGACATCGTCCTCAATACTGCGAGCGCCGCCACGACCTTCGCCTTCCCAATCAACACCGGCGGACTCACCCCGACCCTGGAGACCGATGGCTCGGTCACCCTGCGCGACGGCAAGACGATCGTCTTCGCGATCCCCGCGCCGTTCATGGTCGACTCGGCCGTCGGGCTCAGCGGCGAGGGGGCCCGCAGCACCGCTGTCAGCTACTCGGTCACAGGCTCCGGCGCCAGCGCCGCCCTTGTGGTCACGGCAGACCCGGCGTGGCTCGCCGATCCGGCCCGCGTATACCCGGTTTACATCGACCCGACGACCACGTCCTACGCCACGACGGTCGACACCTTCATCAGCTCCGCTTGGCCCAATGGGCCCACCGAGGCTAACTGGAACCCCAACGACGGCGGCTACTACGAGCTCTGGAATGGCTACTACGACGCCACGTCCGGAACGAACTACGCCTTTGTCAAGACATCCATCCCCGCGACCAGCAGCGTTATCTCGGCGACCTTCAACATCTATGCCCATCACACCTACATGGGCCAGACCGCCACGGCCATTTATGTCGGCAAGCTCACGAGCGCCTTCACGTCGGCTCAGACTTGGAACATGACCCAACCGACCTGGACGCCGATCACTTTGACTAGTGTCAAGGACTCGGCCTGGGCGAGCTTCGATGTCACGGGCACGGTCCAGGGTTGGGTCAACAGCCCCCCGACCAACTACGGCTTCAGGCTCTACGAAGCCTCTACCGCCCAGACGCTCTGGAAGCGTCTCCAGGCGAGCGAGAACGCGGCCAACAAGCCGTATCTCTCGGTGACGTACGTCGTCCCGACTGCGACCCCGACCTCTCCGATCGGCAACGCCTGGACCAACGCCACGACGTTCAATTGGACCTTCAACAATGGGGGTTCGGGCTACGCCCAGCAGCAGTTCGATGTCCAGACGTCCACGAGTTCGGCCTTCACGACGATCTTCTCTGACTCGGGCGTGCGGACCGGGAGCGCCACGACCTGGCTCCAGTCTGGCTCGTTCTCCAGCGGGAGCCACTACTACTGGCGGGTCAAGGTCTATGACGGCCACAGCTGGAGCGCGTGGACGACGCCGGCGCAATTCGGACTCGACCTCAACCAGCCAACCTTGTCTACGGCCACGACAACTGGCGGCAACAGGGTCGGCCCCTTGATCTACACCACTGGAAACGGCACGGTCCACGTCAAGCTTGAATCTGTCGACGGCGTCACCGAAAGCGGTACGACCGAAACGTACCTTCGGGCTGTCAACGGAACGGTCGATGTCAGGACGCAGCACTACTGGGCCTACGGTGCGACGCATTGCTATGAGTTCGTGACGAACGCGAACGTGCGGATCTTTGGGTGCACCGTAACCCGCGACCAGGTTGTCACGACCGGCACGAGCCCCGGTCACTATCAGGCGGTTGACTACACAGTCACAGGTGCCACTACCTCGGACCTATCGCTGCCATTGCAGTACGTCTTCTATGACGCCGTGAACCACAACGCGACGTACTTGGGCACCGGTCTGACGCTTGTCCTCGACGCCACTGCACCCGCTGGCTCAATCTCCGCGCCGCTCGCGAGCGCCACGGTCAACGGTTCGGTGTCGATCACCGGTACCGCGTCAGATACTTACTTCGACCACTACACGCTTGAGTACGGAGCAGGCGCGTCGCCGACCACGTGGACCTCGATCGGTTCCTCTTACACAACCCCGATAACCACCGCCGCCCTCGGCACCTGGAGCACGTCTGCGCTGGCGACAGGCGTCTACACGCTCCGGATGCGCGTCTACGACAAGGCTCGTCTCACCACCGGCTACACCGAGGTCCTGCGAACAGTCACGGTGGACAACAACGCCCCGACTGCGCAGATCACGGCCCCGGTTTCTAGCGCTGCAGTCAAGGGCTCACTGACCATCACCGGTACGGCCAATGCGTCGGCGGGATTCTCCAACTACACCCTGACCTACGGTTCGGGTTGCAGCCCGACGACCTGGACGGCCATCGGCACCAACCCGAGGACCACGCCGGTCACAAATGGAACGCTCGGCACGTGGGCGACGACAGGTTTGAACGGTTCCTATGCGATCCGACTCGTGACCACAAAGACCGGCGGCCAGACAAACACGGCCACCGTCTGCGTCGCCGTAGATAACACCGCACCGACCGGTTCGATCGCTTACCCCGATGCCAATCGGCCACTTTCGGGCGACGTGACGATCACCGGTACCGCCAACGACGCCAACCTGTCCAACTACGTCCTCGAGTACGGTGCGGGCGCGTCGCCCACCAGTTGGACCCCGATCGGCACAGCACACACGACTGCAGTTCCCACGCAGGCGACGCTCGGTACCTGGGCGACAGGATCGCTCAGCGCCGGGGTCTACACCCTGAGACTCACCGTCAACGACAAGGCCGCGAACACCCCCTCGACCCCGACACGGATCGTTTATGTGGACAACACCGAGCGCGGCGACGAGTCCTACTACACCTCTGTCCCATTCGATCTCGGTGGCGGCTGGAATCTTGGGGTCAACGTCGCCACGCGAGAGGCGAGCCTGTCGCGCGATCTGTTCAGCATTCCCTCGTACGGCCCTGGACAAGCCCTTTCACTCTCATGCAACTCGAGCGAAACGAGCATCGCAGGTCAGTTCGGACCGGGCTGGTCAAGCGACCTCACCCAGTACCTGACCTTCGAGTCGGGCTTCGTCGTCTGGCATCGGGCCGACGGTGGCCGCGTCCCCTTCGGTCAGATCGGCTCGACCTGGACAGCCCTCGCCGGTCACTATGAGCACATCGCGGCGGTCTCGGGCACCTACGTCGTCACTCTCACGGATCAGAGCACGCTCAGCTTTGAGGGTTCAGGCGCCGGACGGCTCACCAAGATCACCGATCGCTTCGGCAAGGCGCTGACTATCACCTGGGGTACGAGTAGCGCCATCGCGACCGACGCCTCGAGTCGCTCCACGACGATCGCTATCGATGCCACGAAGCACCACATCACCTCGGTCACAGACTCCGCGAACCGCGCGTGGGCCCTCGGATACGATCCGACGACCGGGGATTTGACCTCGATCACCGATCCAGAGACTAAGGTGACCAGCCTCGTCTATAGCGCCCATCATCTGACAGAGGTCACAAGGACCCGGACTCCGGCCACTGGCGCGGCAGAGATCGTCACCTGGAAACTTGGGTACGACGCCGGATCTACCAAAGTGGCATCGGTCACCGACCCGTTGGGTGGGCGGGCCAACCCCGTTGCCTCGACCACCTTCGACGGAGCGGTCGCCGGCACGACCTTGGTTCACAAGCTTCGCGACATCAGCAACCAGGGAAGTCCGATCAGCGACACCTGGACCTACCTATACGAATCCCATGGCTGGGTCACCAAGGTCACCGATCCGGTGAACGCGCTGCCGACCGAGAGCGCGTTTGACGCCAACGGCAATCAGTGCCGCCTGGTCGTAAACGCCACATCGGATTTGTCCGCGCTCGCGGTCCCATGCACGACAGCCATGAGCACTCCTGGCACTGACAACATCGACAAGCGCTGGGCATATGACGGCGCCGGCAACATCACGAGCGAAGTTGATCAGGTAAGCGCCTCGAGCACGGTCACGACGGCCTACACCTATAACCCAGCCACCAATGATCTTCTGACTAAGACCGAGGCGAGCGGCACCTCCATCGCCCTCAAGACCCAGTACATCTACTCGACCGGGCACCTGTGCCGCATGGTCATCAACCCGACGGTCGATGTCTCGACCCTGGCGCTCCCATGCTCTACGGCCCTCGCCGGCGCGGCCCACGAGAACCTCGACACCAAGGACTCCTACACCGCCAACAATCAGCTCGACATCGAGACCAACCCGCTGGGCGTGCAGACCAAACACGTCTACGACACCTTCGGCAACGAGATCCAGACGATCAGCGCCTATGTTTCGGGCGGGACGGTTCGTCCCGCGCAGAACGTCATTACAGCGCAGGCGTACGACGGAACCACGACCGCGGGCAAGGCCGGTCTACCCACCTCGTCAACCGACGCCCTTGGCAAGGTGGTTGTTCGAACATACGACGACCTGGGCCGGGTACTGACCGAGACTCAGCCGAGCGCTGGCACCGTGATCTCAAGTGTAAAGATCCTCAACGATTATGACGAGTTGGGCAACCCGATCCGGACACGCCTGTATTGGCCGTCGACCGCGAGCCAGGCCAACCGCACCACGGCCGTGAGCCTCGATCTACTCAATCGCGTGACGCACACGACCGAAGGCGCCACGACGACTTCGAGCGGTCACGACATCGCCGGTAACGCAACCTCGACAACGAGCGGCGGCGTCACCACGACCAAGGCATTCGATGGCCTCGGCCAGGTCGCTAGCGATACGGGCGCTGATGGGCAGTCGACATACCGCTACTACGACGCTCTGGGCGACGAAACCAGGACCGTGGCCCCCGCAATGAGCGGTACCACCGCCACGACCAATACGACGGCTCAGACCTTTGATCGGATGGGGCGACAACTCACCCAAACGCAGACCAACGATGCGACCGGCGGCATTCTTTCGACGACCAGTCGAACTTCGGACCTCCTCGGCCGCGAAGTCAGTTCGATTGCCGAGAACGGCACCGTAACGGCGACCGTCTACGACCGCGCGGGGCGAGCGATAACCTCGACCATCGGCAACCAGGTCACCGACACGACTTACGACAAGGCGGGCAACGCCCTGACGGTTAGCGCCCCGCACCTCGATGGGGAAACGCCTACTCAAAACGCAACCGCCTATGACGCGCTAAATCGAGCCTGCCGGTCGGTGACCAACGCGACGGCCGACCTCTCGACGCTCGCAGATCCGTGCCGGACGAGCTTGATCAGTACGAGCACCGACAACCTCGACACGCAGACCTTCTTCGACGCCGCCGGCGACACCGTCGCCACAATCGATCCCCATGGCATCGTGTCCAGATCAGTCTATGCGCAGGCCAGCAGCATATGCCGCACCCTAGGCAACGCGACGATCGATCCGGCCACGCTCGCCGATCCATGCACGACCGAGGTGGCGAAGACCGCGACCACCAACCTCGAGACCCGGTACGCCTACGATGGTTCCGGAGCGGCGATCTCGTCGACCAAGCTCGCACTCGTCGGTGACGACATCAAGAACGCCACGATATACGACGGCGCCGGCCGCGTATGCCGGAGCTTCGTGAACGTCACGATGGACGTGTATGCCCTTGCCGATCCCTGCACCACGTCGGTCGTCGGCGATGCGTCAACCAACCTCGAGACCGACCACGCCTACGACACCGCCGGTCGCGAGGTCGCCACCCGCTCTGCCGCCGGAATCGTCTCGCGAACGTTCTACGACACCGCCGGGCGTGTCGACCACACGATCGACAACTGCAGCGACTCCGCGCCGGCGCTGCCAGGCGCTGACTGGGCGTCGTGCGGGGTAACCCCGAGGGTGTACGACGGTACGTTCAACCTACTCACTCAGTACACCTACGACAGCGCCGGCAACAAAGCCAGCGTGACCGCCGCCAACGGACGAAAGACCGAATACCTCTATGACCCCGCAGGCCGCGTCACATCTCAGAAGGACAACGTCGGCGGCGGCACAGACCCCGATGACAACGTCATAACCTCGTTCGTCGACGACGCCAGCGGCCACCAGATCGCGAAGCTACTGCCAACCGACGACGGAACCTCGTACACGGTCAACCGCGAGATCTTCGATGACCAAGGCCGGGTCATCGAAGACATCGTCAACTGCACTGCCACCGGCACGACAGCGCCCGTCGGCGCCGCGATTGCGACCTGCGTTGGTGCTGGCACTAAGAACGCCCAAACGAACATCATCACGACCTACGCATACGACACGCAGGGCAACAAGATCTCGATGATCGCCCCGGCACCGGGCGATGCCGCCACAGGGACGAACACGGTCACCAGTCGCTACGCCTACGACGCCGCGAATCGGCTCTGCCAAGTCCTCGAGAACTCGACTCTGGATCCAGCCACGGAGCTCACCTGCAGTCGCGTCAGCGGCACTACAACGACCAATGTTTCGACCACTTACGGATACGACGCGAACGGGCGGATGATTAGTCAGCATCTGGGCGACTCAAACGGCGCCACGAGCTACGGATACGACGATGCGGGTCGTCTAGTCACGCAGACCGACGCGCTCGGGAACCAGACCACCTGGACTTACGACGAGCGCGGCAACAAGACCAGCCAGACCAACCAGGACCACACCGATGGGCACCCCTCGATTGCCTGGGCCTTCGATGCGGCCGGCCGGCTATGCCGCCGCGTGGCCGACCCTGGCGCCTCGCTGCAGACACTTGCCAACCCCTGCTCGGGCTCGATCTCAGGCACAGTGGATACCCAATACGGGTATGACGCTGCCGGCAATAGAACGACCAACACCGACGCAATCGCCACCTCGACGATTTCGACCACGTACGACTCGCTCAATCGCCCCCTCACTGTCACCTACAGCGACGGCACGCCAGGCACCACCTACGTGTACGGCACCGACTCCCTGAATCGAACCGATCCTTCCGACACGTCCGCCTCCTACAATTTCGCTCTCGACAGTTACGGTCGCCAGGCGTCGCTTGTGGATCCGCTCAACGGGACCACGGGCCGGACCAATCCGTTCACCTGGACATACTCGGCGCGCAACCGCGTCAGCGGGGCCACCGATCCCACCGGCAACAAGACCACTAGCTCATACGATGCCCTTGGCCGCCTCACGTGCAAGTTGACGACCGACAACTCAGCGAGCACCACTCGGGCGGTGTTCTCCTACACCTACAACCGCGCCTCGACCCGCCAGGCCGAGTCGACCGCCGGGACCTGCGCCGCTCCGAGCGGCACAACGACCTACGGTTACGACGCTCTCAGCCGGTTGACCGCCTACGCACCTGCGGGATCGACCTCGCAGACGTACGGATGGGATACGACGCCCGACCGGACATCCGTCCAAATTGGCACCGCTCCGGCCATTAGCACGGTCTTCGACAACGCCAGCCGGCCAACATCTGACAGCTCCGGCGGAGTCTACGGGTCGGACGCGGAAGGCCGCCTGACCGGGATGCCCGGCAAGACCCTCGTCTGGGACAGCCTTGGCCGCCTGGTCCAGGTGAACGCTGCGCCGAGCGGTATGCCCATCGCCATCTACCGCTATGACGCCCTCGACCGCCTGTTAACGGTGGCCGAGTCGTCGACGACTCGCTTCCGATACGTCGGCACCACGACCGCAGTGGCCCAGGAATTCGACGACACAGCCAGCGTCGTGATCCGAGATCACGCCACCGACATCTCCGGCTCCGAGCTGTACGAGGTCGATCCGAGTCTTTCGACTTGGACCTACCTAGGACTCAACGCCCACAGCGACGTCGCCTGGACGGCATCTTCAACGGGCGCGGTGAGCGCGACTGCGGTTTACGATCCCTTTGGCAATCTCACGGCATCGACTGGCTCCGTCCCCAGCACCCGCTGGCAGAGCAGCCATTTCGATGGCGTCTCGGGCCTCTACTACGTCATCGCCCGTTGGTATTCGCCAACACTTGGACGGTTTGTGAGCGACGACCCGCTCAGCGGGGACGCCACCAACCCGCAGAGTCGGGACCCGTATGCCTACGG